>NZ_CALBSN010000172.1 GCF_937967675.1 uncultured Flavobacterium sp. | reverse complement strand
TAATCGTGTTTTTGTTGGCATTTTTTCAGTCAACAACAGCACAAAGCACCTTTGAATACGATGTGGTGTTAACGCCGGTATCTGTTTCAGGTTTACCGGGATTACATTCGTATGCTTTTGCGCAGCACAATGGAAAATGGCTAATCATTGGAGGTCGAAAAGACGGTGTTCATGCCCGTCAACCTTTCAATGCTTTTCCAGGAGCGCAAAACAATACTAATATATATGTGGTTGATATTGCTTCACAACAATCGTGGTCGGCTTCGGTGAATTCACTTCCGACAGGAATTAAAGAACAATTGCAATCGACCAACATGAATTTTTATCAAGATGGTGATGCTTTGTTTATCGTTGGTGGATATGCGTATTCTACAACAGCTGCCGATCATAAAACGTTCAATAATCTGACTTCAGTTGATGTGCCAAATTTGATTAACGCTATTGTGGCGGGAACTCCAATTACTTCGTATTTCAAGCAAATTACTAATGATGTTTTTGCGATTACAGGTGGACAGTTGGGTAAAATTGGGAATACATTTTATTTAGTGGGCGGACATCGTTTTGATGGAAGATATAATCCTATGAACAATCCAACGTTTACTCAAACCTATTCGAATGCTATTCGAAAATTCACTATTGATAATTCTGGAAGTAATTTAAGTTATGCCAATTATGAAGAAGTTGTAGATGCAGTTCATTTGCATCGTCGCGATTATAATTTGTTGCCTCAAATATTTCCTAATGGAGAATTAGGCTACACGATTTCGTCAGGCGTATTTCAAATTGCGGTGGATTTACCTTTTTTATATCCAGTTGATATCAAAGCAGGAGGTTATTATCCGCAAACGCAATTCAATCAATATTTAAGCAATTATCATAGCGGAAAAGCTTGTTTGTATGATGCTACCAATAACAGAATGCACAATTTGTTTTTTGGAGGTATGAGTCAGTATTATTATTCAAATGGAACTTTATTACAAGATGATACGGTTCCCTTTGTGAAAACCATAAGTAGAACAACTCGTTTTGCAGATGGAAGTTTGCTCGAATATCAATTACCAGTAGAAATGCCTAATTTAAAAGGAGCTGGAGCAGAATTCATTCCGAATGAGAATTTACCGCATTATTCAAATGAAGTGATACAGTTGTCCAATATTACAGATAATGAATTTGTTATCGGATATTTATTTGGAGGAATTCAAAGTAGTTCTGCTACTGCATTTACGGACAATCAAACCAATTTAACAAGTGCTGATCCAACAGTTTATGAAGTGAAGTTGGTTAAAAACACCACTTTAAGCACTCCACAGATTAATGGAGAAAATCCTTTTTCCTTTACAGTTTCACCAAATCCAACAGAGAATGATACTGTTAGAGTTGAGTTTGAATTGCCTTACAAAGCAAAACTTAATTATATAATATCTGGATTGGATGGTAAAATAATTGAAGAAGGGGAAATAGAAGATGCGAAAGTTGGGAAAAATGCTATGAACTTTGATGTTTTGTTCGTAAATACTAAAATGGTATTTATTACTTTTATTTTTGACGATAAATATTATGTATCAAAACGAGTAATAAAAAAGTAATAAATGTTAAATTAATAAAAAATTAAGAGTACTATTTGTAAATTTCAATATATTTGTGATAGTACAAAACTAACAAAAGAATAAATAATAAATTTAAAAATAAATACAATGAAAAAATTAGTTTCTATTATGGCAGTGGCTGCTTTTATGTTATCAATGAATGTTAATGCTCAAGAGCCAAAGAAAAAAGCAAAAAAAGAAACAGCTAAAACTGAAAAATCTTGTTCGTCTGAAGAAAAAAAATCTTGTGGTTCAGAGGCTAAATCAGGTGGATGTTGTTCATCTAAAAAAGCTGCTGAGAAAAAATCGGAATAGTTTTTATTAAATAAATTCAAAACGCCTCGATGTAATCGGGGCGTTTTTTTTATGTAACAAATGTTGCTGTAGTACAAATACATATCAATTAATTTTGATTTATTAAAACGAAAAAATATGTCAAAAATAGTTGTTTTAGGTGCTGGTATAGCTGGACATACAGCTGCAGCTCACTTAAGAAAAAAATTAGGTAAGGAACACGAAGTTTTAGTAGTTTCTCCCAATAGAAATTACCAATGGGTTCCCTCAAATATATGGGTTGGAATTGGAAGAATGAAATCAAAGGAAGTAATATTTCCTTTAGAACCATTGTATAAAAGAAAAGGAATTGGATACAAACAAGCCAAGGCCATATCCTTTCATCCCGAAGGCGATAGTTCAGAAACAAAACCCTATATTTTAGTTGAAGGCGTTTTTGGAGATAACTTAGGTAAACAAGAAAAAGTTACTTACGATTATTTAATTAATGCTACAGGTCCAAAATTGGCTTTTGATATGACCGAAGGTTTACTACCAGCAACAAATAAAGTGTATTCTGTTTGTACTTATGATCATGCCGAACATGCATCGGACGCTCTTCATAAATTAATTGACCAATTAAAAAAATCGGATAAAAAAGCAAAAATTCTTATCGGAACCGGGCATGCAAAAGCAACTTGTCAAGGTGCTGCTTTTGAATATATTTTGAATGTAGAAAAAGAATTACAAAAGTTTGGGGTTCGAGATAAAGCTGAAATTACATGGATTTCCAATGAATACGAATTAGGTGATTTTGGTATGGATGGCATGTTGATGGAATACAACGGTTTTAACATGAAATCGAAAGATATGGTTGAGATGATCTTTGAAGATCGTGGTATTAAATGGATTTTAGGAGCCGGAGTTACTAAAGTGGAAGATGGAGTAGTACATTATGAAAATTTAGAAGGAGAATATAAAACTGAATCCTTTGATTTTGGTATGTTGATTCCTGCTTTCTCAGGACATGGTTTTCAAGCGTATGACAAAGACGGGCAGAATATTACCGAAAAATTATTCAGAGGTTTCATGGTGGTTGATGCTGATTATACACCGAAACCTTACGAAGAATGGACTGTTCAAGATTGGCCAGAAACGTATCAAAATCCAAGCTATAAAAACATCTTTGCACCTGGAATTGCTTTTGCACCACCACATACTATTTCAAAACCAAGAAAAAGTAAAAACGGAACCGAAATTTTTCCATCACCACCAAGAACAGGTATGCCTTCTGGAATTACAGCAAAATTAGTAGCGGATAACATAATAGATTCAATCAAAGCCGGAAAAGAATCATTACATCACAAAGGTTCATTAGGAAATATGGGAGCTGCTTGTATTGCATCAGCAGGTTACGGAATGACACAAGGAAGTGGTGTAAGTATTACAACGTATCCAATTGTTCCTGATTATAAAAAATATCCCAATACTGGAGGAAGAGATATCAAGAAAACCTTTGGAGATATTGGTTTAGCGGGTCACTGGGTAAAGTTAGCTTTACATTATGCTTTTATTTATAAGGCTAAAATGAAACCCTTTTGGTGGTTAATTCCTGAATAGTTCATTAAGTAGAAAGAAACTTTTACCAAAATACCAAATACCTAAAAAATGACACAAAGAATATCAAACGCACAGCGTTCCAAAATGCAAAATCCTTTGATACAATTTTTTAAATTCTTTTATTTAAATATTAGAATATTAAAAATAGTTGCGGGTGGACATGGAGGAACAAGAAAGTAACATCATCTACTATTGTTGATGATTGTTTTAGTTTTATTGGTTAGTAAGAGCGTCTTTTATAGGCGCTCTTTCTTTTTGTAACATTTGTAACAGGTCTTTGTAACTCTTGTTACCGACTACCTTTTTTTACCAATGTACATTTGTAACATAAAATAAGAATAAAACTATACTATGAAGAAAGTCAACTTATTAATTGTATTAGGGGTAGTATCTGCAACAACGTTTGCCCAAGATACTTTGACGATTTCAAAAAATGATTTAATTCAGAAAGTCACTGAAAATAACCTACAAATTAAAGTGGCAGAAAAATCATTTCAGTCTGCAAAGGCAGATTATCGTCAATCGAATGCACTTTTTTTACCGAATATTAATGTTTCGCATACTGGAATAGTAACTACTAATCCTTTAATGGCGTTTGGGTCGAAATTAAATCAAGAAATTTTAACGGCTTCCGACTTTAATCCAGCATTGTTAAATGATCCTGATAAAACACAAAATTTTGCAACTAAAATCGAGGTGCAACAACCTCTAATTAATTTAGATGGTTTGTATGGAAGACAAGCTGCAAGAGCTAAAATGGATGCTTTTCAATTGCAGACAGAACGTACTAAAGAATATTTGGAACTAGAAGTTTCAAAAGCGTATATGCAATTGCAATTGGCGTATAAAGCAGTAAAAGTTTTAGAGAAAGCAAATACAACTGCACAAGGCAATTTAAAATTGGTAGAAAATTATTTCAAAAACGGAATGCTACAAAAAACCGATTTGCTAAACGTGCAAGTTCGTGTAAATGAAATCGCTAATCAATTACAATATGCCAAATCGAATGTGCAAAATGCTTCTGATTATTTAGCGTTCCTATTGAATGAAGATATGGCTGGAAAAATTTATAAGCCAGTAGAAACATTAGATAATACAATTGCTATCGAAAGTATCAATACAACACTTTCTGAATCTAGAAAAGATATACAAGCGCTGCAAAAATCGGCAGAAGCGTATCAAAAAGTGTTTCAATCGTCTAAATTCGGTTTCTTGCCACGATTAAATGCTTTTGGAAGTTATGAATTGTATGACCAACATGTGTTTCAAACTTCAGCTAAAGGGTATTTAGTTGGAGCACAGTTATCATGGAATGTTTTTGATGGCTATAAAAACATCGGAAAAACTCAAAAAGCAAAAGCTGATTTTGAAAAAGCAACGGTTGAAACTGAACAATACAAAAAGCAAAGTCAGTTAGAATTAAGTAAAACGAATCGTCAATTACTTGATGCAGAAAACAAAGTGAATTTATCCAAATTAGCTTTTGAACAATCGCAAGAAGCTTTTAGAATTCGTCAAAACCGATTCACTCAAGGATTAGAAAAAACAACCGATTTATTAATGGCAGAAACCCAAATGGCACAAAAAGAATTAGAACATTTGCAAGCTGTTTTCGAATATAACTTTACTAAACAATACTTACAATTTTTAACAAAATAACAACATGAAAAAGATACTAACAATATTAACCATTTTATCTCTAATCTTAACATCTTGTGGGGGTGATAAAAAAGAAAATGTAGCCGATTTACCTGCAATTCCAGTAAAAGTGGCTGGAAATTCTGGAAACTCTAATAGTCCATACATAACGGCAAGTGGAAAAATCGAATCGGAAAATAGTGCGAACCTAAGCACAAGAATGATGGGATATGTAACCAAAGTGAATGTAAAAGTGGGACAAAATGTTTTGGCTGGACAACTTTTGGTAAGCATCAATAACACAGATTTGCAAGCTAAAAAAGCACAAGTTGATGCTTCTATCACGCAAGCTACAGCAGGGTACAACAATGCGAAAAAAGATTATGATCGTTTTGTGAATTTGTTCGCCCAACAATCGGCTTCGCAAAAAGAATTAGACGATATGACCGCTCGCTACGAAATGGCAAAAGCAGGATTAGAAGCGGCAAAACAAATGCGTAATGAAGTGATGGCGCAGTTTTCTTATTCGAATATCACAGCTCCATTTTCAGGAACGGTAACGAATACTTTCGTAAAAGAAGGTGATATGGCAAACCCAGGAATGCCATTAGTAAGTATTGAAGGCGCTTCAAGATTACAAGTAACCGCAATGGTTTCAGAAAGTGATATTTCGAATGTAAAAAACGGAATGCCAGTAAAAATCAATGTAAAATCATTAAACAAAGAAGTTGCGGGAAAAGTTTCTGAAGTGAGTTTATCCGCAAAAAATACAGGAGGACAATATTTGGTAAAAGTAACTTTGGACAAAATGGATAAAGAAATCTTATCTGGAATGTTTGTAAACGTTCAATTTCCAACAGCTAAAAAAGCAACAACTACTGTTAAAACGGATGTAGTTCTAGTTCCTGAAAGCGCTTTAGTAAAACAAGGTCAATTAACAGGAATTTACACGGTAGGAAGCGGTAATGTTGCTATTTTAAGATGGTTACGAATCGGAAAAACTTTTGGTAATCAAGTAGAAGTATTATCAGGATTAGCAGCAGACGAGCAATATATCGTTTCAGCTGAAGGTAAATTATTCAACGGAGCTAAGGTTAGTGTTCAGTAATCAGTAGTTAGTGTTCAGTAAGGGTTTTTAGTAGATAACTTGAAACCTGAAACTTTAAACTTTTAAACAAAAAATAACATGCAAGAAGGTATATCAGGTAAAATAGCCAATTTCTTTATCAACTCTAAACTAACCATTTTATTGATGGTGGCGTTGATGATTATTGGTACATATAGTTCGTTCTTAATTCCAAGGGAAGAAGAACCGCAAATTAACGTTCCTATGGCCGATGTTATGGTCATGTATCCTGGCGCAAGTCCGTCTGAGATAGAAAATAGAGTGGTAAAACCATTAGAAAAAATTATTAGTAACATCAAGGGAGTGGAGCACATTCACAGTATGGCTTTCAATGGCTATTCTATGATGGTGGTGCAATTTTATGTAGGCGAAAACAGTGAAGATTCGTATGTAAAATTATACGACGAATTGATGAAAAACCGCACCATGTTTCCAGAAGGTGTCATGCAACCCATCGTAAAAACACGTTCGATTGATGATGTTCCGATGTTGGGATTAACGCTTTGGAGTGAAAAATATGATGATTTCCAATTGCGTCAAATCGCAGAAGAAGTTACTTCAGAAGTTGAAAAAGTAAAAGATGTTGCGATTACGAAAGAAATTGGTGGGAGAACACGTGAGCTAAAAGTAGTTTTAGATAAAGATAAAATGGCTGAAAATGGTGTAGATGCGTTGAGCATTATGCAAATGATTCAAGCCAATAACGGAAGCTCGCAATCAGGAAGTTTTGTACAAAATGATACCGAGTATTTAGTTACAACAGGTAAATTTTTAGCCACTTCAGAAGATGTAGAAAACTTGGTAGTAGGAGTGAATAACAACATGCCAGTTTACTTAAAACAAGTCGCTACAATTCAAGATGGACCTCAAACACCAAAGAACTATGTGTCTTTTGGGTACGGAAAAGCGAATGAGAAATTCTCAAAATTCAATTCGGAATATCCTGCTGTCACTATTTCGGTTGCAAAAGTAAAAGGTGCCGATGCGATGCAGATTTCAGAGAAAATCATTACTAAAGTTGAAAGTTTAAAGAAAAATTTAATTCCCGAAGATGTACATGTAGAAATTACTCGTAATTACGGAGAAACGGCTTCGCACAAAGTAGGAGAGTTGTTGTTGCACTTAGGTGTTGCCATTATTGCCGTTACAGTTTTAGTAATGCTAGCGATGGGTTGGAGAGGTGGATTAGTAGTTTTCTTCTCAGTTCCGTTGACGTTTGCTTTGACATTATTTAGTTATTATTTATTAGGCTATACGTTAAATAGAATTACGCTTTTTGCTTTGGTATTCGTAGTAGGTATAGTAGTCGACGACAGTATTATTATTGCCGAAAACATGCACCGTCATTTCAAAATGAAGCGACTGCCATTCAAACAAGCTGCCATTTATGCGATAAACGAAGTAGGAAACCCAACCATTTTAGCAACGTTTACTGTAATTGCAGCAATCTTACCCATGGCTTTCGTATCGGGTATGATGGGACCTTATATGAGTCCAATGCCGATTGGTGCTTCTATTGCGATGTTATTATCATTGTTTGTAGCTTTGACCGTTACACCTTATTTGGGATACCATTTATTACATGAGAAAGACGAACAAGAACACAAAGAAGAACAAGGTTTAGAAACGTCTTGGATTTATAAAATCTACAAGAAAGTTGAACAACCGCTTTTAGATAATTCTAAAAAACGTAACTTAATGTTCGTTGTTACGATAGTACTTTTATTAGGTTCTGTATTGATGTTCTTTACGAAATCAGTAGCGGTAAAAATGTTGCCTTTTGATAACAAAAATGAATTTCAAGTGGTGATTGATATGCCAGAAGGAACTACTTTAGAAAGAACGGCTGCTGTTACTAAAGAAATTGCACAATATCTTTCAACAGTTCCTGAAGTGGTGGATTATCAAAATTATATTGGTGCTTCGGCTCCAATAACTTTTAACGGTTTGGTGCGTCATTACGATATGCGAGGTGGAAGCAACATGGCGGATATTCAAGTCAATTTACTACACAAAGAAGATCGCGATTTGCAAAGTCACGATATCGCAAAAGTAGTGCGTCCAGAAGTACAAAAGATTGCTAAAAAATATGGTGCGAATGTAAAAATTGTTGAAGTTCCGCCAGGACCACCCGTTTTGTCTACTTTAGTAGCTGAGGTGTATGGACCAAATTACGAAGAGCAAATCAAAGTTGCGAATCAAGTGAAAACCATTTTAGAAACTACTTCTGATGTAGTGGATACGGATTGGATGGTAGAAGCTCCTCAAGTAGAATACAAATTAGAAGTAGATAGAGAAAAAGCCATGTTAAACGGAATCGCTCCACAACAAGTTGTTGGTAATTTGACTTATTTGTTAAGAGAAATGCCAGTTTCTAATTTGTATGATGAACGTTCGAATAATCCTGTAGGAATCACACTATCCTTTGCAGACAAAGACAAAACTTCGATGCAAGATATTCAAAATTTGAAAATCAAGGGAAGTCGTGGTAATGTAGTTCCGGTGAGTGATTTAGTAAAAGTTACTACAGATACGCTTCAAAATACGATTTACAGAAAAGATCAAAAACGAGTAGTATATGTTTTAGCCGATATGGCGGGAGCCTTAGAAAGTCCGGTTTATGCGATTTTGGGAATGAATGAGAAGTTAGAAAAAATGCAATTGCCAAAAGGATATAAAGTAAACGAATTGTATATCGGTTCACCATCAGATGAAAGTGATTTCACTGTAAAATGGGATGGCGAATGGCAAATTACCTTAGAAGTGTTCCGTGATTTAGGTGCAGCCTTCTTAGTTGTAATTATTGTGATTTACATGTTGATTGTAGGTTGGTTCCAAAACTTCAAAACCCCAATCGTTATGATGGTTGCGATTCCACTTTCTTTAGTTGGAATTGTATTAGGTCACTGGTTATTAGGAGCTTTCTTTACAGCTACTTCGTTCATTGGAATGATTGCTTTGGCTGGAGTTATGGTTCGGAATTCGGTCTTGCTAATTGACTTTATCGAAATTCGTTTGAACGATGGTATTCCAATGAAACAAGCTATTATTGAAGCGGGAGCTGTTAGAACAACCCCAATTTTATTAACGACAGGAGCAGTAGTAATCGGAGCGTCAATCATTTTGTTTGATCCAATTTTCCAAGGATTAGCTATTTCGTTAGTCGCAGGAGCGATTGTTTCAACATTGTTAACATTAATCGTAGTGCCTTTGATTTACTATATCACAGAACGTAAAAAATGGGAGAAAAATAATTAAAAATCAACCTAACAGGTTTCAAAAATCTGTTAGGTTTAAAATAATAATATTATGAAATTAGTACTAATCACCGCAATAGCAGAATTTGAAAAAGATGTCAAAAAGATGCTGAAAGAAGCTAAAGTAAAATCGTATTCGTATCGTGATGTAAAAGGTTTTAGAGATGCTTCTGACGAAAGTGTAGAAGATAATTGGTTTGGTTCTGAAATGAATGAAACGGATTCGGTTGTCTTTTATGCTTTTATTTTACAACAAAATTTAGACATATTATTTGATGAGGTGTTCGCTTTTAATAAAAAGGTAGAATCAATTTCAAAAGTTCATTTAGCCGTTTTATCGGTAGAAAAATATAATTAAAATTAGAAATTATGATTAATAGAATTGTTAGAGCAGTAGCAGGAACTTTTATTCTTTTAAGTGTGCTTTTAGGAATGTATGTAAACGAAAATTGGTATTGGTTTACTCTTTTTGTAGGGGCCAATTTACTACAATCATCCATTACCAAATGGTGTTTGATGGAAGATATTTTAAGAAAAGTATTTAAGATAAAAGATTAATATTGAAGTCAGGTGAAAGCCTGACTTTTTCATTAGAAAGTAAATCTTAAAAAGGCATTTGGTGTTCTTTCTAATGAGAAAGTATTTATCTGTTCCACAATATTTGTGTTATTGTTGATGCGATAATGTTGATTGATACTGGTTTTATTATTCAATAAATTTTGAACCGAAAAACCAAAATTTAGTTTTGATTTTGTACCAATATTAAAAGCATAAGCACCTGAAAAATTCACTTGGAAATAATCCTCTAAATTAGATGAATTTGGCGCTTGATAACCCACAGCCGGTGTTTCTGGATTTGTGTAGATAGGTGTTGTGCTTATTGGTAAAGTTGTTGGTTTCCCAGTAAACCATTGTGCTCCAATGGCAAGTTTTATATTTTTGAAATCTGATATAAAAGCTGATTTTATGTGATGCTTAATTTCAAAATTATTAGGAAATGCTTTTGCATTCAATGTTTTAAATTCATAATTATTTTCTTGAAAAGTATAACTTACCCAAGAAGTAATATGTCTGAATTGTTTTTGAATTAAAAATTCGGTTCCGTAAACCGTGAAATTTCCATTGGTCTTTACAAATTCATATTGGTTTTGAAAACCTTGACTCATACTGGTAATTCCATCTACTTTTTTGTAGAAATTTTCTAGAGTTAGCAACCAATTGTTTTTATTGAACGAGAATCCTAATGACGCTTGATTACTTTTCACAATAGGAATGTCTTCATTGTTAGATAAAGTCCATCTTCGTTTTTCGATACCTAAAAAATCTTGTTGTAAATCAACAATTTGTGATGTGGTTTGATGCTTGCTTTCTCCCATAATTTCCAATTGGAAAAACGGAGTGAATTTATAATTTAACTGAATTCGCGGTTCAAAAATAAACGTTGAAAATTCTTGAATATAGTTTTGTCTGAAACCAATTCGGCCATTAAATTTATCGTTAACTGAATAATAGTTAAGTTCGGCAATTAGCGCATGATTTTTTAAAACTTCTTTGATTTTTCTAGAAAAAACAGGCGTATTTACGATATCTACATTTCGTACTCCAATTTCATTAAATTGATAGCCATTCCTAAAGGTAAAATTGTCAGATAGGATATGATTATTTTGTAATTTTATACCCGTATCTAAAATGGTGTTTTCTTGATTAAAAATTTGATTGCTTTCTATCGATTCATTTTCAGAATTAATATTGTAATAGGAAGCGTAAATTGATATTTCGCTGCTATTTTTTGCATTCCAGTTTGTTCTCAACAATGCATTTGCTCCATAAGTTTGATGTTCTAAGCAACTGTTTTTAGATATGGTAATATTATTTTCTGTTTTGGTTTGAAATATGTCTAATACGTTGCTAATACTCAAGATATCAACAAATAAATCTGTTTTTTGTTTTATTTTTTGATGGTATTGTACTGTAAAATCATAGAAATAAAAGTCTTCCTTTGAATTATATTTAATGTTTTGATTGTCAAAGTAATTGGTTACTATGGTATTTTGAAATATCTTATCGAAATAACTTTTGTAAGTTGGTGAAGTAATTAAATCAGTATACGATCGTCTTCCACTAATTTCAATGTTTGATTTCTTAGAAGTTTTTACTTTTGCATAAAAATCAGCGTTAATTAAGTTAAAACCTACAGCTCCAGTAGTGTTTTCAATAGAATCTGTATGTGTTGAAATTAAGACCGAACTAGAAACTCCATCTCCATAAAATGCTGAAGTTCCATTTTTAGCAATATTTATTTTGTGTGCTAAATTGGGATTTAAAGATGATATTAATCCAAAAAAATGCCCTGTTTGGTATAATCTAATGCCGTTCCAAAGAAATAAATTTTGGTCGTGTGTTCCGCCTCTTACACTTGTATTTGAGATACTTTCGTCGGTAGCATTAATTCCAGGGATTTGCTGCATAGTTTGAAATATATCGGGTTCTGTCAACCCAGGAAGAAGACCAATTTTTTTAGGTTTTATTTCGTAAGTACCCTCTCTTTTTTTACTGATTCCTTTGGTTAAAAATAAGGTTGTTACAACTGGTTCTAAATCATTTATTACACTTTTTAAGTAGATTTTTGGACAATTTTCTACATATAAAAATGAAGATTGAATAATTTCTGATTTGTAATTCAAATGTGAAATTTCGATGGTATTTGCAGATTTTGTTTTAAGTTCAAAAAAACCAATCTCGTTTGTAATGGCATAAGAGTTTGTTCCAGAAACTAAAAGTGTTGCATTTTGTATGGGTTCTTTGGTTTCTTTATCCAAAAGATAGCCACACAAAGGTTTATCAAGTTTTTGATTGTTGATTACTGAGATGTATTTTTCAGAAATAAATTCAAATTTTAATTGTGTTTTTTCAGAAATATAGTTCAATTTTTCTTGAAGAGTTACTGAATTCGAAGGAGGAATTAATTTAAAAATCGCAATTTCTTCTTCGATATAATTAAAATTGACTTCGTGAGTTTTGCCAATGTTTTCTAATATTTTTTTCAATAAAATAGTCTTGCCATTGTCTTGTGCTCGAAGCGGTAAGACAATGACAAATAAACTAAATATCATTATTAAAAAACGACTGTAATTCATTTACTTTTTTACTAATTCAAAACTTGTTTCGTTTGATTTGTTAATTTGTAAATGATAGGTTGAGGCTATTATTTGTAAGGCTACATCTAAATTATTGCTTGGAAGTTTTCCTGTGAATGATTGATCTGTTGCTATCGTATTTGTTTTAATGGTAACATTATATGTGTTTTCAATATCTGTAATAATAGTTTTTAAGTTTTGATTTGTAAAACTCATTTCTATTTCATCAGAAGCCCAGTTTGGCATTGATAATGTTGTTTTCCCTTCTTTTTTAGAATTATTTTCAAAAGTAACTAACATCCCTTTTGTTAAAATAAGTTCTTGATTTTTGTAGTTTACTTTTACTTTTCCTTCGTAGCAAGTTACTTCAAAGGTGTTATCTTTTGAATTTACATTGAATTGTGTTCCTAAAACGGTCACTTTACCTAAATTCGTATTGACTTCAAATGTTTTTCCTTTTGCAACTTTAAAGTAAGCTTCACCTTTTAAGTCAATTGTTCTATTGTTTTTCCAGAAAAAAGTTTTGTATTCTATAGACGAATTTTTATTCACGATAACTTCTGAATTATCTGGTAAATTTACAGTTTGCGTAAGTTCAGTACCATAATATTTTTCTTTAAAACTATTAACCATAAAAAAACTTAATCCCAAAGCAATAACTAAAACAGCAGCTATCCGAACGAACCAATTTTGTTGTAGTTTCACAACTTTTGTTGCTTTTTTAGTAGCAACAACGTTGCTTAACATTTTATCTTGGTCAAATGCTGGAGTTTTTAAGCGTGCTGAATTTTCTTTGATTTTTTCATACAAAGGAAAGTCCGGATTTTGTTTAAATTCGGCTAATTCTTCAGCAGTAAGTTCGTTATTAAGCCATTTGGCTAATTTGTAATCTTCATCCATAATTTTCGTATTACAATAATGTAACAAGTATATTGTTTTTTACCCTACTTAAAATTTTCTATTTCTTTTTTTAGTTCAATTAAAGCTAGGTGAATACGCTTTTCAACCGCTTTTACACTAATGTTTAATTCGGAGGCAATTTCGGCATATTTTTTACCGTCAATTCGATGCATTAAAAAAGCTACTCTTTGCGTTTCATTTATATTATTAATAGCTTTTAATAATTTAGATTCAAATTGTTCTTGTTCTAATATATGTTCTGGGTTTTCGTTGGTTCTATCAATTAAAGTATTGTTTTTTTCATAGGTAAGAACTACTTTATTATGTGCAATTGCGTTTAAGGAATTGTTAGTTGCAATAGTATAAATGTAAGATTTAGCTTTTTCAATTGGAACATCTTTACAATTTTGCCACAGTTTTATGAAAGCTTCTTGCGTAGCATCTTCAGCCTGTTCAGTATTGCCAAATTTGTAGTATAGATAATTTCGTAACCCTTTTGCATGGCTTTTGAAAAAAGTTGAAAAAATATTTTCTTGGCAAATGGTATTATTTTCAGGCATCTTTTAATGAATTGCTAAAAATTAATTAAACCTAAGGTAGGGTTTTATAATAATGAATTGTTAAATAGTTGAAACAAATATAATCATTTTTGATTTTGATTGTTTTTTTAAAAATTAGGTAGGGTAAAATTAATTTGAATTGTTATAACTAATATAAACCCAAAAAAATAATAAATATGAAACTAAAACATTTTTTAAATTTAAGTTTAATAGGTTTGCTTTTAATGTCATGCCAAAGTGAAGAAAATGAAGTCATTCAAGATACTAGTCAAAATCTAGCAAAATCTTCACCATTAACAAATTTAATCTCTAGGGTTTCTCAAAATCCTACATCAATTGATAACGTATTAGACAATTCAAGTTGTTTTAGCGTTGTACTTCCGGCAACTGTTATTGTTAATGGACAAAATATTGTAGTTTCAAATCAAGCGGATTATCAAACAGTTCAAGATGCAATTGATGCATTTTCAAACGATGATGATATTGTAAATTTTGTCTATCCAATCACGGTTCAATTTCAAAATTTTACCACACTTGTAGTACAAAATTCAGATGTTTTAGATGATATTATGGATGATTGTGGTGAAGATGATGGTTTTGATGAAATAGAATGTATTAATTTCAATTTTCCAATTGTAGTTAATATCTATAACGCAAATAATCAATTAGCTGAAACAATTTCTATTACAAATAATGTACAACTATACAATTTTTTAGAGTCGTTAGAGGATAATGAATATATAGCGATTCAATATCCAATTTCAGTAACTAATTCAAATAATCAAACCATTGTGATATCTAATAATGACCAATTTGAAGATGTTATTGAGGATGCCATAGATGATTGTGATGATGATTCTCAATCTCCGGGAGGTAACGGTAATTTATCAGCAATCTTAACAGATGGAATTTGGTACGTGTCTTATTTTTATGATGATACAAATCAAACTTCAATGTATGCTGGATATACATTTACCTTCAATAGTAATGGAACTTCCCAAGCAATGTCAAATGGTAATTTTTTGAATGGATCTTGGTCAAACTATATGGATGGAGCTGAAGAAAAAATAGAATTGGATTATGATGGCTCTATTTTAGATGAATTAGAAGATGATTGGGAAGTTATTGAATATTCATCAACACAGATTCGCTTAAAAGATGTAAGTGGAGGTAATGGCGGAACAGACTATTTATATCTATCAAAAATTTAAAAAAAAACTAAATTATAAATAACTATAAAATTAAATTTTAATACTATGAGAAAATTAGCTTTAATCCCTATATTGTCATTAATTTTCATGTTAAATGTAGCTTCAATGTGCTCTAATGATGATGATTCAAATTCCACAACAGATCCTACTCCAATAGTAAATACCGTAAATCAAGGTACTTGGCGTATTACATTTTATGAAGATTCAGGTGTAAATAAAACTACAAATTATTCTAATTACATTTTTACATTTGGTCCTAATAATGTTTTAACTGCTGCTAATACCAATACATTTACTGGTTCTTGGTCTGTAACTTCTGATGACAGTAATGATGATAGCCCAAGTAACGATTTAGATTTTAATATATTCTTTACAGCTCCAGCACCTGCATCTTTTGTTGATGATTTGTCTGATGATTGGGATATTTTAAGCTATAGTACTACAAAAATTGAATTAGTAGATGTTAGTGGAGGTAATGGTGGTACAGATTACTTAACATTTGAAAAAAATTAAGAATGTATTCTTTTTGTCCTAATAAAAAACCAGCTTTTACGGCTGGTTTTTTTATTTAAAACAAACCCATTTTCTCACTTTGCAACTTTATAACTTTATCTTATCTTTGCACTTCATTAAACAAAAACAGAATTATGTTTGATAATTTAAGCGATAAGTTAGATAAAGCGTTTCATATATTAAAAGGACACGGTAAAATTACCGATGTTAACGTTGCCGATACTCTTAAAGAAGTTCGTAGAGCTTTATTAGATGCTGACGTAAATTTTAAAATTGCAAAAGATTTTACTACTAGAGTTAAAGAAAAAGCAATTGGTGAAAACGTATTAACTACATTACAACCAGGACAATTAATGGTTAAAATCGTTAAAGACGAGTTGACCGAATTAATGGGTGGTGATGCCGCTGGAATTAATCTTTCTGGAAATCCTTCTGTGATTTTGATGTCGGGTTTACAGGGTTCTGGTAAAACTACTTTTTCTGGAAAATTAGCGAACTTTTTAAAAACTAAAA
>NZ_CALBSN010000171.1 GCF_937967675.1 uncultured Flavobacterium sp. | reverse complement strand
TCTTTTTTTGCAACTAATTCGTTATTTACGAAATCAACTAAATTTGACATAGTTTTAATTATAAATGTTTGATTCAAAGCAACATACACGTCTATCGCCAGAGGTTGGTTCAAAGTGGGTGCAAATTTACAAAATTATTTTATTTATACAACTTTTTTCTCGGTTTTTAGACTCAGTTATCATGATTATTTTTTAAATTAAATAGTGATTGCCAACTGAGACTGAACACTGCGACTAATTCTCCAGCAAATCAGGGCGTCTGTTTTTGGTATGTTCATACGCCATTTCTTCTCTCCATTTTTCAATTTTTCCGAAGTTGCCACTCAACAATACTTCGGGAACTTTTAATCCTTTGTATTCGGCAGGACGTGTGTAAATAGGAGGTGATAGTAAATTGTCTTGAAAACTATCGGTTAAAGCCGAAGTTTCATCACTTAAAACACCTGGAATCAATCGTATAATCGCATCACAAAAAACAATAGCGCCAATTTCACCACCACTCAATACATAATCTCCAATCGAGATTTCTCGTGTAATGTGCATATCGCGAACTCTTTGGTCAACACCTTTATAATGTCCGCATAAAATCATAATGTTTTCATACATCGAAATAGAATTCGCCATTTTTTGATTTAGCGTTTCTCCATCTGGTGTCATGTAGATAATTTCGTCGTAAGTTCTTTCGCCTTTAAGTTTCGAAATACAATCGTCGATAGGTTGTACCATCATTACCATACCAGCACCACCGCCAAATTGATAATCATCAACACTTCGTTGTTTATTTGTAGTGTAATCTCTTAAGTTGTGAAAATGGACTTCGACCAATCCTTTCTGAATGGCGCGTTTCATGATGGAAGCCTCAAATGGACTTCGCATTAATTCTGGTAAAACGGTAATAATATCAATTCGCATGTTGCAAAGATAGTAGATTATTTTTTAGTTGCCGAAAGCGAATACACCATTGGAATTTTGTTTTCCAAATGCTTGATTCGGAATTTTTTTTCCGAACCTTCGGAATCAAATTCTTCGGTTTGATTGAAACAATTGTAAGGAGAATAATCAAATTCGTTAAAACAATTAATAGCCAATTCATTTGAAATCAAAGCATTTAAAACTTCTGAAATCGGATGGTTCCAAGTGATGGTTGTAGTGTGAAGTGAAGCTTCTTTATCGGCGTAAGTTCCAGCTTCTTCTTCTAAAATAGGTGCTACATTGAAATAATTATAGAAAACCTCTTTAAAATCATTGTCAAACATCCAAACTACTGGGTGAAATTCGGCAAATACAAATTTTCCATCAGGTTTTAAAAAATGCGAAATTATTTTTCCCCATTTGTCTAAATCGGGAAACCAACCAATTGTGCCATAACTGGTAAAAACAATATCGAATTTTTCATCCAAATGATTTGGTAAATCATAAATATCACAACAAATGAAGGTAGCGTCCAAATTCAATTGTTTGTTGATTTCTTTTGCTTTTTCAATTGCCTTGTCGGATAAATCGATTCCGGTAGCTTTGGCGCCCATTCTGGCTAATGTCATAGTATCTTGACCAAAATGACATTGTAAGTGCAATATTTTTTTGTTTGTAACATCACCAAGTAAATCCAGTTCAATTGAATTTAAGGTTGATTTTCCTTTTAGAAAACCTTCCATGTCATAGAAATCAGAGTTTACATGAACTTCTACTTTGTTATTCCAAGTCTGTTTGTTGATATTAAGGTAATCATTAGCTTCCATTCGAATCGATATTTGTTTATCAAAACTACCAATTAATTTTGTAATTTTGCACTTTCAAATTTAAAAATAAAAGCATGGAAAACGGAATATACGCTAAATTCAATACTTCTAGAGGTACTATTTTAGTAAAATTAACACACGATTTAACACCAGGAACGGTTGGAAATTTTGTAGGATTAGCCGAAGGTCAATTAGAAAATTCAGCTCGTCCAATGGGAAAACCATATTACGACGGATTAAAATTTCACCGTGTAATTCCTGATTTTATGATACAAGGTGGATGTCCACAAGGGCAAGGAACGGGTGGTCCTGGTTACAACTTTGATGATGAGTTTCACCCAACGTTACGTCACGATGGACCTGGGGTTTTATCGATGGCTAATGCTGGACCTGGAACTAATGGTTCTCAATTCTTCATTACACATATAGAAACGGCTTGGTTAGACGGAAAACACACTGTTTTTGGTCACGTTGTTGAAGGACAAGATGTAGTGGATGCTATTGCACAAGGAGATACAATCGATTCATTAGAAATTGTAAGAGTAGGAGAAGAAGCTCAAAAATGGAATGCAATTGAAGCGTTCAGAACATTTGAAGGTTCAAGAGAAAAAAGAATTGCTGAGCAAAAAAAAATGGCAGAGGAAGCTTTGGAAAAATTAGCCGCTGGTTTTCAAAAGACTGAAAGTGGTTTACGTTACCAAATTATCCAAAAAGGAAGCGGTAAACAAGCTGAAAAAGGAAAAAAAGTATCCGTTCACTATCAAGGTGCATTGGAAAACGGACAAGTTTTTGATTCTTCATACAAAAGAAAACAACCTATTGATTTCACTTTAGGTGTTGGTCAAGTAATTGAAGGTTGGGACGAAGGTATTGCTTTATTGAAAGTGGGAGACAAAGCTCGTTTTGTAATTCCATCTTATTTAGGTTACGGTTCTAGAGGTGCTGGAGGTGTAATTCCACCAGATGCTACTTTAGTATTTGATGTTGAATTAATGGATGTGAAGTAATTTTTAGGACAGGTCGCGACCTGTCTGTACTTTAATAAAATAGATTTTAAATTTTGAAATCCTGAGACTTTGTCTTGGGATTTTTTGTTTTATGCACCAGTTAGACATCCGATAATCTATTAATATAAGTTATTATAAAGTTACTATATAGTTGCTATATACTTATTATAAATATTTATATTTGTTTTTAAATTAGTTTATTATGGCAAAAGTTTCAGGGATAATTCAGATTGAGGGAACGTTATCGGGTATTACTTTTTATAAGCGAAAAGGAGTTTGGATAGCGCGAAAAGCTGGAGGAGGATTTAATGGTAAGGCTATTAAAACTAAAGCTTCAATGGTAAGGGTTCGTGAAAATGGTAGCGAGTTTGGTCGTTGTATGAAGAATGTTCAACTTTTTAAAAAGGCTTTGTTTCCGTTATTGGTTTTGGTAAAAGATACGGATCGTCATGCACGAATTGTTAGCTTATTTACAAAAATTAAGAATAGCGATGTGGTTTCTGAGAGAGGTTCTAGGAGTGTTGCTGTAGGCTTGCAACAGGTATTGGGTAGGGTGTTGTTGATTAATTATTTGTTGACTAAAGCGAAAGATTTGGCTTCTTTTTTTGCTAAGGGTTATTTATTTGAATGGGAAACAGGAATTAGGTTTTATAATCTTGATGGTAACCATTTGTTTTTTCCTAAAGGGGCTGATTTTATTGAAATTCAGTTGATGTATGCTAAAATTGATTTTGAGAATCAGCAATATGAAATTAGTGATTGTGTTAGAGAAATAATTGGTAAGGATTTTCAAGGTGACTTGCTATTGCCTAAGCCTGATTTTGTCTCTGAATTGAATGGCGTTCTAGTGGCTTGTGCAAGTATGCGATATATGCAGGAAGTTAATAACGAATTGCATCCCTTATTTGAACAACAACATAGTGTTATTCAGATTTTGGAAGTTTTGTAAGGGCGGACTGCGATTTGTTTGTGCTGTTTGAATTGGATTTAATAAATTAAATCAAAGGGGGGGGACAGGTCGCGACCTGTCCGTACGGGGGAAATTAGATTTGATTTTTTAAATTTGAATTTTATTTCTATTTTTGAATTTATATAAGCCATTTTAATAGTATAAGCCATGAAAAATCGCAAAAGAAATCGAATGAAAGGATTCGATTATTCAAGTAATAATTTGTATTTTATTACGAATTGTGTGAAAAATAATTTGTGTTGTTTTGGAAATGTAATTTCCGATGCTACCGTAGGGACAGGTCGCGACCTGTCCGTACATTATTCCGAGAATCATCATTCCGAGAATCATTATTCCGAAAATTTTCATTCTAAAAATCATCATTCCGAGAATCATCATTCCGAAAATCCTCATTCCGAAAATCCTCATTCCGAAAATCCTCATTTCGAGAATCATTATTCGGAAAATCATCATTCCGAGAATCCTCATTCTGAAAATCATTATTCTCAAATTAATCCATTTGGAAATGTTGTGATGGAATTGAATTCGTTTGGTTTAATTGTAAAAAATCAAATAGAATGGTTAGAAAATCAATATTCTTATATTTCCATTCATAATTACGTTATTATGCCTAATCATTTTCATTTGATATTGGAAATTGATAGTTCAAAAGTGAATGCAAATGAGATTAAAATTAAATCATTATCAAGTTTAATGGGGGCTTTAAAAACGACTTCTTCTAAGCAAATTCGTGATTTTGGTTTTATTGATTTTGCCTGGCATCGTTCTTTTCATGATCATATTATTAGAAATGAAAAGGAATATGATTTGATTTCAAATTACATAGATAGAAATCCACAAAAATGGTTTGAGGATCGATTTTATTCTGGTCAATTAAAACAATTCTAATTGAGTAGGTTGCGGTTCTTTTGGCACTTCGGCTTTACCCCAAAAATTTAAAATATTTCCAAATTGTTTATCGGTTATTCTCAAAACACTAACTTTTCCAAGTGGAGGTAGTAAGTTGTGAATTCTTTTTTCGTGCACATCGGCACTTTCACTACTGGCACAATGACGTACATAAACCGAATATTGCATCATGCTAAAACCATCTTTCAAAAGGTTATTTCTAAATCCCGAAGCGTTTCTTCGGTCTTTTTTGGTTTCGGTTGGTAAGTCAAAAAATACAAATAGCCACATAATTCGGTATCCATTTAGTTCCATAATTTGGGATATTTAATTTTTTTTCGTTCTCCTGTATAACATTGTTGTAAGGAACTTGCTGTTTTTTGTAGCGCCACCATTAACGGGCTTTTTTCTTCTTTAAAGTAAACCGTTCGGGTTAAGATTTGCAAAAGTTCGGCTTTGATTGCTGTATTCAATTCTTGTTCTGAATAGTTTTGCATAATTTCGGCAACTTTTTCATCTACAATTGGTCGAAAAGGTTCCATTATATCATCAGCCAAAGCAAAAGCATTATATTTACTTTTGTGATGTATTCCTAAGGTATTCAATAATCCACTTCCAGAAAGTGCCCTTGCGGTTGCAGCTCTTAAAATGGCATAACCATAGTTTAAGAAATTATTAGGATAATCTCCAAATCGTTCTCTTTTGAAGTTGTGTTCAAAAAAAGATTTCCAGTAAAAGTTAGCAGCTACTCCTTCCATGTTAGAGCTATCACCGCTTAATACTTTAGATGCTAAAAATTCAAAATTATTATTCTTAGATGTGATTTTTTGGAGTAATATTCCTTGATTCGTAATTTTTTCTGTAATCGTTTGTTGCCAAAGTTGTTTTTTTAGTGGAGCACTCGCATTGATTTGATTTTTAAAAATTTCTTGTTGAATGTGATGGCTGTTGAGGTTTAAGAACATTCCATTTGGCAAATGGTTGGTGTTACAAATAATAACAGCTGTATTGTTATCAATTAATAAGTTTAAAGCAGGAATGCTCAAATATATTTCAGGATGATCTATAACTAAGTAGCCAATATCTTCAATTGGAATTGTACTTTCTCTTGTTTCGGTTTTAATTACAAGCTGTAGATTTTTAGTAGAAATTGAAGCTTTGTTTTCTAAGAGTATTGATTTTTTTAGCATTTTCTAGGATATTTTTAATTTAAAGTATTAAAAATTAAGCGATTAAGCGCTTAATAGCCTTTGAAATGCAAAAAAAGCAGATGAAAGTTTCTTTTTAACTTTTTAAAAGAAGTACAAGTTTTAAAATCGTAAGATAGCTTTTAAATTATTTTTGTATCATTTTTGTATTTTTACCCATAATTCCAAGCTATGAAAACCAAAATATCTTTTTTCTTTCTATTATTCACTTTGTTCTCCTTTGGGCAAGTACCGCATTGTGGGTTTGATTTTACTTCGTATTTGGTGGTAAAAGCTCATGAAGAAGGAAAATCAGATAATATTCCCGATTTAAAAATTACGTTGGTCAACGAAAAAGGAGAAGAAGTTATCAATGAGAATAACAAATACAGTTGGAAATACGGAAATCAACCATTGGTTTTTACTCGAAATTACCTAATCAGTAAACCAAACGAATCTGAAAAATGGTTTTTTCCTTATGCTGGAGATACTTATTTGCTTTCGGTAACGAATACTTTTCCTGCGGAAGAATTTTATATTAAAATTGAAGATACTAAAGGAAAGTTCAAAGCTCAATTATTGCAATTACAAGCTTTTAATATGTACATTTTATGTTCGAGTGAAAACGAACGACAAGCCAGAACTTTCGGACCAAGAAGTAATAATCCGATTGAAGTGGTATTGGAGAAGTGATTAAATTTTTAATAAGTTCCTTTAATCTTTTTAGACTATTAATCTTTTTGTTTAAACAATATTAAGATGTATAATAAAAGCACCAATTAATATAATTATTATTGATATTAAATTTTTAAAAGTTATTTTTTCTTTAAAAAATATATTTCCTAATGTTATAGTTAATATTGGACCAATCAAAAACAATGTGCTGCTAATTAGAGGATTAGTTGTTTTTAAACCAACAAAACTGAATAATAATGCAAAGAATAATATTAATGCCATAACTATTACTCTATTTAAATATAACTTTAATTTTTTAAAATTTGTAATAGTTTTATCAACTCTTAAATTTATTATAGAAAATATTAGAAATACTACCATTTCTTGATTTGAAATTATAAAAAGGATAGGAACATTTTTTTCAAGATTTTTCCAATGAAGTATTGATGAAATCCCAAATCCTAATTCCATTATGATTAAATAAAAATGCTGTTTTATTTCTAATTTTAGACTTGGTTCTTGATTATTATATAGATGTAATATAAATCCAGACATGATTAATACTATTCCAAATAAGAAGTTGTTTATTTCAATGTTTTCGAAAAAGTGTAAATAAATGCCTGTAAAAATAACACCGAATAAATTATAAATACCAATCCAGCGCAAGGAAGACTTTTTTATTATAAATAACATACAATATAAACCAATTGCTCCAAATATTGAACCTACGGTTATTTTTATAATAGAAGAATTAATAATATTATTAAAATCTGAGTTTGTTAAAAATAATATTAGTGAAATAATGCTTGTGAAAAAAGCTCTGTAACTTATTAAAAATGAAATTGAAGTATCTTCAAGGTTTTTTTTCCATAAGACATTATTAAACGAAAAAAATAAAATAGATAATAAGATAAAAATCATAATTTGAATTTCAATATTCAAGGTTTATAGATAATTCATTGTAAACCTTTTCTATTTCATTTTTAAAATTTAGATCAAATCTATTAGTCTTTATATCTTTAAAATAATTAATAGCTTTCTCTTTTTGATTCGTTTTAAGAAGTGCATTTGTGTAATATACTTTTAATTGATTATAATTCAAATCAGCCCAATAGCCAAGAATATTGGAATATTTTATCGATTTCTCTTCAAATAGTTTTATTATATTTTCATATTCTTTAACTTTGTGTAGATACTGACTAATCATGAAAATACAACTTATTCTATTGCCAGAATCTTTTGATTTTACAGCATTACTCTTGAGTATTGTTCTACAAATTAAATTTATTTTTTCTAAATCATTTATTTTGTAGTGATGTAATAACTGAACCCCTAACCATCTCATTTGCAATAAATGATGAATTTCTTTTGATTCTAAATTTAAGGTTACTAATTCTTTGTAATGTTTATCAAATAAATCATAATCGTAAGTTATATGTGCTTTAGTGCATATAATTAAGTGATAAAACATTACTTTTTCAATATTCTTTTTATTACTTTGATAATAATTTTCTAAAAGTTTTATATAATAGTTGTGTTCTGGAGTTACTAACCACTCTACAAAATAATCCTCTTCATAAGGTAGATTATAGTAATGATTTATAGCAATATTACCTAACCACTCATTTTTTTGACAAAGAACACCGAGTAGATGTATAGTATGATAAATTTCGAATTTATATATTTCTCTAAATTTAAAAATATTTAAAAATTTAAAAATATTATTAAAAAATGTAAGATCTTTTTGTTGTGATTTAATTAAAATTACTTGATTAAAAAGTTCGTAAGTTTCATTTGAAATTGTCATAAATTCAAACTGTTCTAACAAATTTTCAAAACTAAAGGCATCTTGATTAATCAATTTAAAAATTATATTTTTTTGATATAGTAAACTTTGTTTTTGATAGTTAATAATTAAGTCGTTCCAATTTTTATATCCAACAAACAAAGAACAGGTGTCTAAAGTGTAAATTGAGGGCAGGTTTTTTCCTTTTTTAATATTAAATAAACGTAAAAGAGTATCAATAGATAATCTTTTATTTTGAAATTTAAGTATTTGTGATTCTAAATTTCCACAATCTAAACGATTTACAATAGGCTTACCATACTTATTGACCATAAGCATTCTTAAATATTCTAAATGTTCTTCTTTTGGAATTTGTATTAGCCTAGCCATTAGACGAAAATAACAAGTTTAATTTAAAAAACCTATGCTTTATTTATTTGCCTTTATTTGCTTTTATGATTGATTTTGTTTTTGGATAATTTTGAGAATTGATTATTAAAAAATTATTTGAAACACAAATTAATTAGTTCGATAAAATAAATTATTTTATTAAAACAAAGTATTGTAGTAAAATTCTATATAATGGAGTCCAGTAACCACAATAAACGGGGCGAATCCGAAAAGCCAAACGAGTAGGAAAGTAAAATTAAAAAAAATGACAGATACATACAAATGTGCATGGTGTGGTCGCCATTTCGAGAAAAGTGCTAGTTCAAAGTTTCTTAGTGGAGCCTCTATGGGTATATCTAATCTTGGTAAAAAGTATTGTTCCGCTTCATGTAAATCTGCTTCAGAAGTTCCAAAGCAATCTATAGTTACATCTAAATCTAATAATTCTCATCATAGATACATTAACGAAGATAATGATTTAGATTTAAAATTGGAAGAAGCTCGACTTGAACATGAGCAAAAATTACTTGAAGATAAGCTTTCTCACGAAAGAAAAATGGCTGAAAAGAAGCAAAAACATGAACTCCGTCTTGAAAATATTAGGTCTGCTTCTGAAGCAATTGAGAAAATTAATCAGTTAGATTTAGGTGGTGATAAACCAATACTAGAAATAATTTCTAGACAACTTGAATTCTGTTTGACACTTGCCTCTTCTTTTACATCAGAGACATTTGATGTTGGAGGCATGAAAAACCTTTTTAATAATGCAGTTTTTGCAGAAGAAAAAGAAAAATTTAATCAGTCAGAAAAAGTTGTAAATGCAGCAATTAAAAAAGCAGAACTTGGTCTTAATAAATTGAGACTATGTGAACCACAAGATAAAGCTATGAATTTTTACAATTTGTATAAAGAGCAATTAAATGATTCAAAAATCAAACAAATTGAAAGAAAGTGGGATCATAAAGTTTTAGAAGCAAAACCACCTGCATGGTTAATGATATTGTGTTGCATGATGTTGCCATTACAACTTTTTGTGATTTATAAGTTAATAGAATTGAATGTAATACTGCCAAAGAAAAGAAAAGCTGAGCTATCACAAATAAAATAGAATAAGCAAAACAATTATGAAAATGAGTGATAGTCAATCAAAAGCGGCATTAATTGATTATTATTTACTGAGAGACTAATCTTAGATTTCCCAAAATGAGTCAATTAGAGCTGTAAATTAAACAAAAAAGTTGTTAAATTTTTCTTGTTATAGTTACATTATTTTGTAGAAAATTGACAATTATGTGAAAACCAAATATAAAAAATGATACAATTTTGAAACTAAAAGAAAGAATCGATATAAATGAAGCTGTTTTTTTGAAAAGAAATTAAAGCCATAAAAAAATTAAAGCTGGTTTTAATTTAATTTGGCCACACTTATGACCATTAAAACTTGACAAAAGCATAATACCAAAATATTTTTGTTTGAAATTTAATAATTATTTACATCATTATTAATTTTTGCGAACTAGAGTTGTCTTGCAAAATACTTTAATATACATATAATACAAAAAAACAAAATTAATAATAGTCCAATAGATTGTTGTGGTAAAACTATTCGAATTATGAAAATAGGTCATTTTGTATACCGATCTAACTTGTACAATGCTTCGAATAAGAATTTTTTAAAAGTTATCGAATTTTTAATATGAAACCATACAGAAAAGAAGTTGTAGTAGAAAAAATGAATGATGGAGAGTTATTTAAATATAAAAATATTTACCATAACTATAAACTAAAAAAAATTAAGGTCGAACCATATGTATGGCATATTTCACCTAAATGTAACAGGGAGAGCATATTAATGCATGGTTTGTTACCTATTCAAAAAGAATTGATTAATAACCAATTTATTTATTTGTTGTTCGCTAATAATTTTTCTGACGATATTACAAATATGTATCCAATTGCATCACTTATTTATGATGATACACATTATATAGAGATTCCAGAATCAGAAAACGAAAAAAGTAAGTTAGTTAAAAAATTTGAAAAAATGTATTGTCCTCGTTACGATTTCTGGAGAATAAATACCAAAATATCTGCTAATGATTGGTTTATAGACCCTAATTTAGAATTGGATTTACGTATAACTAATATTGGTGCAAATAATCCCAAAAAATATGTGTGTACTAAACAAAAAATAAAACCAAAAGCACTTGATTTGTTTGCATACGATGGAAAGTTTTCAAAAAAAAATGTTATAAAAGGAAATAATGGTGTATTACATATTGTTTCAGATCAACTTCCATTAAAAAGAGTCGTTTAACTAAATAAAAAAACAAGATGAAAAATTTACTTATAAACCAAACCTGTTTTTACACTTTGAAGGATTTCATGAATGATGCTAAATATAGAAAAGGTAGCAATAATCCTGGTGTCTATTTATGGGGTTTTTCCCTTGAAGAAGGGGATTTTACTATACCATCAAAAATCGAAAACTTTATGCCTTTTTATGTTGGTAAAGTAGAACAAAAAGGATGTTTCTACACTAGAACACAAGAACATTTAGCTTCAATGATTGGAGGTAATATGCCTATTTTTGACTTCCAAAATAAACCTAGTTCAATTGGTGTTATTCATAGAAACTATCAAAAAGTGTCTAGTTTGCAAAAAAGGAATAATTTAATTGGTCCAGAACTACCTAATTCAAACTTTCCAGATTTAATTCATTTTCCTGAAGGAATACACAGAATGTTTGATTTTGTTACAAATGATTTAACACAGTCACAGGTTTATTGGATGATTAAAAACTTTTGTATTACTTTTTTTACTTTAGATAATTATAATAAATCAGATTTGGTTGATTTAGAAAAATTTATTGGAAATATGATAGGATACAATAACTTAATAACTAAACCATATAAAAAACCAAATATTACTGTTCAAATTGCTGATACATCTAAATTTATAAGTGTAAATTCATATGAAGATTTATTTGTACATATCAGAGGTCAAATTGGATTATCAAAGTATGGAATTTAATTGTTAATAATTATCGAAAATATAAAAAAAACAATCAGAAACCCTTACGTAAAAGTTTTCAGATGTAAGGATTTTGGAAGAAACAGAGTATGAATTTAATTTTAATACATTGCACAAAAAAAATAGTTAATCCAATACAAAATTTGTATCAATTAATTTAGAAGACATCTATAAAACGTAATTTACATTGTATAGACATTTATTCATTGCGGAAGTAAAATTTATCTAATGTCTAGATTTGCTCATTATATCAATACATATCAATTTTAGTTGGATTTAGACCATTTGAAAATTATTTTACAACGATTATGTCTTAATTCCTACATTACTTTGAATAAGTACTATTCTTTATTCATAATACTTGAAAATTATTATTATTGTTAGCACACTATTTGTTAGATTAAAAAGGTTTTGTTGATAATTATTAAGCAATAGTAAATTTTATTTGTGAGTAAAATATGTTATACATGCTCAAAATTTGGTATTTAAAATGAATGAAATTAAAGCTACAAACTATCTAAATAATGTAATTTTTCCCGATTTTGTAAAAATTGTTTCATTTAATGAATTTACAAAGTGTTTTTCAAAATTCAATTTTAGTAATAGTAAATTGTTTTCAAATAATCTTGAGAATTTAATATTGTTGATTTATTTTGATTTTAACATTGAAATTTCAGATGAATATAATTTTTCAAATAAATTTCTATGTAAAGTTTTACCTTTTGATTATTTGTTATTAAAAAGAGAGTTAAAATATTTAAAGCTAGATGATTATACTATATCTGAATTAATTGAAAAATTGGCAGTTGAAAATGCTATTTATTTTAGATATTCAATATTTGAAAAAAATATTATAGTTGATGACAAAAAAAAGTATTATGAATCATTTGCTGATTTTTTAGTTAATGGACATTATTCAGTTGATTTAAGATTAGATATTTAAAATGATTGCTGAAAATTCAATTTTAGTTTATAGTGATTCTAATGAATTAAATAAATATTTGACAGAAATAGGTTTACAAAACAAATTTTCAATATATCAAATTGTTGATTCATCAGATATATTAGCATTACCTGGATTTATTTTGTTTATTGATTCAAAAAAAATAAATCATAACATTAAAGAAATACTAAAAATAGTTTCTGAAGAAAATGATTTTTCTTTTTTTAAGATTGTAATTATAGGTTTTTTGTCAAAAGATTTATTTTTTCAAATTAAAAAAAATATTGTTTTTATTGAAGTTGTATACAGTAAAAAACAAATACAAGAGTTAGTACTTAAAAGTTTTAAAATGAATTTAAATATGTCAAAAAAAGAAACACTTTTAAAGAAAAAAATATATAGGATAGTTCATTTTCAAAACCTTATCAGAGAGAAGGGAATTATTGATATCTATCAATTGTGTGTGGCTTATGATATTAGCAAAAGAACTTTGAGAAGAGACTTAAAAATAATTAAAGAGTTATTTCCAGAATTTGAATTTATAGTTAATGGAAATTGGAATGAAAATAGTAATTAATGGCTACAAAGTAGAAAACAATTTTCATGAATTATATGTAAATAATTGGATAGATGCGAAGTTAATTCATAACGATTTTGAATATAACTTTGAATTCTTAACAATAGATGATTTAGAGTTTCTTTTGAATTGGTTAAAGCTAATTTTTGAAGGAAATGAAGTTGTTAAACAATTTGATTTTATTGATGCAGATATTCAATTCAAAGTAGTTTCAAATCAACTTAATATTATTTTGAACAATGTAAATTATACTAAGTCAATTTTTTTAAATAGAAAAATGATTTTTATTCTTAAAAAAAGTATAGAAAGAGAACTTCTTAAAGTTCCAAAAAGATATATTAACTAAAAAAAACTTTTATGGATAATACTAATGAAAAATGGATAAAAGAAACAGAAAATTGTTCATTATACGAATATCGTTTATATATTTTTTTACAAAGTCTATTATTTTTATTTCATACAAAGTTATTTATATATTTTTTTACCTCTATACTAATGTATTTAACTATATATCTTGGATATATTTTCCTAAAATTTCCAATTGTAAAAGTTATTATTTTTGGTTTTTGTGCTCATCTTTTAATGTTTATTTTTATAATAAAAGATCATGAATTGATAAAAAATAAAAAAGAAATTAAAGAAGATTTAATAAGATTAAAGAAATTAAAAAAAAGAAAAAAAGAAAATTTAAAAAATCATGAAAATAAATAAAAATAAAATAATTCACTTTGTTTTAAATGAAAATAAAATAAATAAAGAACAAGAAAAAAAAATAATTTTATTGTATCCAAAATATATTGCAAATAAGGCAGTTTTTTTAGATTCAGACCAATCTATTGATGAATTTTATTTGATTCAAGACTTGGATAAAATTGTTAATTTTATTAATGATTTAAAAAGTTTGAATCTCAAATTCTTATACAAAGATTTAACTTTAAGTTTTTTAAAGGGAGAAACTAATGATTTAGATTCTGAAAAATTACATAAAATCATGAATCTTTATTATATAAAATAATGCTTATTAGTGGTTTATGATACATATGTAGTTTTAAATTTAAAATATTTAGTAGATAAAAAAGTGTACACTAAACGTTTAAATTTAAAAACAAAATAAATTAAACATTTTTTAATCAATACCCATATTAAAGGTAAATAAGAAATCATTTCCATTTTATATTACACCCAATACTTGGTTTCTGCTCAGGATTAATTAATCTATTCATAACCACACCATCAATTGCACTTCGTAAATCGGAACCACTTAATGGAATGCCGTTGGCTGGTCGGCTGTCGTCTAATTGTCCGCGGTAAACCAACTTATTTCGATTGTCGAAAAGATAAAAATCAGGCGTACAAGCGGCATCGTAGGCTTTGGCTACTTCTTGTGTTTCATCATATAAATAAGGAAATTCAAATCCGTTTTCAAAAGCAAATTCTGTCATTAATTCTGGTGCATCTTGCGGATATTTTACCACATCATTACTCGAAATCGCTACAAAACCTATTCCTTGCACACGATAATCGTTTACTATTCGAATTACCTCGTCCATCACATGATGCACAAACGGACAATGATTACAAATGAACATTACCACCGTTCCTTTTTCACCTTTACAATCAGCAAAAGTTTTAAAATCGGTAGCGTTGGTGTCTTTCAAATTGAAATCAGGAGCAATCGTGCCTAGTGGTAACATGTTGGAAGGAGTTTGAGCCATTTTGAAATTAGAATTTAGAATTTTGAATATGCTTAATTGTTTTTTGGAACACAGATGACACAGATTTGAGAAATTTAAACAGATTTTTTTAATTTTTTAATTTTTAATTTCTTCAATCCGTGTTCCTAAATAAATTTTTTAAAATTGTACTCGGTAATTATACGCACCAAATCTTTTATTGTTACAAAATGCGGCAATACTTTTTTTTGGAATAGCATTTTCTTACTTTTGCAGAACAACACAACACACTATGTACAAAATCTTCATTCGTCCGTTACTTTTCTGTTTCGATCCAGAAAAAGTGCATTATTTTACCTTTTCAGCTATTCGTTTTCTGAATAAAATCCCAGGTTTTTCGAGCTTATTTCAAGCGCTTTACGAAGTAAAAGATGCTCGTTTAGAACGAGAAGTTTTCGGAATTAAATTCAAAAATCCAGTTGGATTAGCAGCAGGATTTGATAAAGATGCGAAGTTGTATCAAGAGTTATCAAATTTTGGTTTCGGATTTATTGAAATTGGAACGTTGACACCTATTGGACAAGAAGGAAATCCAAAAAAACGTTTGTTTCGCTTAAAAGAAGACAATGCGATTATCAACCGAATGGGGTTTAATAATGGTGGTGTTAAAGAAGCGGTAGAACGTTTGAAAAAAAATAAAGGTGTTTTAATTGGTGGAAACATTGGAAAAAATAAAGTCACGCCAAACGAAGAAGCGGTAAAAGATTATGAAATCTGTTTTGAAGCTTTGTTTCCGTATGTGGATTATTTTGTAGTGAATGTGAGTTCGCCAAACACCCCTAATCTTCGCGAATTACAAGATAAAAAACCTTTGACAGATTTATTACAAACGCTTCAAGACAAAAATAACGCAAAATCAAAACAAAAGCCAATTTTACTAAAAATCGCTCCCGATTTAACTGATGAGCAGCTTTTAGATATCATTAATATCGTTAACGAAACTAAAATTGCAGGAGTAATTGCTACAAATACTACAATTTCTCGAGAAGGCTTACAATCGGAAAACAAATCAGAAATGGGCGGTTTGTCTGGAAAACCATTAACCAAACGTTCAACAGAAGTGATTCGTTTTCTTTCGGAAAAAAGTAATAAGTCGTTCCCAATCATTGGAGTAGGAGGAATTCACACCGCTGAAGATGCAATTGAAAAATTAAACGCTGGAGCAAGTTTGGTGCAGCTTTATACTGGATTTATTTACGAAGGTCCAGCTCTAGTGAAAGCGATTAACAAAAAGATTTTGGAAAACAGCTAAAATTTCTATCTTTGAAGCTATGAACGAAATCAAAATTATCGAGTGTCCGCGCGATGCCATGCAAGGCATTAAACCGTTTATTCCTACCGAAAGAAAGGTGAAATACATCCAGTCGTTATTGCGTGTAGGTTTTGATACTATTGATTTTGGAAGTTTTG
>NZ_CALBSN010000170.1 GCF_937967675.1 uncultured Flavobacterium sp. | reverse complement strand
TTAGAGAATGTAACGCCATTATCCACGTTTTACGTTGTTTTGATAACGATAATATTGTGCATGTGGATGGAAATGTAAATCCAATTCGCGATAAAGAAACCATCGATATAGAATTGCAATTAAAAGATTTAGAAACGGTAGAAAAACGTTTGGAAAAAACCAATCGTGCTGCCAAAACAGGAAACAAAGAAGCACAAGTTGAAAAAGCTTTATTAGATAGAATTCGCGAAACTTTATTAGCAGGAAAATCAGCTCGTACTGTAGTTCCTCAAAATCAAGATGAGGAAGAAATGTTAGAAAGTTTTCAATTAATCACAACAAAGCCGGTTTTATACGTTTGTAATGTTGACGAAGCTTCGGCAGTAAACGGAAACAAATATGTAGATCAAGTTCGTGAATTAGTTAAAGATGAAAATGCTGAGGTGATTGTACTTTCAGTAGGAGCAGAAGCAGATATTACCGAATTAGAAAGCTATGAGGAGCGTCAAATGTTTTTACAAGACATGGGATTATCTGAGCCAGGTTCGGCAGTGTTAATTCGTGCCGCTTACAAATTATTGAAATTACAAACCTATTTCACGGCTGGTGTTAAAGAAGTTCGTGCTTGGACAATCAACATCGGAGATACAGCACCAAAAGCAGCTGGAGTAATTCATACTGATTTCGAAAAAGGATTTATCCGTGCAGAAGTTATTGCATTCGAAGATTTTTCTAACTACGGTTCAGAAGCAAAAGTAAAAGAAGCTGGAAAATTAAGAGTAGAAGGAAAAGAATATATTGTTAAAGATGGTGATGTAATGCATTTTAGATTTAATGTATAAATATGAAGAAATTATTTTTTGTAATTATTTTTATTTGCTTTCCACTAATATTGGTAGCTCAAGATAAAATTAAATTTGGAGTAAATGGTGGGTTAAATTATGCTAGTCTTAGAGGAAATGATTTAGCTGAAGATTTAGCCCCAGGTATTTCTTATTTAGTGGGAGTTTCGGCTGAATTTTTCTTAAAAGAAAACTTGTCAATTTCAGCTAATTTAAACTATGAAAATAAAACAGCAAAAGATAATGGTAATGTTTATTTAATTGATGAATATGGATTTCCTACAATGATTAAAAGTGATTCTAAATCTATATACAACTATTTAGTATTGCCCGTTTATGTAAATTATTATTTTGGCAAAAAAGATGATTTCTATGTTAATGGAGGTTTATTCTTAGGTTATCTATTAAATTCTAAACTTAGCTCAAAAAATTCTGACAATGACACTGATACAACAGATATGAATAAGAAAATAGATGCAGGTTTGGTTTTTGGATTTGGAAAGGTATTTCAGCTAAATGATAAAAATAATTTAAAATTAGAGATTAGAGAAAATTTGGGGATGTTAAATACAAGTGATTTTGATGTATATAACGATGGAACAATTAAAACAAATTCACTTAATTTAATTTTAAATTGGAATTTCAATTTATAGATAATATTTAGAACCGAGCATAAGAAAACAAGCAAAACCGTTGAAGCCATTCAGCGGTTTTTTTGTGGCATAAGATTTGTGTTTGCAAAACAAAACAAACTATCATGAAAAAATATCTTATTCTAGCCGCATTTGCTTTGGCTACGATTTCCTGTAAAGATTCGGGATTACACAACAGTTTTATTTATTTTTCTGAAGCCCAACCCACAAATGTGGATGAGATAAAAGTATTCCCGAAGAAGTTTGTTCGAACGTATACCTTGGATTATTCACATCGTTTGGTAATCCAACCAAAATGCGCTTATGTAAAAGAAATTGAAACCATTACGGCTTTAAAGTCTGAATTGGACTCTATTCCTGAATTTGAATTACGCAATAACCAAGTTTTTGATAAATTCGAAAATAAACCATATAAAACCTTTATAAAAGGCGATACAATTGCGTTTGAAATCGAACGTTTGGATACTATTTTTTCTTTTTCCGAAAACGAAATCGCTAAACAGTATAAATCCTCATTGGTTTTAAATAAAGAAGTTGATGGAAAGTACCAAACCAGTATTTTGAAATTGTCTACTATTGGAGCAAAACACATTCAACTTGGAACCAAAAAAGATTTTACCAAATTAAATTCCGAACTTAAAATTCCATTTGCTGTCGAAATGAAGGAAAATGATACACTTCACGTTCTTTTAACACCATCACGTGCCGATTTTAGAAAATTACTTCGTTTAGACGGTTTTGAATATGCGACATTATATTTGATGAAATGAGTTCAGATAGTGGAATTTTTGGATATTATGATTAATTAAAAAGTCTTATCTCTTTCCTCTTTTTAATATTGAACTTGAATTTGATTTTTGCCCTTGAACTTGCTCTTGTCAACCGCATTTTGTCAATAACTTATCGGTTTTTCCTTTCTCAATTTTGGAGATAAATGCTATATTGCACAAAATCCAAAATCTGTCTATGTTAGAGCAAAATCAATATACCGAAGACAACATACGTTCGCTCGATTGGAAAGAGCACATTCGAATGCGTCCGGGTATGTATATCGGAAAATTAGGTGACGGTTCATCGCCTGATGATGGTATTTACATTCTGTTAAAGGAAGTTATGGACAACTGTATCGATGAATTCGTTATGGGTGCCGGAAAAACCATTGAAGTTACTATCAAAGATAAATTGGTAACCGTTCGCGATTATGGTCGTGGCATTCCGTTAGGAAAAGTCGTTGATGTAGTTTCCAAAATGAACACAGGAGGAAAATACGATTCAAAAGCCTTCAAAAAGTCTGTAGGTTTAAATGGTGTCGGAACAAAAGCCGTAAATGCCCTTTCGAATTATTTCCGAGTGGAATCGGTTCGTGATAACCAACAAAAAGCAGCAGAATTCTCAGCTGGAAATTTGACGCTAGAGGAAGATATTCAAGAAACTACTAAGCGAAAAGGAACCAAAGTTTCTTTCGTGGCCGATGATACGATTTTCAAAAATTACAAATACCGAAACGAGTACATCATCAAAATGCTCAAAAACTATTGTTACTTAAATCGCGGATTAACGATTTATTACAATGGTGAAAAATACGTTTCGGATTACGGATTGAAAGATTTATTGGAAGAAAATATTTCAGCTGAAGATATGGTATATCCAATCATTCATTTGGAAGGAGACGATATCGAAGTTGCCATTACACACAGTAAATCCCAATATTCAGAAGAATACCATTCGTTTGTAAACGGACAAAATACTACGCAAGGTGGAACGCATTTAGGGGCTTTCCGTGAGGCGATTGTAAAAACCATCAAAGAGTTTTATAACAAACCTTTCGAAGCTTCCGATATTCGTAAATCGATTGTGTCTGCGGTTTCGGTTAAGGTTGAAGAACCGGTTTTCGAATCACAAACGAAAACCAAATTAGGTTCTACCGATATTGGTCCGAATGGTCCTACCGTTCGTACGTTTGTCAATGATTTCATTAAAACGAATTTAGATAACTTTTTGCATAAAAATCCCGAAGTTGCCGATGCGTTATTACGTAAGATTTTACAAGCGGAGCGCGAACGTAAAGAACTTTCTGGAATTCGAAAATTAGCCAAAGAACGTGCTAAAAAAGCAAGTTTACACAATAAAAAATTGCGCGATTGTCGTGTGCATTTAACCGATGCTAAAAATCCAAGAAGTTTAGAAAGTACGCTTTTTATTACCGAGGGAGATTCGGCTTCAGGTTCAATTACCAAAAGTCGCGATGTAAATACACAAGCGGTTTTCAGTCTACGTGGAAAGCCATTGAATTCGTATGGAATGACGAAAAAAATCGTGTACGAAAACGAAGAATTCAACTTATTGCAAGCGGCATTAGACATTGAAGAATCGATGGAAGATTTGCGTTACAACAACATCGTAATCGCAACCGATGCCGACGTGGATGGGATGCACATTCGCTTGTTGTTGATTACGTTTTTCTTGCAGTTTTTCCCTGAGTTAATCAAAGACGGCCATTTGTACATTTTGCAAACGCCTTTATTCCGTGTGCGAAATAAAAAGGAAACGATTTATTGTTATAGCGAAGAAGAACGAGTTAATGCCATTGAAAAACTAAAACCAAAACCAGAAATCACCCGATTCAAAGGATTAGGAGAAATTTCGCCAGATGAGTTTAAGCATTTTATCGGGCAAGACATTCGTTTAGATCCAGTCATGTTAGATAAAGCCACAACGATTGAAACCTTGTTAGAATTCTACATGGGTAAAAACACCCCAGACCGACAAGAGTTTATCATCAATAATTTGAAAGTAGAATTGGATGTGGTAGAGAAGTAATGGTAGCACGAAGTTTCACAATGTAATGCACAAAGTCACACAAAGATATTTTTTAACATTGCGAAACTTAGTGAAAACTTTGAGTAACATAGTGTAACAAAAAAAAATATGACTGAAGAAAACGAAATAAGCCGAATAATTTTAGATTGCGCCTACAAAGTTCATACAAAGTTAGGTCCAGGATTGTTGGAAAAAGTTTACAGAGAATGTTTGGCTTATGAATTGACTAAATGCGGATTAGAAGTTAAACAATAATGTCCATTTCTAGTTATTTATGAAGATATAAAAATGGATTGTGGTTACCGAGTAGATATTCTAGTAAATAATAAAGTTATAGTGGAATTGAAAGTAGTTGAAGATTTTACTATTGAACATACAGCTCAATGTCTAACTTACATGAAACTATCGGAATGTAGATTAGGATTACTTTTAAATTTTTATAAGAAATCATTAAAAGACGGTATAAAAAGATTAATATTATAACATTGATTTTATTGGTACACAAAGAATCACAATGTAAAGCAAAAAGTCACACAAATTAATTTTAAAACATTGAGTTACTTCGTGAAAAACTTTGAGAAACATAGTGCTACAAATACATAAAAAGACAAAGTAGAAATATAAACATTGTGAAACTTAGTGTAAAACTTTGAGAAACATAGTGCTACAAAAACATGAAAGACGAAGAAGATAACATCATCCCAGAAGACGACAATTTAGAGAACCAAGACCAGCCCCAAAAAGAGGAAGGTTTTGAGGATATTCATGTGTCAACGGGACATCATTTTTACGAAAACAACGAAAATCCAGAGGATACCATTACCAAAGTTACAGGAATGTACAAGGATTGGTTCTTGGATTACGCTTCCTATGTAATTTTAGAGCGTGCCGTTCCTGCGATAGAAGACGGTTTCAAACCCGTACAACGTCGTATCATGCACTCCATGAAAGAGTTGGATGACGGTCGTTACAACAAAGTGGCTAATATCATTGGGCACACCATGCAGTATCATCCACACGGAGATGCGAGTATTGGTGACGCTATGGTGAACATCGGGCAAAAAGATTTGTTGATTGACTGCCAAGGGAACTGGGGAAATATTTTAACCGGTGACGGAGCCGCAGCCCCTCGTTACATCGAAGCTCGAATTTCAAAATTTGGTCACGATGTGTTGTTTTCTCCAAAAGTTACCCAATGGCAATTAAGCTATGATGGTCGTAAAAACGAACCGATTCATTTGCCTGTAAAATTTCCATTGTTGTTAGCGCAAGGTGGAGAAGGGATTGCAGTAGGTTTGTCTACGAAGATTTTACCGCACAATTTCAATGAATTAATTGATGCGTCAATTAAAATTTTAAAAGGAAAACCATTTACTTTATTTCCAGATTTCCCAACAGCCGGAATTGCTGATGTTTCCAACTATAATGATGGAATGCGAGGTTCTCGTGTTCGTGTGAGAGCTAGAATCGCACCTTTAGATAAAAATACGTTAGTGATTACCCAAATTCCATTTTCAACCGATACTACCAAATTGATTGATAGCATCTTGAAAGCCAATGAAAAAGGGAAAATCAAAATCAAGAAAATTGAAGATAACACCGCCGCTGAGGTTGAAATCGTAATTCATTTACAACCCGGAACTTCGCCAGACAAAATGATTGATGCGTTGTACGCGTTCACCGATTGCGAATTGTCTATCGCGCCATTAGGTTGCGTGATTGAAAATTGTAATAAGCCTTTGTTTATTGGCGTTTCTGATATTTTGAAGATTTCTACCAATCGTACGTTGAATATTTTAAAACGAGAGTTAGAAATTCAATTAGACGAACTCGAAGCGAAGTGGCATTTCGCAAATTTAGAGAAGATTTTCATCCGTGAAGAAATGTATATTGACTTCAAATTGTATTCGGATAGAGAGTCGCTTTACAAATACATGTACGATCGATTTGAGCCTTTCAAAACCATTTTAATTCGAGAAATTGAAGACGAAGATTTACAAAGATTGACGCAAATTCCAATGATTCGTATTACACGATTTGACTCGGATAAAGCTGACGATGCGATTGCGAAATTGGAAGCCGAAATCGAGCAAGTGAAATACCATTTAGATCATTTGATTGATTATGCGGTAGATTATTTCACCACCTTAAAAGACAAATACGGAAAAGGAAGAGAACGTTTGACCGAATTACGTAATTTCGATAACATTCAAGCTACAAAAGTAGTATTGCGTAACCAAAAATTCTATGTGAATAGAGAAGAAGGTTTCGTAGGAATGGGCTTGAAAAAAGACGAATACGTGGGTGAATGTTCCGATATAGATGACATTATCGTTTTCCTTCGCGATGGAAAAATGATGGTAACCAAAATTGATGACAAAAAGTTCATTGGTAAAGATATTATTCATGTTGCCGTATTCGATAAAAACGACAAACGTACCATTTACAACATGATGTATCGTGATGGTAAAAACGGTTCTACGTTTATCAAGCGATTCAATGTTTCTGGAGTTACTCGTGATAAATTCTATGATTTGACGCAAGAAAAACCTGGTTCAATGGTGTCGTATTTCTCAGCGAATCCAAATGGAGAAGCAGAAGTCGTTACGATTTTGTTACGCCAAGTAGGTAGTGTGAAAAAACTGAAATGGGATGTCGATTTTTCCGATATTGCTATTAAAGGAAGAGCGTCTCGTGGAAATACGGTTACCAAATATCCAATCAAAAAAATCGAACTAAAAGAGAAAGGAATTTCGACTTTACGTCCGAGAAAAGTTTGGTTTGATGATACCGTGCAACGTTTGAACGTAGATGGAAGAGGCGAATTGTTGGGCGAATTTAAACCAAACGACCGCTTGTTAATTGTCAACCAATCAGGGAAACTGAAAACAATAATTCCAGAACTTTCAACGCATTTTGAAGAAGACATGATTGTGTTAGAAAAATGGAATCCAAACAAACCGATTTCGTGTATTTATTATTGTGGAGAAAAAGACAGATATTTCGTAAAACGTTTCTTAGTTGAAAACGAAAATAAAGAAGAAATTTTCATCACTGAGCACGAAAAATCACAGTTAGAAATCGTTTCTACTGATTGGCGTCCGGTTGCTGAGGTAATTTATGCCAAAGTAAAAGGTGTTCAAAAAGAAAACCAAGTAGTGGATTTAGAACAATTCATAGCAGTAAAAGGAATCAAAGCATTAGGAAACCAGTTAACTACGGATAAAATCAAACAGATTAACCTATTAGATCCGTTGCCTTATGAAGAAGTATTAGAGGAGCCAGAAATTCCAACAAACGAAGCTTCAGAAGAAGGAAACGACATTCAAGATTTCAATATAGAATTAGACGACGACGGACAAATTACGTTATCTTTAGAATAAAATTCTGACCTGCAAGGTTTTTTACTTTGCAGGTTTTTTTATTGACTTTTATCATTTTTCACTCCAAATAAAACACTTAATTTCGTCCTAAATTAAAACACAACAACATGTCAACATTTCCATCAGACATTGAAATTGCACAAAACGCAACAATGTCTCACATTAAAGATATTGCCAAAAAAATCAACTTATCAGAAGACGATTTAGAATTTTATGGCAAGTACAAAGCCAAATTACCTTTACACTTACAACAAGAAAACCCAAAAGGAAAACTGATTTTAGTTTCTGCCATGTCGCCAACGAAATATGGTGAGGGGAAAACTACGATGTCTATCGGTTTAACGGATGGTTTGAATTACATCGGTAAAAAAGCGATTGCGGTTTTACGTGAACCTTCGCTTGGACCTGTTTTTGGGTTAAAAGGTGGCGCTGCTGGTGGTGGTTATGTACAAGTGTTACCAATGGAGGATATCAATTTGCATTTTACAGGTGATTTTTCGGCAATTGAAAAGGCAAATAACTTGCTTTCAGCGGTGATTGATAACAATCTGCAAAACACGAAATATTCTTTAAATCTGGATCCAAAATCAATTGCATGGAAACGTGTAATGGACATGAACGACCGTTCTTTACGTCAGATTATTATTGGAGTAGGAGCGAAAGCGAATGGAACCATGCGAGAAGATGGTTTCAATATTACACCCGCTTCGGAAGTTATGGCGATTTTATGTTTGGCGAAAGATTTAGAAGATTTGAAATTCCGATTAGGAAATATATTCGTTGGGAAGACGTTAGATGGAAAAGCCATTTTCGCTCGTGATTTGAATGTAGTAGGAGCCATGGCAACATTATTGAAAGATGCGATAAAACCGAACTTAGTACAAACCATCGACGGAAATCCAGCCATTTTACACGGTGGACCATTTGCTAGTATTGCACAAGGAACCAATACAGCTATTGCTACCAAAATGGGATTATCATTAGGCGATTATGTTGTTACAGAAGCAGGTTTTGGTGCTGATTTAGGTGCGGAAAAATTCTTGCATATCAAATGTGAACAAAGTGGTTTGAAACCAGATGCTGTTGTTTTAGTAGCAACAATTCGTGCTATTAAACATCATGCGGGATTAGCTGCGGAAGATTTTAAAACGGAAAACGTAAGTGCCATTGAAAAAGGCTTCTGTAATTTGGAAAAACACATTGAAAACATGCAACAATTTGGATTAAATCCTGTAGTTTGCATCAATGCTTTTCCAGACGATACGCAAGCGGAATATGATAAATTGAAAGAATTATGTGCTTCAAAAGGAGTAACGGCTATTGTAAGTACTGCTTTTGCTCATGGTGGAAAAGGTTCGGCTGAAGTGGCGCAAAAAGTAGTAGAAGAAATTGAAAAAGGAACAGCGAATTATAAACCGTTGTACCAACCTTCGGATTCTATAGAACATAAAATTAATGTAGTTGCCAAAACCATTTATGGTGCGAATTCAGTTGAGTTTTCTCCAAAATCGAAAACACAATTGAAAATGATTAACGATTTAGGATTTGGTCATTTTTCGATTTGTATGGCGAAGACACCAGCAAGTTTTTCAGATAATGAAAAATTAATTGGTCGTCCTGCGAATTTTGATATTACGGTTCGTGAGTTTGAAATCGCCAGTGGTGCTGGATTCATTGTGCCTTTGTTAGGTGAAGTAATGCGAATGCCAGGTTTACCAGCGGTTCCAAACGCAGAACGAATTGATATTGATAACGAAGGAAGAATTACGGGATTGTCTTAGTGTTTTGACACAAGTAAACAATACAATTCCTGTCTAACCCAGATAGGAATGAAAATAAAAAATGGTCACTGAGTTTCTCGAAGTGACCATTTTTTATTGTAATGTATAGCAGGAATATGGTATTCTGATAAGTCCCGAACCATTCGTTCCTAATCTTAATGTGCTTTTTTACGCATTTTCATGTTTAAAAATTCTACTCCTAATGAAAAGGCAATAGCAAAGTATAAATATCCTTTAGGAACAGCACCTACTTGTTGTCCAACCAATTCGGCATGCGATAAGTGCATACTTTCGGTAATTAACATAAATCCGATAAGGATTAAGAAGGCTAAACCTAAGATTTGAATAGATGGGTTTGCATTTACGAAATTTCCAACTGGAACTGCAAATAACATCATGATTCCTACAGAAATTACTACGGCAGTAATCATAATTACTAAGGCACCTTCGATACCATTTGTCATACCAACAGCTGTTAAGATACTGTCTACTGAGAAAATTAAATCGATAAGTAGAATTTGACCAATCACACTTGCAAATGATTTAGTTGCAGAAGTTTTAAGTTCTTTCTCTTCTTCACCTTTGTGGTCTACTTTTTCGTGAATTTCTTTGGTACTTTTATAAATTAAGAACAAGCCTCCTAATAATAAAATTAAAGCTTGACCTGTAATGTCGGCTGAGAACCAACCAAAGTCAAAGCTGAACCATGGCGCTTTCATGGCAATTAATAAGGTAATTCCGAATAGCAATGCAATACGCATAAACATAGCTAAGAATAATCCTATTCTAGTAGCTTTTTTACGTTTTTCTTGTGGTAATTTTCCAGTAACAATCGAAATAAAAATAATGTTATCGATACCTAGAATAATTTCTAAAAATGTTAAGGTTAAAAGTGCTATCCAAGCATCCGGATTTAAAAATACTTCCATTTTATTTTATGTTTTTAAAGCTTGTTATACGTGACTAGTTTGTTTTTGTTACAGTACCGCGTTGTTTTTTTGAATCGCCCACAAAGGAATATTCAAAAGTATAGGTATTGTCTTTGGTAGTCAAGATTTTCATTTGAACTGCTTTTTTCTCTTCGCGGTTTTTGGGATTGATATTTTGAATTACATATTCGCAATCGTTTGTCCAACGTACCTTGAAAGTATCAATTTTTCCTTCGTAGGTTTCAACTTGAATAGAATCGTTGCGTTCAAAAGTACTGGTGTATTTTTTACCTTCAATTTCGGTTTCTGAAATGAATTTACCCGTTTTAAAATCAGTACAATTGCGTTCTTGTTGATAACATGAAGCGAATGTTGTTAGCACTAATAAACTAAAAATCAAAGTTGGTATATTGAATTTCATAATTGAATTTTTATTATTTTAACCTTGTCTATCACCATCAAACATGCTTTTTACCATGGTATTGATACCTTTATAAATTAAGTACATGGCGGCTATTGCTACAATAATCCCTAATGCTAAAACGTAAGGATAGAGGGGATGTTTTTCGTTTTTGAAAGCACTATTTATGATTATGGGTCCCAAAAACAATAGCGGTAAAGCACCGGCCAAAAGTTTGATTCCTTTCACTAATACATTTTTATCGGTTGCCATTTATTTTGAATTTAGGTAAAATTGAATTGCATTTCTCACACTGCCGTGCGTTTTTAAGAGTTCGTTGGCTTCTTCATAACTTACAGGAATTTCGTCCATAATCATTCGAGTTCCTCTGTCAATTAATTTGGTGTTGCTCAATTGCATATCCACCATTTTGTTTCCCTTTACTTTTCCCAATTGAATCATAGTGGCTGTCGAAATCATGTTTAAAACCAATTTCTGAGCGGTTCCAGCTTTCATGCGAGAACTTCCGGTTACAAATTCTGGTCCAACTACCACATCAATAGGAAATTTAGCGGTTTTCGATAACGGACTTTCCGCATTGCAACTGATACTTCCGGTGCTGATGTTATTTTGATTGCACATTTCTAAACCACCAATCACATAAGGCGTAGTTCCCGAAGCGGCAATTCCAACTACAACATCGTTTTCATTGATCTTCCATTGTTGTAAGTCGTTCCACGCTTGTGCTCGGTCGTCTTCGGCAAATTCTACTGCTTTTCTAATCGCCGTATCGCCACCTGCAATAATTCCAATTACCAAATCAAACGGAACCCCAAAAGTAGGCGGACATTCCGATGCATCTACAATTCCTAAACGGCCCGAAGTTCCTGCACCGATGTAAAACAAACGACCGCCTTGTTTCATTTTCGAAACAATTTCTGTCACTAGTTTTTCAATTTGTGGTAACGCTTTTTCAACGGCTAACGGAACGGTTTTGTCTTCGTTATTGATATTTGCTAACAAATCCGATACCGACATTTTTTCTAAATGTTCGTATTTGGAAGCTTGTTCAGTAGTCTTGGTAAAATTCATACTATTATTTTAAAACGTGATGTGCCAAAACATTCTGAACATCATACACATTGACAGATTTATTAAATTGCTTCACCACACTTGGATGTACTTCACTTGAAACCCAAATTTTCAATTCGGCTTCTAAGTCAAATGTACCCGCAGTTTCTACGCTGAAACGTGAAATGCTTTTGTAAGTAATGGATTTATATTCAATTTTGCTACCGGTAATACCTTGTTTTTCAATTAGAATTAATCGTTTGTTGGTAAAAATAAAAGTATCGCGAATCAATTTGAAACCCAATTCAATTTCTTCACCTGTAATTAATAATTTACCGTAATCTTTTACTAAGGTTTCTTGATTTACAGCACCTGCATTTCCAAGTAAGGCAGAAAAAATCCCCATATCAATTGTTTTAAATGTTCTTCAAATTTAAGTAAAAAGTACTTATGTTTTATGTTGATTTACGATTAATGCGAATGTCCCATTTCAATTATATAAGCCAAAACAAAACCAAATACAATCATGGTGATTTTAGCCAAATTGAATTTGTGTCCTTCATTACTTTCAAAAATAATTGTTGATGAAATATGGAACAAAATTCCCACTACAACTGCCGAAATTTCTTTTGAGTAATGTTGAGCAAAATGCATTTGTTCCGCTAAAAATGTTCCTATCGGAGTCATTAAAGCAAAAGTAAACATGAAAGCAAAAATCATCATTTTGTTCATTTTGGCATTTACAAAAAATAAGGTCAAAATGATAGCGATAGGTAAGTGGTGAACCGCAATTCCATAGGCTAAATTGTGATTGTTGTGGATAGGAAAACCTTCTAATAAGGCATGAATACACAAACTAATAAACAACAACCAAGGTATCTGATGCAATTCATTATGCTCGTCGGTATGCACGTGAACGTGTCCGTGTTCGGCACCTTTTGAGAAAAATTCTAGTAAGATTTGGAAAAGAATTCCAATCATAATGAAAACGCCAACAGGTAACTTGGCATGCACTTCTTCTCCTTCGTGAATATGATTATGTCCTTCACTGAATAACTCAGGAAGTAAGTGTAAAACGGTTAGCGAAAGTAAAAACGCACCACTGAACGCTAACAACAATTTGATGTTTTTCTTTTTTTGTGGTTTTAGTACCAACGCAAATAAAAAGCCAATAATTACGGCTGAAAAGGTGATAATATATTGCATTATTTGAAAATCATGATTAAACGTTCTGATTGGTTTTTATAGAATTTTCGCAATTTATAATCGCCAAAAATGTCTAAAAGATAAATACCGGCTTCCTCCATCATTTTTTCAAAATCTTCTAAGCGAAGGGCTTGTACTCTCTCGGTAAAATGATAGTTTTGACCTTCGTCTTCAAACGAAATTTCTTTGAATATATGTCCGTCTTTATAATAACGTTGTATATGAAAATCAATTCCGTCAACCGATTTTACTTCATCAGCCACTAAGTTTTCAATTACAAAATCCGCATTCATAAAATCAATAACCGCAAAACCGGTTTCGGTTAAACTGTTGTGAATGGCTTTGATGGTTTTATAATTATCAGCATCGTCTTCAAAATAGCCAAAACTCGTAAACAAATTGAAAATAGCATCGTATTTTTCGTTACACGTTTCGCGCATGTCGTGCACTTTGAAATGCAGTTTTTCATTGGCAAATTGCGAGGCTTCCTTAATGCTGTTTTCTGATAAATCAATTCCGGTTACATCAAAACCTAAGGAATTCAGATAAATCGCATGACGTCCTTTTCCGCAAGCCAAATCTAAGATTCTAGCCGCTTCGGGAAGATTCAAATAATGCGTTAAATTGTCCATCAACAATTGTGCTTCTTCGTCATTGCGTTCCTTGTATAAGATGTGATAGTATTTAGTATCAAACCAAGATTCAAACCAGTTTGAGGCAGGTTGATTTCCTATGGATTGTGATTTATTGTTGTTATCTGACATTAATTCTGATTTCGTTTCATTCAAGTAGCAAATTTAATGTATTTTTGCACAAGAATACCCTAATTATTACGATTGCAATTGATTTTTGCAATTGAACTTGAATTTGTAGAATGGAAAATTTTAAAATGACGGCCAAAACCTTCTTTGGTTTTGAAGAAATATTAGCTAAAGAATTGCAAATTCTTGGCGCGCAACATGTGGAAATCGGTACTCGTGTGGTGAGTTTTAAAGGTGATAAAGGATTTATGTACAAGGCTAATTTGGCGCTTCGTACGGCTTTGAAAATCTTAAAACCCATTAAAACGTTTAAAGCTCAAAACGATAAAGCGTTGTATGAAGGCATCAGAGCGATAGATTGGTCCGATTATTTAACAGAACACAATACTTTTTTAGTAGAAACTACGTTGCATTCTGAAAACTTCAACCATAGCCAGTTTGTGGCTTTGAAAACTAAAGATGCGATTGTAGATCAATTTAGAGATTTGAACGGAAAGCGTCCAAGCATCGATAAAGATTTCCCAGATTTACAAATTCACGTACATATTGATAGAGATAATGTAACGGTTTCATTAGATTCTTCTGGAGCTTCGTTGCATCATAGAGGCTATCGTTCGGCTACCAATATTGCGCCTATCAACGAAGTGTTAGCAGCCGGAATGTTGATTTTATCAGGTTGGGAAGGAAAAAGTCATTTCTTGGATCCAATGTGTGGTTCGGGAACTATTTTGGCAGAAGCAGCGATGATGGCTTGTAATATTCCAGCGAATATCAACCGAAAAGAATTTGCTTTTGAAAAATGGAAAGATTGGGATGCCGAATTATTTGATAACATTTTAGAATCCTTACTAAAGAAAACACGCGAATTTCATTACACAATTAAGGGCTACGACAAAGCACCAAGTGCGGTTGCAAAAGCAAAAGACAATGTTAGAAACGCCAATTTAGACGAATACATTACGATTACTAATGAAAACTTCTTCGATTCTAAAAAAGAAACCGAAGGACCACTACACATGGTATTCAATCCGCCTTATGGAGAGCGTTTGGATATTGATATGGAACGTTTTTATAGAGAAATTGGAGATACCTTAAAACAAAATTATCCCAATACCAATGCTTGGTTTATTACTGCAAATTTAGAAGCATTAAAATTCGTAGGATTAAAACCAAGTAGAAAAATTAAACTTTTCAATGGAAAGTTAGAAGCCCGTTTGGTGAAATACGAAATGTACGAAGGCAGTAAAAAAGGGAAATATTTAAGTGAAAAGTGAAAAGTGAAAAGTAAAAAGTGAAAAGTAAAAAGTAAAAAGTAAAAAGTGAAAAGTAAAAAGTAAAAAGTGAAAAGTAAAAAGTCATTTTTACAATTTATCAGTTCAACAATTAAACATTATAAACAATGAGCAAAAAAGTAAAAGCATTTTTATATAACTTCTTAGGATTTAGTTTATTTTATATTCCAGCTTATTTAGGTGTAATGAATTATTCACACCTACAAGGATTATGGATAGCAGTAACCGCTTTTATGGTAGCGTTATTATTAGCGCCAAAATTTCAAGCGATTAAAACGCACAATGGAGAAAAAATCTACATGAAGTGGCTTTTTATAAAAGGTGTGAAAGAAATAAAATAAAGAAATCCTGAGTATAAGGATTTTATTTATTAGTGTTTACGAACTTGATGCTCGTGCTAGTTAGGGATTCCCTAAAACAAGGGAAATACTTTGCTTTTGTAAAATCAGTCTTTGAAGACTTCAAAAACTCGATTGTAAGCTATTCCGATTTTAGAATTTTGTACTTCAACTAAAAAACAAACCTCGCTTAAATGTCCCGAAAATTCGAGATAAACGAGGTCGGAATTTTATTTTTTGAAATTTTATTTAAAAAATGGTAGTTGTGCAACAGTTACCGCTTTTAGTAGCTGGTTTAATTAAAAGACTCAATTTCTAATTTTTCCGTTGTCTTGGTTAAACTTTCAGATTTGCCAATTTTATAAACAAAAGCCATTAATTTTTCCCAATGTCCAGCAGGATAAATGTATATCATTGGTTTTCTTTGTTTTTTAATGTATAAAATTATTGATAATTGAGAACCTTCCGAAAGTATTATTGTATTTGGCTCACGTTTTGGCTCGATAATTCCAGATTTTTCCAAATCAATTTTTTTAATTAAGTCAATAAATTCGATATAAGTTTTATCATCAAGTTTACCTTTATAATATCCCATTTTCAAAGTGTCTATTTTCCGTTTTTCATAAGCTTTTTCAACATATAGTTTAACTTCTTTCTTTTGATTTATTTCCAAATGATATTCAGGACAAGTTCCAAAGCATTCTGATGTGTGAAAAATTATTTTTTCAAATTCATTATCATTTTTTTTTGATGCACAGCTAATCAATATAAAAGAAATAATTAGGTAAAATATCTTTTTCATAAGTTAATTTTTCAAGTAGTTATTCTAATTAGGAGTTTTTTTTTAAAACTTGCTACTAACGTCAGACTGTGAAAAAACTCACAATCTTTTTAACAAAAATAGTAAAAAAC
>NZ_CALBSN010000169.1 GCF_937967675.1 uncultured Flavobacterium sp. | reverse complement strand
ACTACCTTAAGCAATAGCCTGCTGCGCAGGAGATTCCTAATCTGCGGAATGACAAGTTCAAATTCAAGGGCAAGTTCAAGGGCAAAGTGTTGCTCGCGCTGCGAGCCAGTGGGATGGTTATCTGGAATACAAAACGTCTTGTCTAGCCCCGATGGGAGTGGAAATCCTTTTTGCTTTTTGTTGCCTTCGAGTGCCTCAGGCAACAAAAAGGGAAAAGATTGTAGCGGACAGCGGGACTAAAAGTCTTTATGGAATGCGAAATGTCTGCTTCTAAAAAATTAATCGAAACGTATTGCTTTAACTGGTGAAATTTTGGTGATGATATAAGATGGAATTAATAAAACCAACAAACAAACGATTACGGTTCCTATATTTAACAACAGGATATGAAACAAATTAATACTTACGGGTGCTTCGTTTACGAAATAGTTTTCGGGATTGAGTTGGATTACACCGAAGAATTTTTGAATTAGTAATAAAGAAATAGCGATTAGATTTCCCCAAAATAATCCGCGAGCGATTAAATAGAATGCGTTATAGAGGAAAATTTTTCTGACATTCCAATTGTTAGCTCCCATCGCTTTTAAAATTCCGATCATTTGGGTACGTTCTAAAATTAGGACTAATAATGCTACTACCATATTAATAGTAGCTACGACTATCATTACGATTAGAATGACCAAGATGTTAAAATCAAACAATTTTAGCCATTCGAAAATACTATAATACTTTTCTTCTATGGTGATACTATTATAAGTAGGCGGAATTTCTTTGTAGACTTCCTCTCCTTTTTCTATGATTTTTGAGAAATTGTCTACAAAAACTTCGAAGGCTCCGACTTCTGTTGGTTGCCATTTGTTGATGAGTTGCACGTGGCGAATATCACCTATTATATAAGTAGCATCGAATTCTTGAAAACCTGAGTTGAAAATTCCGGTGATTAGGAAGTTTCTTTTATTAGGAAGTTTTCCGTTGTCTTTCATAAAAAAAGTCAGAAACTTATCGCCTACTTTTAAATGAAGACGCTTTGCTAAGTATTCCGAAATTAAAACTTCGGTATTTAGTTCGGATTTTAGATTTGGAATTTTACCTTCGACTAAATATTCTTCTAAATTGGTGAAATTATAATCTTTCCCAACACCTTTATATATGATGCCTTCGAAAGCTTTTTCTGTACGAATGATTCCAGCTTTACTTGCTACAGCTTGCACATGATTTATTCCTTCTACATTTTTGAATTTTGGATAAAAACTTTGATTAATAGAAATAGGTTCAGTAGTAACTTGCGATTGATTATCATCGAAATTAGAAATAATAATATGTCCATTGAAAGCCGAAACTTTCTCACGAATTTTATCTTGAAGCCCAACACCCGTGGCCACCGCCATAATCATCATAATAATTCCGATAGCAATTGCCGTAATCGCAATTTTTATAATTGGCGAAGAAATACTACTTTTATAACTTTTAGCAGCAATTAGTCTTTTGGCTATAAAATATTCTAAATTCAAGGTTTTTATGACATCTAAATTATTTTTCAAAAGTACATTATTATTTTTTTCTTTACTAATCGTTTCGTGTGGAAGTAGTAAAAAGGCTATTCCGCAAGTAAAACCAAGCAATGATAATGTGACTTTGACTTCCACTTCAACAGATGTTGCTTTTAAAACTGGTGCCGAAAACTTTGAGAGTTATTTATCTTTATTGAAAGACAAACGTGTTGGAATTGTTACGAATCAAACAGGAATTCTTTCAAAAGAAAAACATTTGGTTGATTTTTTAATCGAACAAAACATCAAGCTGCAGAAAATTTATGCGCCTGAACACGGTTTTAGAGGAACAGCTGATGCTGGAGAATTAATCGTGGACGGAAAAGACACCAAAACAAACTTGCCTATTATTTCCCTTTACGGAAACAATAAAAAGCCAAAACCTGAGCAATTAGAAGGAATTGATATCTTGGTTTTTGATTTGCAAGATGTGGGGGCGCGATTTTATACTTATATATCGTCATTGCATTATGTGATGGAAGCTTGTGCGGAAAACAACATTCCGCTTTTGGTTTTAGACCGACCAAATCCGAATGGAACTATTATTGATGGTCCAATTTTAGAAAAGGAACACAAGAGTTTTGTTGGGATGCATGAAATTCCGGTTTTGCATGGGATGACGATTGGCGAATATGCAAAAATGATTAATGGCGAAAAATGGTTGAAAGATAGTATTCAATGTGACTTGAAAGTAGCACCTTGTTTGAACTATTCGCGCGATATGAAATATAGCTTACCTGTGAAGCCTTCGCCAAACTTACCCAACGATCAATCGATTAATTTGTATGCGAGTTTGTGTTTTTTTGAAGGCACGAATGTAAGTTTAGGTCGCGGTACCGAAAAGCAATTCCAAATTTACGGTTCTCCCTTTTTACCTGAAAGTGAGTTTGATTTTAGCTTTACTCCACAACCTAATTTTGGTGCAAAAGATCCTGTTCATAATGGAAAGTTATGTTTTGGCGAAGATTTAACAGAAATTAGAAAAGTACACCGATTGGAATTAAAATGGTTATTGAAAGCTTACGAAAACACAGCAGACAAAATCTTATTCTTCAATGATTTCTTCACCAAATTAGCCGGAACCAAAAAACTTCGTGAACAAATTGAAGCCGGAATGACCGAAAAAGAAATTAGAAAAACTTGGCAAGAAGGTTTGGAGCAGTTTAAGGAAGTAAGAAAGAAGTATTTGATTTATGAGTGATGATGGAAGCTGGGTGATGGAAGTTGGAAGTTAAAAAACGTGAATTTCACGAATTATCACCAATAAACTTTGAGATTCCTAACGGAATGACAAGATTGTGAAAACTGAACACTTTCAACTGAACACTGAACACTCTTTAAAGAGGCAACTTCTCCTTCATTTTTTCCACAATATTAAAAGCAGCTGGACAAATCGCTACATTTTTCAATGTTAAATCTGAGATTTGTTGGAATTTCTTTCTGTCGGTATGTGGAAATTCTCGGCAAGCTTTTGGGCGGACATCGTAGATGAAACATTTGTTGTCGCTGTCTAAAAATGTACACGGAACACTTTTTAATACATAATCGTTATCTTCATCAATGCGAAGATATTGGTCGATAAATTGCTGTGGTTTTTGACGTAAACTCTTTGAAATTCGTTCAATATCAGCCGACGTAAATAACGGTCCAGTTGTTTTGCAACAATTGGCACACTCTAAACAATCCGTTTTTTTGAATTCGGCATCGTGTAAATCTTGCATTACATAATCCAAATTCTTGGGTGTTTTCTTTTTTAGCTTGTCAAAATACTTTTTGGTTTCGATATGCGTATCTTTGGCAAGTTTTCCGAGTTCGTTTAAATTTGGCTTTAGCATTTTATAGATTTTCTTCTGCAAAGTTACGATTTTGAATTTCGAATTTAGAATAACGAATGTTGAATTTTGAAATACAAACCATGAAAGACCTTTTCGGAAAAGCCATTTTAGATTACCAAACCAATAATTCTCCCGAAGATTTAATCACCGAAACTTCTATTTCGGAAGCCGATGAAATGAGCGTTGCCTATTTGTTTCGTGATTTTAAAGACATGCCAAAACTGGAACAAAAAGCATTGCAATTAGCGAAAGGAAAAGTGTTAGACGTAGGTTGTGGAGCAGGAAGTCACGCTTTGTATTTGCAGGAAAAAGGTTTCGATGTTACCGCAATTGATATTTCGGAAAATGCAATTAAAGCTTGTGAATTGAGAGGCTTGAAAAACTGTAAAGTTTCGGATGTATTGAATTTAGATGCTTCAGAAAAATTCGACACTATTTTACTTTTGATGAATGGAACTGGAATTTTCGGAAAAATGAATCAGATTTCGAAGTTTTTGCAAAAACTAAAATCGCTTTTAAATGAAGGCGGACAAATTTTAATCGATAGTTCGGACTTAATTTATATGTACGACCAAGATGAAGATGGTGCTTACGAAGTTCCTGCAAATGGTTATTATGGTGAATTGACCTTCACTATTCAATATAAAGGAGCAACCGAAGATACTTTTGATTGGTTATATTTGGATTATAATACACTACAAAATGCCGCAATTGCAAATGGTTTGGAATGTAAATTGATTTTAGAAGGCGAACATTTTGATTATTTGGCTAAACTTTCAAAGATATAATTTGAAGTTTTTGTTACACAAAGTACCACGAAGTTTTTGCACAAAGTTTCACAAAGAAAAGATTTATCCTTTGCGGCTTAGCGTCTTTGCGAGCAAAAATTACGGGATATTCAAGTATTTATGTGTTTGCAACGAAACTCTCCATTTCGGATTGTTCATCACATAATCCACAATTAAAGGTGTCATTTCTTCTTTTTTACTCCATTCAGGCTGTAAAAACAAAATCGCGTTTGGATTTACTTTAGCCGCTTGTTCTTCCGCAAAAATGAAATCGTGTTTATTGTAGATGATTACTTTTAATTCGTGAGCCATATCATACGCACTTTGAACTGGTAATTTGTTTTTCTTTGGCGACAAACAAAACCAATCCCAAGTTCCCGTAACTTCATAAGCTCCAGAAGTTTCAATATGTACTTTTAAATTTTGTGCTTTTAATTTTGAAGTCAATAAAGTCATATCCCAAGTCAAAGGCTCTCCTCCTGTTACCACAACTGTGTCAGCGTATTTTTTGGCATTGGCAACAATTAAATCGGTATTAGTTGGAGGATGTAATTCCGCATTCCAACTCTCTTTCACATCGCACCAATGGCAACCTACATCGCAACCGCCAATTCTAATGAAATAAGCTGCTGTTCCTGTATGATATCCTTCGCCTTGAATCGTGTAAAACTCCTCCATTAAAGGCAACATTTCGCCTTTTTCAACCGCTAATTGTACTTCTTTCTGTAACATCTCAAATTAAAATAGTGGGCAAAGATACGACTTGGAAATTAGAATTTAGAAATAAGAAGTCAGAAATTAATTTTTGAACTTGAAATTACACTTGTCATTAACCTTGAAATTTCCTCTGATTTTAACTACATTTGAAATTCAAAATACATCAAAATGAGCAAGACAGAAGATTTTAGCAAACATATAAACGAAGGTTACGCTTGTAAAGGCGAATTCATCACATTAGGTGGCGGAATTTTAGATGGCGAAGCGGTTCCAAATACACACGTAAACATTCCATTAAAAACTTTAAACCGTCACGGATTAATTGCAGGTGCAACAGGAACTGGAAAAACCAAAACCATTCAAGTGTTATCGGAACAATTATCGCAAAATGGAATTCCGGTTTTGATGATGGATATAAAAGGAGATTTCTCTGGAATTGCAATGCCTGGCGAAGAAAAAGCGTTTATTACTGAACGTCATGCTAAAATTTCGATTCCATACGAAACGAAAGGGTTTCCAGTAGAATTAATGACAATTTCAGAACAAAATGGAGTTCGATTACGAGCTACAGTTTCTGAATTTGGACCAGTATTATTCTCTCGAATATTAGATTTGAACGATACGCAAGCCGGAGTTGTTTCAATCATTTTTAAATATTGCGATGATAACAGTTTGCCATTATTGGATTTGAAAGATTTCAAAAAAGTACTGAATTACGCAACTGAAGAAGGAAAAGCAGAGTTTGAAGCCGAATACGGAAGAATTTCAACAAGTACAACAGGTTCTATATTAAGAAAAATCATTGAACTAGAACAACAAGGTGCGGAATTATTCTTTGGCGAAAAATCATTCGATATTCAAGATTTAATGCGAATTGACGAAAACGGAAATGGTTACGTGAACATCATGCGTTTGACAGATATTCAAGACAAACCGAAATTATTCTCGACTTTTATGTTGAGTTTGTTAGCCGAAATTTACAATACTATACCTGAACAAGGCGATGCTGGACGACCAGAATTAGTCATTTTCATTGACGAAGCCCATTTGATTTTTGACGAAGCAAGTAAGGCTTTATTAAATCAAATTGAAACGATTGTGAAATTGATTCGTTCAAAAGGAATTGGAGTTTATTTCATTACCCAAAATCCGATGGATGTTCCAACAGGCGTTTTGGCACAATTGGGTTTAAAAATTCAGCATGCGTTAAGAGCTTTCACGGCAAATGACAGAAAAGCAATTAAAATGACGGCTGAAAATTATCCCGATACTGATTTTTATGAAACGGATAAAGTATTAACTTCGTTAGGAATTGGAGAAGCTTTTGTAACCGCATTAAGCGAAAAAGGAACACCAACACCATTAGTAGCTACCATGATGCGAGCTCCAATGAGTAGAATGGATGTTTTAACAGATAGTGAAATTGAAGCGAGTATTGCAAAATCAAAATTAGCAAAAAAATATAATGAAGTTGTTGATCGAGAAAGTGCTTATGAAATGCTAAATAAAAAAATTGCTGTAGCGCAAGAAGTCGCAGCCGAGCAAGAAGCCGAAAAACCTACCCGAACAGCAAAAGAAGAACCAAGTACGGCTGAAGTAGTTGGGAAATCAATTACCAAAGTGGTTACAAGTGCAAGTTTTATTCGAGGCGCATTTGGCCTATTAATGAAAATGCTAAAAAAATAATGAAAGGATTTATCACCATAGGGTTACTTATACTTTCTAATGTTTTCATGACATTGGCTTGGTACGGACATTTAAAATTTAAAGAATTAAAATGGTTTGAAAACGCTGGGTTAATCACTGTTGTTTTAATTAGTTGGGGATTGGCTTTATTTGAATATTTCTTTCAAGTTCCAGCGAATAAAATTGGATATGAAGGCAACGGCGGTCCGTTTTCATTAATGCAATTGAAAGTGATTCAAGAAGTAATTACTTTGGTCATCTTTGTGATTTTCTCATTGGTTTTCTTTAAGAACGAAACTTTCAAATGGAATCACGCAGTAGGGTTTTGTTTTTTGGTATTGGCGGTTTATTTTATATTTAAGAAGTAACAAAATGAAAAAATATTTTATCCAAAAAGCACCATTCGTAGTTCCAACCCCTGATGGCAAATTGATTGAAGAGCATCACGGATTAGCAACAACAAATAATGCAGCGATTTCGATTGCACATATGATTGCGCCACCTGGTTGGAGCGAACCTTTTCAAACTCCAGAATTTGATGAATACACCTATATCATTAAAGGGAAAAAACAATTCATTATTGAAGATGAAGTGGTAGTTTTAGAAGCAGGTCAATCGATTAAAATTGAGAAAAACACACGTGTTCAATATTCCAATCCGTTTGATCAAGCTTGTGAATATTTAGCAATTTGTACGCCTGCGTTCAGTATGGATGCTGTTAATAGAGAAGATTAAAAAAAGAGGCAATTTCTTTTTTATTTTAATAACTCTAAAATTTTATTTTCTACTTCTTCTGAATTCCAATTTTCTTGAATATTTTCCATTTTCAAAACTTCTTGCATAATTTCATTTTGAAAATCACCAATCGCCATGGCTTCTGAATAAGGTTGTAAACTGAAAGTTACTCTACTATATAACGGCATCCATTTTTCTGGATGTTTATCGGAAAACCATTTTTCAATTTTCTTTTGTAATAAGAAATTTGCATCCGCAGTTTTGGCACTCATTTCTTCAAAATTTCTTCTGGAAAGCTCGGCAATAGCATCAGCATTTGGCTTTCTTGAAATTTCGTATGCTTTAAAAATTCGATCCCAATCATCACCATATTGTTGCATTAATTCATTCAGAATGGTAATATCTTCAAAGCCTGCATTCATTCCGTGACCGTAAAAAGGTACAATCGCATGCGCTGAATCACCAATTAAGGCAATTTTATCGTTAAATGTCCAAGGGAAACATTTCATAATTGCCAAATAACTGTTCGGATTTCTGAAAAAATCACGCACTAAATCAGGAATTACGTCTTTTGTATCTGGAAAATAAGTCGCGAAAAACGAAACTAATTTCTCTTCGTTAGTTAATGATTCAAACGAATTTTCGCCTTCAATCGGCATGAACAAAGTACAAGTAAACGAGTTGTCTAAATTAGCCAATCCCATCAACATGAAATTTCCTCTTGGCCAAATGTGTAAGGAATGAATATCAATTTTTGGCGAACCATCAGCATTGGCTGGAATATGTAATTCTTTATAACCAATTTTCATGAACTCTTGCGAATAATCAAACATCGATTGACGTTGCATTCTGTGTCTAATTCTCGAAAAAGCACCATCGGCTCCGAAAACTTTATCGTATTTTAACTCAGTCCACTCGCCTTGTTCGGATTCGCCTTCCCACAAAGTTGCGGTGGCTAAGGTTACATCCCAAATTTTACGTTCGAAAAAGAATTCTACACCTTCAGCTTCAGCTAAATCCACCATTTTTCTATTCAAAACGCCTCTTGACAATGAAAAAATAGCTTCACCTTCTTTTCCGTAAAATTGATAATTTAGTTTTCCATCTTGTAAATGAATCGCTCTTTTATCCACTGGAATTCCGATTTTTCTAATTTCTTCATCTAAACCGACATCTTCCAATGCTTTCCAACCCCGATTAGACATCACCAAATTAATGGAACGACCTGAAAATTCAACCGTTCTAATATCGGGACTTCTGTCGAAAACATGTACTGTATGTCCGGCTCTTTTTAAATAGATTGCCAATAAAGTTCCTACTAATCCTGAACCTACAACAGCAATTTTTTGTGGCGTTTGCATGAAGACTTTTGTAAAAATTTGGACTGCAAAAATACAGAATAATAAATTTCTAAGCCCGACTTTTATTAGATTTTTGATTTTGAATTCAAATTTTGTTTAATTATTTTTAATATTAGTTAAACAAAATGTATCTTTGAATAAAAATTGCTATGAAAAAGATTACGAAAGACGAATTGTTCTATATGTCAAAAGTCCCTCGACTGAACTTAGTCAATTGTGTTACTGGTTATAAATCCGCTAATTTGATTGGAACAGTTTCAACTGAAGGCGTATTAAATATTGCCGTTTTCAGCAGTGTTACACATTTGGGAAGCGAACCACCCTTGCTAGGATTTATTTTAAGACCCACAACAGTTCCAAGAGACACTTATAAAAACATAAAAGAAACCGGATATTTTACTGTAAATCATATTACCGAAGAAATGATTGCCGATGCACATCATACATCCTCAAGTTATGACGAACATATTTCAGAATTCGATAAAACGAACTTAGAACCCGAATTTATAGACCATCACAAAGTACCTTTCGTAAAAGGAAGTCCTGTACAATTACTTTGTAAATATGTGAACGAATACAAAATTGAAGAAAACGATTGTATTCACATTATCGCTTCTATTGAAACTATTTATGCGGATGAAAACCTTTTTCATGATGACAATTGGATGCAATTGGATAGAGGAAATGTAGTAGCTATTAATGGTTTAGATGGTTATGCTGTTCCGAAACTATCCGACAGATTTCATTATGCGCGACCAGATAAACCTTCAACTTCGATGTTATAATGGCGTATAAAAAAGTAAATCTTCCCGAAAAAATATGTAAAACCTGTCAACGCCCTTTTTCATGGCGCAAAAAATGGGAGAAAAACTGGGAAGAAGTTATGTATTGCAGTGATAAATGTAGAATGAATAAAAACAAATAGCATGAACGGATTAATATGGTTTAGAAACGATTTGCGCACGATTGACAATCATTCGTTGTACAATGCTTGTAGGGAAAATGAAAAAGTAATTGGCATTTATTGTTTAGATCCAAGACATTTCGAAACCACTCAATACGGTTTCAAGAAAACAGAAAAATTTAGAACTCAATTTCTTTTAGAAACTTTAGCCGAATTACAACAAAATTTAGCAGAGAAGAATATCTCGTTATTAGTTTATTACGGCTATCCCGAACAATTGATTCCAGAAGTAGCGGCAAAATATCAAATTGAAACGATTTACAGTCAAAACGAATGGACGCAAGAAGAAGTAGATGTTGAAACTGAAGTTCGAAATCTTATTCCAGCGGTGAATTGGAAAACGTATTACGATCAGTTTTTATTTCATCCGGATGATGTTCCATTTGAGGATTGGGAAAAAATTCCAGAAGTTTTTACCGAGTTTAGAAAGCAATTGGAAAAGAAAATTCGAGTGCGACCAACCGTTTCCATCTCAGCAAAACCAATTGCTAATCTAATTGAAGAAAAAACTAATATTCCAACTTTGGAAGATTTAGGATTTGATGAGTTTAAGCAACCCAATAAAACGGCTTTTCCTTTTAAAGGTGGCGAATATCAAGCTAAAAAAAGAATCAAAGACTACTTTTGGGATACCAAAAAACTAGCGGTTTACAAAAAAACTCGTAATGGTTTGGTGGGAAAAGATTACAGTTCAAAACTTTCGGCTTGGTTAGCAAATGGAAGTATTTCGGCACGAACGATTTATTGGGAAGTACAACAATTTGAGAAGAAAATTGTCAAAAACGAAGATACCTATTGGTTGATTTTCGAGTTGATTTGGCGCGATTATTTCAAATACATTTCGCTAAAACACGGCAACAAAATTTTTCAATTGAACGGTATTTTACAAAAAGAATACCATTGGAATCAAAACACAAAAGCTTTCAATCAATGGACAAATGGCACAACTCCGGAACATTTCGTGAATGCCAACATGATTGAAATGCAGAAAACGGGTTGGATGAGCAATCGCGGTCGTCAAAATGTAGCAAGTTACTGGGCGAAAGAATGGGAACAAGATTGGCGCATTGGCGCAGCGTATTTTGAAAGCATGTTGATTGATTACGATGTGCACAGCAATTATGGGAATTGGATGTACAATGCTGGTGTTGGAAACGATCCAAGAGATAGAAAATTCAATATCAAACGTCAAGCGGAAATGTACGATGGCGATGGAAAATTTCAAAAAATGTGGTTAATTCCTGAAATATTTTAAATGAGAACACTTCGATTACTTTTGGGCGACCAACTCAATTCGGAACATTCTTGGTTTCAAGAAGTTAATTCGGATGTGATTTATGTAATGGCAGAAATGCGTCAGGAAACGGATTATGTAAAACATCATATTCAAAAAGTTGCGGCGTTTTTTCTTTCCATGCGAAATTTTTCGGAAGAATTGACAAAACGAGGTCATCATGTGGTTTATTATAAAATTTCGGATGCCAATAATCCTCAGAATTTGGAACAATTGATTTTGAGTTTGGTTGAAAAGAATAAAATCGAACAATTTGAATACCAATTTCCTGATGAATATCGTTTAGATGAACAATTGAAATCTATATGCGAAAAACTTGTTATTCCAACAAAAGCGGTGGATTCCGAACATTTTTATACTTCCAGAAATGAATTGACTGATTTTTTCAAAGGGAAAAAGCAACTTTTGATGGAAAGTTTCTATCGTATGATGCGAAAAAAACACGATGTTCTAATGGTGGGTGATCAACCGTTAGATGGAAAATGGAACTTTGACCATAACAACCGTAATCAATATAAAAACGAAGTTCCGATTCCGTTTCCTTTGGAATTTCATAAAAATGTGAGTGAACTTATTGCCGAAATTGAAGCGCAAAACATCACCACTTTTGGAAGTATTGATGTAAAAAATTTCAATTGGCCGACTTCCAGAAACGAAAGTTTGCAATTGATTGACTATTTCTGTGAGCATTTGTTGGAGCATTTTGGAACGTATCAAGATTCGTTGTTTTCTGGACATAAATTTCTATTTCACTCGCGTTTATCTTTTGCGATGAATTCCAAAATGATTAGCCCGAAAGAAGTAGTTGATGCTGTGATTTTGTATTATTATCAAAATAAAGAAACCATTGAATTGGCGCAAGTAGAAGGTTTTGTGCGACAAATTATTGGTTG
>NZ_CALBSN010000168.1 GCF_937967675.1 uncultured Flavobacterium sp. | reverse complement strand
ATAATTTCGTTCATAGTTTGTTTTGGTTTAATTAATTTACAAATATAAGAATTCTAATCGTTGTAGGATAAGAGTTAAAAAATAAAAAAAAGTTACAGAAACATTGGTAAATTAAAAATTAAATGTAATTTTGCACTCTCAAATAAAAATGTTTATAAACCAAAAGGTTATAAGTTGTTTACACCTTTATAGAATTAAAGCCGCGAAACAAATTATAATCGCTTAATAAAAAGATTTACAAAATGAAAAAAGGTATTCACCCAGAAAATTACAGATTAGTTGCATTCAAAGACATGTCAAATGAAGATGTTTTTATTACTAAATCTACAGTAGAAACTAAAGAAACTATTACTCACGAAGGTGTAGAGTATCCAGTTTTCAAAATGGAGATTTCTAGAACGTCTCACCCTTTTTACACAGGTAAATCTAAACTTATTGATACTGCTGGTCGTATCGATAAATTCAACAGCAAATACGCTAAAAAAGCTAAATAATTATTCGCTTTTACAAAATAGAGAAAAGCTTCACTTAGGTGAGGCTTTTTTTATTGCCTAAATCTTCCTACTTTTGAGTATTGTTTTTAAACAATTCATCATTTAAACAATTCAACATAATGAACTATATACTTTTTGACGGAACCGTTCGCAATGCCTTACTTCCTTTTACTTTTACACGTCCAGTAGCTGATATTCGTATCGGAATTTTAACGATTCGCGAAAAGTGGGAGAAATATTTGGGATATACTACTACAACGCTTACCGAGGAATATTTAATGGAGAAATATCCAATGGTAGAAATGGAACAAAACATAATGATTAACGCTTCGTTTTTACCCAATCCAATTTTAATTGATATGGTTCAAAATCTGAATCCAAAAGAAGCTATTCTTTTTGGAGAAGAAATCATTGCTTTTCATACTTTCGATACCCAAGAAGATATCGATTTTGATGAGTATGAATTAGTAGAATATGAAGGTGATGTTCTTCGAGTTGAAAATACTTGGGATATTTTCGCAAAAAATGATGCCGCTATTCGTGAAGATTTTGAATTGTTAACCGAAGATAGATT
>NZ_CALBSN010000167.1 GCF_937967675.1 uncultured Flavobacterium sp. | reverse complement strand
TTTTCGATACTTGCTAAAGCATCTTCTAAAGCGGTTCTTGTTGGATTTGCTGCTCTACTATATTCGTAATCGCCAATTGGTTTCCCTGGACTCGATTGTACATAAGTCGATGTTTGAAATACAGGGGGCATTACTGCTCCCGTTACTTTTTCATGATGTTGCCCACCATGTATCGTTTTTGTATTGAATTTCATTTTTTAAAAATTTTTACAAAGGTAAATAAAAGTTGTTTGATGCTGCTTTTCGAATCGTTAACAATTCGCTAAATATGCTTTTTAATCGACATCATAATTCCTAAATGAATTCCTTCGTGATAATTGTTAAATTCCATCGCTTCTTTCCAAGTTCCTAAATGAAATCCCGTTTTGGTTTGATACGGATGAAATTCTTTGAAAATTCCGGCTTCATAATCAGCTTTCGTTTTTTCAACCATTTTTAATAGTAATTTCTTGATTTCATCAACTTCAGCTTGCGTAGTTTTCCCATCTGGACGCGAACCATTTTGATATTTCTCAAAAAGCGAATCCGAAATATGCATTGGCAAACCTGATAAAGCGTAAACCAATTTCTGTTGGGAAACAACTACGTGTCCCAAATTCCAAATCAAATTATTGCTCATTCCTGCTGGAATTGTATTCAATTGTTCCAACGAATAATTATCTAAGAAATTCTTGTATAATCCGCGGCTGGTTTCCCAAATTCTAAAAGTTGCGTCCATGTCTAATTTTTTTATAAAATTACTGATTTTTAGAATTCAAAAGGCTGTATTTTTGCATCAGAAATTGAAAAACATCAAAATGAACAAAATATACTATTTGGCTTCGTGTGATACGTGTCGAAAAATCATCAAATCGTTACCCAATTCTGATAAATTGACGTTTATCGATATTCGTCAAAATCCAATTTCGGAAAGCGATTTAGAAGAAATGTACCAACTTTCGGGAAGTTACGAAGCGCTTTTCAGTAAAAAAGCACAATTGTATAAATCATTAGGTTTAAAAGATAAAAATCTAACGGAAGCCGATTTTAAAAAATACCTTTTAGAACATTACACGTTTTTGAGTCGCCCAGTTTTTATTATCGATGGGAAGATTTACATCGGAAATAGTCCAAAAAACATTCACGAAGTAATTACTGTTTTAAGCTAATGTCAAAAAGAAGTTGGGCACTAGTTGCCGCTACCTTAGTTTCCATTATTTACGGCGTAACTTTTACGATTGCTAAAGATGTTATGCCAAAATATGTCGATGC
>NZ_CALBSN010000166.1 GCF_937967675.1 uncultured Flavobacterium sp. | reverse complement strand
ACAATGTACTAATTTTTAGTGTTTTGAGCAACTTTTTTTATAATGCACTACGGGTGTATCAGTATATATTTTTTATTACTTTAAATAAATTAAAAACATATGAAAAACACATTTTTAACCTTTATAACTTGTTCCATTTTTTCATTTGGAATAGCGCAAACCGAAAAAAACGTTGGTGATTTTACTAAAGTTACTGCTTTTGATAAAATTGATGTCAACTTAGTAGCTTCATCTGAAAATAAAGTTGTTTTAACTGGAGCTAATTCTCAAGAAGTAGAAATAGTAAATAAAAATGGCGAATTAAAAATCAGAATGCCTTTAACCAAAATGTTAAGTGGCGACGATGTTTCTGCTACGGTTTACTTCAAAAAAATAGATGCTTTAGAAGCCAATGAAGGAAGTAGAGTTTCGTCTAAAGATGAAATCTCAGCTATTAATTTTAATATAATTTGTAAAGAAGGTTCTGAAATTAAATTAACTAATTTACAAGCTGATAGACTACAAGTTCGAGTTTCGCAAGGAAGTATTGTAACTACAAAAGGAGTAGTAAAAAACCAAGATATTGTATCGAATTCAGGTGGAAAATACGATGGTCAAGATTGTAAAACAGAACAAACTGTAGTTACTGTAAACGCTGGTGGAATGGCTGATGTATATGCAACGGATTTAGTAGATGCAAAAACGAGAGCGGGTGGTGAAATCACTATTTATGGTAAACCAAAACAAATTAACGAAAAGAAAATCGCAGGAGGAACTATCGAACAAGCGAAATAAAGTTAGTCACAGTTTTCAGTGACAGTTTTCAGTTTTTTTTGTAATTTCGTACTATTAACAATTTTTAGTTTGCATTACTGCGACTGAGAACCGAGACTGAGACTAAAACTTGCATTTACACGATATACTTACCGCAATTCCTTGGGGACTTTTGTTAGCCTTTTCAATTGGTCCTGGTTTTTTTGTATTACTTGAAACTAGTATTACTAAAGGGTTTAGAGCTGCTTTTGTTTTTGACTTAGGAATTGTTTTTGGTGATATTATCTTTATTTTGATTGTATATTTAAGTACCAATCAACTACTTGAACAATTAAAAGATAATCCCACCTTGTTTATTATTGGCGGAATTATCATGTTGATTTACGGTTTAACCTCTTTTATTATGTTGAAACGTAATTTAAAAAGACAACAAGAGGAAGAACAAGACGATGATAATATTCCTAAAAAGAATTACTTTGCATTGTTTTTTAAAGGATTTTTATTGAATTTTATTAACATTGGAGTACTAGGTTTTTGGATGATGATTATCATTACCTACGGCCCACAAATGGAAATGAATACTTCAAGAATTTCAATATTTTTTGCCGCAATTTTAGCATTTTATTTAGCTTTTGATATTGCTAAAATTCTATTAGCAAAACAGTTGAAACATAAATTAATTCCAGCAAACATCTATAAAATTAAAAGAGTAATCAGTTTAGTTATCTCTATTTTTGGATTGTTTTTTATCCTACAAGGTTTCTTCCCTAAAGAAAAAGAAATGATAACGAATAAGTTATTACCTGATACAACTGTAACTGAATAATATTTACTAAAAATCAAAACATATAAAACCTAAAAAAACTTAGGTTTTAGAGGCACCGTCTGGAATATCTTTAATTAATTTCACCTAAAAAATTTCCAATAAAAAAACCTCCTAATTTCTTAGAAGGTTTTAGAGGCATCTTCCTAAGCTTCGGAACGGAATATCTTTAATTAATTTTTTCTAAAAATTAAACAAAAAAAAGAGCTACTATTTCTAGTAACTCTTTAGAGGCATCGCCCGGATTCGAACCGGGGTAGACGGTTTTGCAGACCGCTGCCTAGCCGCTCGGCCACGACGCCATTAGTTGAACGGACTGCAAATTTACATTTTATTTCCTCTTTTCCAAAAATATTAAGCATTTATTAAGTACAAATATTTAGTTTTAAAGTTTAATTTTGTGCAAAACAAATAGTTGATTAATTATGAAGAATTTACGTTACTTAAAACCTATATTTAGTTTTTTCTTAATCGGTTTATCTATAACCACTATTAGTAGAATTCTTTTGTTTTTTGTATTCAAAGAACGTGTTGTGGAGAATCCAAACTATAGACAATTGTTCCTAATTGGTCTTCGTTTCGATTTAATTCTTATGAGTTACATCGCTTTTTTACCAGCAGTTTTAATTTCATTACTTCCAGATTCGATTTTAAAACACTTCAAAAAGTTCTTCAACTTTTACTTTATCTCCTTTTTGTTTTTGTTTCTGTTAATGGAGTTATCAACATTAGATTTTATCAATCAATACGATACACGTCCAAATCGTTTATTTTTAGATTATTTAATTTATCCTAAAGAAGTAGTAGGAACGCTGTTAAAAAGTTATTTACCTTCTTTAATCATCACTACTATTTTACTTGGAATTGCTTTGTTTTTTGCTTTTAAACACGGTAAAAAAATATTTTATCCAATAGATTTTAAATATAAAACAAAGCTTATTTTATTTCCTGTAGTTGCTTTCTTTTTGTTTTTTGGAGCTAGAGGTAGTTTAACTTCTAAACGTCCTATAAATGCTAGTAATGCCATCTTTTGTTCGGATCAAATGACGAACTCATTGGGATTAAATTCGCTTTACACGGTTGCATTTGCAGCTTATTCGATGAAGAATGAAGGTGATGTTAAGAAATACGGTAAAATGGACGAATTGGAAGCTTATACTCGTGTAAAAAAATACATGGATGTTTCCGAATTTATTCCAGGTGAAGTTCCTTTTTTACATCTTCAAAAACCGGATGTTCCACAACCAAAATACAATGTGGTCATCTTTTTACAAGAAAGTTTAGGAGCTGAATATGTAGGTTGTTTAAATGGTTTACCACTAACACCTGAATTAGATAAATTATCAAAAGAAGGGTTATTATTTACCAATTTATATTGTACCGGAACTCGAAGTGTAAGAGGAATTGAGCAAGTAACCGCTGGATTTTTACCTAATCCGTCAGAAAGTATTGTGAAATTAGGCGGTTCTCAACAAGGCTTTTTTACGCTAGCAGATGCTTTTAGTCGTCAAAATTACGATACGAGTTTCATTTATGGTGGAATGGCAAATTTTGATAATATGGCTTCTTTTTTCAATGGAAATGGTTTTAAAAACATCATAGATGAAACAGATTTCGATAAAGATGGAAAGAAATATGCCATGAAAGGAACTTGGGGTTATTGTGATGAAGATTTAGCAGTGAAAGCCAATGAATATTATAAAAATCTTGGAAACAAACCGTTCTTTTCTTTGATGTTTTCTACTTCAAATCACGAACCTTTTGAATTTCCTGATGGTAGAATTCAACTTTACGAACAACCTAAAAATACAGTTCATAATGCGATGAAATATGCCGATTTTTCAATTGGAAAATTTTTCGAATTAGCCAAAAAAGAAGCCTATTTTAAGAACACTATTTTTGTTGTTATTGCCGATCATAATACTAGAACGTATGGTAAAAATTTAGTTCCGGTAAATAAATTTCACATTCCTGCTTTAATTATTGCACCAAATGTTGAAAAAGGAATTACTTACGATAATTTAGCAAGTCAAATGGATATTCCATCAACCGTTTTAGCTTTATCAGGTATCACAACTAAAACGCCAATGCCAGGAAGAAACTTATTAAAACTACCAAAAGAAACTAAAGGAAGAACTATTATGTTATTCCATGAAACCTATGCTTTTAGAGTAGAAGATGATATTGTTATTTTAAATCCAAATGCAACACCATTACAGTTCAAAGTAAAAAGTGATACCGAATTAATTCCTGTTGCTTTGAATGAAGAATTAGCCAAAGATGCACTTGCTCATATTGTAGCATCAAGTAATTTGTACAAGAAAAGAGTTTATAAAATAGATTAAAAAAGTCTTATTGTGTCATACTGAACTTGTTTCAGTATCTAAAAAAAGAATCGGATGTTAATTCCGATTCTTTTTTTAATTTCTAAACTCTTCCATTTCTATTGTAACCGATTCTACATCGCCACCAATAGGAGGATTCAATTTCGAAACTGCTAATTTTATTCGAGAAATTGATGGAATTTCCGCAAAACATCTTGTGATAATGCGTTGAGCAACATGTTCTAATAATTTAGAGCGAATCGCCATTTCTTCCACCACAATTTTGTTTAAATGTACGTAATCAACGGTATCAGACAATTCGTCTGTTTGAGATGATTTGCGTAAATCGGTTTTAATTTCTAAATCCACTCGGTAATCAGAGCCTATTTTACCTTCCTCAATTAAACAACCGTGGTAAGAAAAAGTTCGAATATTATTTAATTTTATTGTTCCCATAACAAGCTTGTTTATTGTTTGTAGTTAATTGTTTATTGTTTTGAAAACTTGGTTCAACCATAAACCATAAACCATAAACTTTTTTTATCTTTGTCAAAAGTAAAAAAAACAATGTCAACAGAAGAAAAATCATTGAATTTTATAGAACAAATCATTGAAGAAGATT
>NZ_CALBSN010000165.1 GCF_937967675.1 uncultured Flavobacterium sp. | reverse complement strand
CTGGTACACAGTTAACACTTCGTACGTTCCACGTTGGAGGGGTTGCTGGAGGTATCTCTGAAGAGTCTAGTATTGTAACTCGTTTTGCAGGTAGATTAGAAATTGAAGATTTAAAAACAGTTAAAGGTGAAGATGCTGAAGGAAATGCTGTTGATATCGTAATTTCTCGTTCTACTGAGTTAAAATTAGTTGAGCCAAAAACAGGTATTGTATTAAATACACACTATATTCCTTACGGATCAAGTATTTTTGTAAATGATGGAGACATTGTTGAAAAAGGTACTACAATCTGTAAATGGGATCCATATAACGGGGTAATTATTTCTGAATTTACGGGTAAAGTAGGTTACGAAGATTTAGAACAAGGACAATCGTTCATTGTTGAAATCGACGAGCAAACTGGTTTCCAAGAGAAAGTAATTTCTGAAGGTAGAAATAAGAAATTAATCCCTACGTTACACATCTATGGTAAAGATGGCGAGTTAATTCGTTCATACAATTTACCAGTAGGAGCTCACCTTATGGTAAACGATGGAGAAAAAATTAAAGCAGGTAAGATTTTAGTTAAAATTCCACGTCGTTCTTCTAAAGCAGGTGATATTACAGGAGGTTTGCCAAGAATTACGGAGTTATTAGAAGCTCGTAATCCTTCAAACCCAGCAGTAGTTTCTGAAATTGATGGTGTTGTAACATTTGGAAAAATTAAGAGAGGTAACCGAGAAATCGCTATCGAGTCTAAATTTGGTGAAGTGAAAAAATACTTAGTAAAACTTTCAAACCAAATCTTAGTTCAAGAAAACGACTTCGTAAAAGCGGGAACTCCACTTTCTGATGGTGCAATTACTCCAGAAGATATCTTAAGAATTCAAGGTCCATCTGCTGTTCAACAGTACTTGGTAAACGAAATTCAAGAGGTATACCGTTTACAAGGTGTAAAAATCAACGATAAACACTTTGAGGTGGTTATCCGTCAGATGATGCGTAAAGTAAGAATTGTGGATCCAGGAGATACTTTATTCTTAGAAGATCAATTAGTTCATACAAGTGATTTCATCGTTGAAAACGATAAATTATACGGAATGAAAGTTGTGGAAGATGCAGGAGATTCTGAAAACTTAAAACCAGGTCAAATTGTTACACCACGTCAGTTAAGAGATGAAAATTCGTTATTAAAACGTAATGATAAAAACTTAGTTTCAGCACGTGATATTGTTCCAGCTACTGCTACACCAGTATTACAAGGTATTACTAGAGCATCGTTACAAACGAAATCATTCATTTCTGCTGCATCGTTCCAGGAAACTACAAAAGTATTAAACGAAGCTGCCGTAGCAGGTAAAGTGGATACTTTAGAAGGATTAAAGGAAAATGTTATTGTAGGACACAGAATTCCAGCTGGTACTGGTATGAGAGATTACGATAATATTATTGTAGGTTCTAAAGAAGAATACAATGAATTAATGGCTGCTAAAGAAGAGTTTAACTACTAATTAGCTTCATTATTCCAATATAAAGCCTAACAGATTTTCTGTTAGGCTTTTTTTTTATCTAAATTATACTTATTCTTGTAAAAGATTTTCAAATATTACTTAAATGAACTAATAATTTAAGTCAAAAACATTTAAAAACTTCGATGACTTATATGTTTAAAAAATAAAAAAATGGAAAATAATAACCAACAAGGTCAAATTAACATCGAATTAGACGAGCAAACAGCTGAAGGAATTTATTCTAATTTAGCTATTATAAATCATTCAAACTCTGAGTTTGTGGTAGATTTCGTAACGATTATGCCAGGAGTGCCAAAGACGAAAGTAAAATCAAGAATTATTTTAACGCCTCAACACGCAAAACGTTTGTTGAAAGCATTAGGAGAAAACATTCACCGATTTGAAAGTGCTCACGGAAAAATTGAAGAAGGCGAACAACCTCCAATTCCTTTAAATTTTGGTCCAACCGGGCAAGCTTAGTTGTAAAAACTCTTCAATATAATGAAGAGTTTTTTATTTATTATTCAAAAGAATAAAAAGTTTATTAGTAAGGCTTGATTTTTTTATTTATTTTTTTTAAGATAATTTAATTGTATTAAAAAAATAAATATATTTGTTGATTACTTATATCAAACTAAATTTAATTTTATGATAAACAATTACGATTCGGTTGTTTCCTTTAATTTTATTGGAACAACATGTTCTCAAAAGCAAAGAGACAAGTCGTACATGGCAAAAAAACGAACCTGGATTTCGTTGATTACTATGTTAATGATACTGTTTTCCTTTTCTTTTGCTCAAGGACAGTCTTCTGCTAATTATGCTTTTAGCACAAACACTTCTGGTTCACTTGCTTTAGATGCAAATGGTAATGCTGTAGACATGTCAACTGGAACTACGCAGTTAGTAGGTCCGCTATCTGATGCAACTGCTTCAGCAGTTACGAATATTGGCTTTAATTATTCTTTATGGGTAATTTTTATAATCAATTTTCTGCCAATGCTGATGGAATTTTAGGACTAGGTTCGACTGCTGTTTCAGGTTCAACTGTTAGTGGTGGATCTGTAACTACTCCAAAAATTTCTGCTTTAGGAGGTGATTTTTATGTAAGTGCCTCTGGTAAAGTTCATTACAAATTAGTTGGAGCTGCTCCAAATCGCTGTTTAGTCGTAGAATGGACAGGTATGGCTGTTACATATAGTACAACTGCAGCAAATGGAAATAGCACATGGCAAGTTAGATTGTATGAGAATACAGGTATAGTTGAATATGTATATGGGTCTATTAATTGTACAACAACAACATTTAATCCTGTTGCTGGTGGTTTTTCTGTTAATACTACTGCAAATACTACTGCATCAATAACTTTTTCAAATAATACAGTTAGTAATGGAGCTACTTTTAATACTAATACTTTAGCTTTAGGTGATGTCCCAAATTTAAATTCAACTGCCGATGGGTCAAGAAGAATATATAGATTTACTCCACCTGTTCCAGCCGCAGGGCCAACAGGTTTAACAATTTCTGGAGCAACAGCTACAGCCATGACATTGAATTGGACTGCAGCTTCACCAACTACTAACATTGTTAGATACGTTGTGTTAAATTCTACAAATGGTGGTACAACTTATAATTTTGTTGCTAACGTAGCATTAGGTACTAATACATACAACGCTACAGGACTAGTTCCAGGTACTACTTACGATTGGAAAGTGGTTGCTATCAGTGAAGGAGTGGAAAGTACTCCAGCTATAGCTACTCAATCTACTTCTGCAGCAGCTACTTATTACTGGGTAGGTGCATCTTCTTCAGGCACACCGGGAGCATTTGCCACATTGACAAATTGGAATACCGCAGCTGATGGTTCAGGTACTACTCCAACAATTTTAAATACTACTGATGTTTTTATTGTAGACGGAAATGGTTCATTAACTACTGGAGGAAATGTTTACATTAGCTTTGCAGCTGCAACTACAGTTGGTCAATTAAAAATTAAAGATAATACAGCTTGCTATTTACAATCTTCAGCAACGACGCAAAGAATTATAACTATATATGGTGGAGGTGGAGATGATTTTGTTATTGAATCAGGTTCTTCATTATTTTTAACTAATACGACAAATTCAGTATCGTTAATTTTTGCTTCAGCTGTAACGGGTAATACAGGTAATATCTCTGGAACTCTTACAGTAGCAGGTATTAATGCAACTGCTACCAATGCTGGTGCAAACTCATTTTTAACAACGGGTGGTAATGGTACAATTGTATCAGTAACTAGTACAGGTGTAATTAATAATATAGCAACAACAAACATAACAACAAATGGAAATGTTACAGGTTCAGCAAGTACTTTATTGTTTTTAGATGGAAGTCAGTATAATGTTTCAGGTGCAACTACAGGTGCTCCATGGGTTCCATTAGCTACTTGGTCGCCATCTTCTACATTAACAGTAAGTGGTTTAACAACTTCGGCTACAGCCCCTGCTAATAATAACCAGTCATTTGGTAATATTGTTTATAATTGTCCTTTATCAACAGCAACACTTAATTTTTTTGGTGCAAATACTCAAACTGTTAAGGGTAATTTAACTATTTTAGCTGCTGGTGCTACAGGAGGTACTGGAATTTTTAGAGTTACTTCAACTGGAACAATAACTGTTAATGGAGATATCATAATTACGCAAGGTAGATTTCAATCTGCAACTAGTGGAACGGTTATTGCAAATGGTTCTACTACAGTAGGTACCAATGGAATATTAGATACTGCCTCTACTACAGGTACGTTCTCACAAAGAGGTCCTCTTTTGACTAATAATGGTATTTTAACAGGTACTTCAGGTACATTACAATTCTTGAATTTTACAGGAAGTTTTGCGCAAACATTGGCGGGTTCAGGTACAGTTTTAACTAACTTGGCTACATTAAGTATGCAAAATACAGCTGGATTAACTATTACTCATACAAATCCTATTATTATTGCAAGAGCAAACTTATTCCAAGGAACTATTACAGGAAGTAATAAAATTACTTTTGGAACAGGTTTAGCTGTTAACTGCACTACTCAAATTGGATCTGCAGGTTTAACAACTCCAGGAGGTAATTTTGATGCAACACCTACTTTTAATTTAGGTACAGGAACTTACGCATTAATTTATGCACAAGAAAGTGTAAGTAGAACAGTTGGTTTTGAAGTGCCACCAACGAGATTAGTTAATACAATTAATTTAACTAATTCTAATGGATTGATTTTATCAGGAGGTAATTTAGGTACTGGAACACTAACTTTTGGAGCAGGTTCAGGTAACATAACAACTAATAGTACTAATGTTTTAACAATTACAGGTACAACTGCTGCTAGTATCGTTAGAACATCTACTACTGCATATGTAAATGGTCCATTAGCGAGAACATTACCACCTAACTTAGCTACAGGTTCAACATATGTATTTCCTATAGGTAAATCAACAATTAATCCTTTTGAATTAGTAAATCCAACAACAGGTCCTTCTGGAAATGTTGTAATTCAATCAGAAGTTTTTGATTCGGCTACTGGAGGTACTCCAGCGAGTTTATTAGGATCTTTAAATTCAAATCGATATTGGGCTGCTTCTTTTACTAGTGGTGGAAGTAATTTTGCAGATGCATTAGTAAGGCTTAATGATAACCCAAATGGTGCAGATGCTATTGGTGCAAGTGAAACACTTACAGGTGTATATGACTTAATAGGAGGCTTAACTTCAACAGTAACTGCTTCTTCAATTACAACAACTTCTCCAGAAGATATATCTGCATTGAATTACTATGTTATGGCTTCTAAAGCTACTCCTACGTTATCTAATTTAACAATCACACCTCAAGGTAATCGTTGTCCTGCTGTCGCAAGAACTGTTACTGTTGACGTTGCAATAGGTGCTGGAGCTATATCAGGTGTTGTTATTAATTATAGTGTAAATGGGACTCCTCAGACTGCTATTAATATGACTAATACTTCAGGAACAACATGGTCAGGAACAATTCCTGTTCCTACACCTTTAAATGCTACAATAGCTTGGTCAGTAACAGCTACTGACGTTAACGCATTAACAAAAACACAAGCTGGTGTTACATATTCAGATGAAGGTATAGGTACGGATGTTATTACAATTACACCTTCAGTACCTAATTTCTGTGGTACAGGAGGTCCCGTTACATTAACAGCTAATTCAACTATTCCAGGTGTTGTTTATACATGGGAATCATTAACTAGCGGTGTTACATTAAGTACTTCAACGGGTAGTTCAACTACAGCTACTATTTCAACAACAACAGATTTCAAAGTTACAGGAACACCAAATGATGGAGGTTGTCCTTCAGTAGCATATATCTCAGTAGGAGTTTATGACTTGCCTTCAGCTACTGTTACAACAACAGCTTCTGGAGTTTGTCCTGGTACAAGTGCTACAATTAATTCAGGCTTAAGTGCTGGTAATTTTGTGAGTGCATCAATAACACATGCTCCGAGAGTTGCGCCTTCAAATGCTGTTACATTAGCAACAGCAGGTGCAGCAGTAGTTCCGCAAACTTCAGGTACGTTAGATGACGGAGGTTGGGGAGGAATTCCTGTTGGATTCAATTTTAATTTCTTTGGAACAAACTATAATACAATTAATGTTGGAACAAACGGGACTGTTATGTTTGGAACCTATAATGGTACAAGTTTAGCAGATTTCACATATACAACATTACCTAGTGCTTCAGAACCATTTAATTTGGTTGCTGTTCTTGCAATGGATAACAATTTAGCAAATTCAGGTTCTGATGGATCTACATCAGGAACTCAAGGTGGTACATTAAAATATTGGACAGAAGGTTATGCTCCAAATAGAAAATTTATTGTAAGTTATGAAAATGTTCGTGAATATGGAGATACAAGAGTGAGTACGGCTCAAGCAGTTTTCTTTGAAACAACCGGAATCATAGAAGTTCATGTTACATCATCTACGAACATTGATAGAAATAAATTAGTTGGTGTTAATAATGGTAACGGAACTATTGGAGTTTTGGCTTATGCTTCTGGAACTACGGCATCGTCAACTAATCCAATTACAAATCCTTTTGCTTATCGTTTTACACCACCAGCAAATTATACTACTACTTGGACTGCAACAGATGCAAACGGTACAACTACTATTGCAACAGGTACAAATATTTTCTCACAAACAGTTGCACCTTTAATCACTACAACGTATTCGATTTCATATACAAATCAAACTACGGGTTGTACTAATGCATCAGGTTCTGCGCAAGTAGTAATGAGTGTATTAAATAGTAATGCTCCTGCAGGAGTTAATACAATTGCTAGCGCATCAAGTATATGTTTAGGTCAGTCAGTAAACTTAAGCATGGATTATACGGGAAGTAATGATGGTTTAACGTTCCAATGGCAATCAAGTATTGATAATGGTACTTCTTGGCAAAATATTGCTTCGGCTACAACCACAACTACTATTGTTACACCTACAATCCCTACAAGATACCGCTGTCAAATTATTTCTTGTGGAGGAACACCTGCTTATTCTAGTGTTGCTCAAGTAGATTTTACAAATCAAATTACATCTACTACTCCAGCTACACGTTGTGGAACGGGTACAGTAACGATTGAAGCAACATCAAATGCTGGTACAACAGTTAATTGGTACGCAGATAATACTGGAGGTGTTTCTATAGGGACTGGCTCCCCATTTACTACTCCATCAATAAGTTCATCTACTACTTATTATGCTAGTGCTGAAACAATTACAAATGCTTCGGTAACTTTAGGATCCACAGCTACAATTGATACTGCTTTTGGAACTACTTCATCACCAGATGGTGGTATGGTATTAACTACAACAACAAATAATGTTATTATTAACAGTATTGATGTTTTAGTTGCAGGAACTGGTAATTTAACTATTAAATTGCAAAATTCAGCTGGTGTTGATATTGCTTCTACTACAATAAATGGATTCACAGGTTCTGCAACATCTTTAACTAATGTTGTATTACCTTCTACATTTGTTATACCTACTGCAGGTACAGGTTATAGATTACTTTGTACAAGTTTAGGTTCCGGATTAAGTTGGTATTATCAAACTGGGGCTTTCCCTTTTTCAACTCCAGGTGTTACAATTACTTCAGGTTGGGGATGGGGTGCAACAACAACAGATTTAAGATTTATTCATAAAATTAATATGACAGTTCCAACGGTTTGTGCTTCTCCAAGAGTTGCAGTTCCAGTTACTGTTAATCCTGCTCCTGCTTTAACATTAAGCAGTTCAAATGCAACCATTTGTTCTGGTGTAGCTACTACAATACCTGTAACGATAACATCAAATGTTGCTGATTTTGATACGTATACATGGTCTCCTTCAATAGGGGTAACTGGTAATAGTTCAACGGGTTGGATATTTAATCCAACAAGTTCAACAACTTACACACTAACAGCTTCACAGTCCTCTGGAAGTTTGTGTAGTAATACAGCTACCTTTGTAGTTTCTGCAAATCAATTGCCAAGCGCTATGACTATTACTCCTGCAGCTCCAGAAGTATGTGTAGATTCAGTTCAAGCACTTACAGTAACAGGTGGTGCTATTTCAAATATTGCTAATTTTGGTTCTTCAACTACAACAAATACAGCAACGGGTTATCCTAGTCCATTTACAAATTATTATGGAGGAACTAAGCACCAAATGTTGATTAGAGCTTCAGAATTAACGGCTTTAGGTTTAACACCAAATTCTACGATTAATTCTATTTCGTTTGATGTAGCATCTGTAGGAACTTCTTTCTCTGGAACATTACAAAATTTCCAAGTGGATATGGGAAGTACTACTGATGATGTGTTAACATCTACTACTTTTTTACCTACTACAACTAACGTTAGAGCTGCTGGTAACTTAGCTGTTACGATTGGTTTGGTTAATATACCATTAAACGGTTCGTTTACTTGGGATGGTACAAGTAATATTGTAATTCAAACATCATATAGTAATAATAATTCAGGAACAACTAATGATAGTGTTCAAATGAGAAATTCTGATCCTGGGTTTGTAAGTACAAATTGGTATAGAGTAGATAGTGCATCCAGTGATTCGGTTTTAACAGCAACTACTCCAACAAGTTCTGGAAATGCTAGACCAAACATTGTTTTAAATTATTCATCTCCAACAAATATTACTTGGTCACCAGTAACTAATTTATATACAGATGCTGCAGCTAGTACACCTTATACAGCGGGTACAAATGCATCAACTGTTTATGTGAAATCTTCATCAGCTGGAACAGCAAGCTATACTGCTACGGCAACGGCTTCATTAACAGGTTGTACGAACTCAGCTAATGTAAATGTAATTGTTAATCCGCTACCTACAGTTGTAACAGTTAATCCTACAGCAGTTTGTAGTCCATCAACAGTTGATTTAACTGCTGCTTCTGTAACTACAGGTTCTGATTCAGGATTAACATATACTTATTGGACTAATCCAGAAGCAACTAATGCTTTGGCAAGTCCTAGTACAGTAGCTACTTCTGGTACTTATTATATCAAAGGAACAAATTCAAATGGATGTTCTTCAATAATAACTCCAGTTACAGTAACAATTAATCCTTTACCAACTCTAATTACTGTTGACCCAGCTACAGTTTGTTATCCAGCTACAGTTGATTTAACAACTGCTGCAGTAACTACAGGTTCTGATTCAGGATTAACATTTACTTATTTTACAGACTTAGCAGCAACTAATGCATTAACTAATCCTAATGCAGTAACAACTTCTGGTACTTATTATATTAAAGGTACTAATGCTAATGGTTGTTCATCAATTGCTTCAGTTAATGTAACAATTAATGTAACTAGTGCACCAACTGGTAATGCAACTCAAACTTTCTGTGGTGCTTCAAATATTACACAATTAATTGCAGTTGGATCTGGAATTAAATGGTATGATGCAGCAACAGGAGGTAATTTATTACCTAATATTACGGCTATTGGTTTAACAAATGGCACAACATATTATGCTTCTCAAACAGTTAATGGTTGTGAAAGTACAGATAGATTTGCGGTGACTGTGGTTGTAAATACAATCCCTACTGCTCCAAATGCAAGTGCACAATCATTTTGTAATTCTGCTACTGTAGCCGATTTATTACCAAGCGGGTCATCATATAACTGGTATTCTGCATCTACTGGAGGTTCTGCTTTAGCTTCTTCTGATGTATTATCTTCTAATACATATTATGTTTCTCAAACGCTAAATGGATGCGAGAGTGCAAGAACAGCAGTAACGGTAACTATTAATACAACAGCTGCTCCTACAGCTGCTGATCAATCGTTCTGTAATAGTGCATTAGTCGCTAATTTAACTGCTACTGGAACTAATTTATCTTGGTATTTAGCTTCTACAGGCGGTAGTGCTTTAAGTCCTTCAACGTCTTTAACTTCAGCAACTTATTATGTTTCTCAAACATTGAATGGTTGTGAGAGTTCAAGAACAGCTGTTTTAGTTACTGTAAATACAACAAGTGCTCCAACTGCTAGTGCTCAAACATTTTGTACTAGTGCTACTGTTGCTGATCTTACAGCATCAGGATCAAATTTAAGTTGGTATTCTAATTCAACAGGTGGAACTGCACTAACTTCAGGAACAACACTTTCAACAGGTATTTATTATGTTTCACAAAATGTTGATGGTTGTGAAAGTCCTAGAACTGCTGTTAATGTTACTATTTCAACTCCATCTACACCAACAGGAAATGCAGTACAAACTATTTATGGTGGTGTTGCATCGGATGCTACAATTGAAGATATTAATGTTAATGGATCAAATATTGTATGGTATCCAACACCTGGTGATGCAGCGGCAGGAACTAATGCTATTCCAGCTGGAACACAGTTAGTTGATGGTGCAGTTTATTATGCAGTATCCGTTGTAGGAACATGTAGAAGTGCTGCTTTAGCTGTTACTGTTACAGTTGTTTTAGATAATGCTAGTTTTGATATTAAATCTTTAAAATATTATCCAAATCCAGTTGTGGATAGATTCACAGTTTCTTATACAAAATCTATCACTGCTATTCAAGTTTATGATATTAATGGTAGATTAGTGAAAAATTTACAAACAAATGGTAATGAAGTTAACGTTGATATGTCAGACGTTGCAGCTTCAGTATATATTGTAAAAGTATTCGCTGATGATACAATGGGTGAATTTAAAGTAGTTAAGACAGAATAATTTCTTATACTTTTAAAATAAAGGGTCAATCTTTCGAGGTTGGCCCTTTTTGTTTTTATTTTAGCAGTATGAAAATAGTACTTTGTAAAATAGAACAATTAAATGTGGTTATCGACTTAACCAAGAAAATTTGGCCTGTAGCCTATGGAGAAATTTTATCCAAATCGCAATTGGATTATATGATTGACAAGTTTTATAACGAACCTGCTTTACGCGAATTAATACAAAAAGGACACGTTTTTTATTTAGCACAAGATGATAACGATAATTACGTAGGTTTTGTTTCCTATGAAATCAACAGCGAACCCAACAAAACAAAAATTCATAAAATTTACGTGTTACCTGAAACTCAAGGAACAGGTTTAGGAAGACAATTTTTTGAATTGGTAAAAGGAAAAGCAATCGAAAATAACCAAAAAGCCATTTTCTTAAACGTAAACAAATACAATATCGCCATACATTTTTATACCAAACTAGGCTTTACAAAAGTAAAAGACGAAGTAATTGATATTGGAAATGGTTATGTAATGGATGATTATGTGATGGAACTTTGTTTTTAACGATTCCTCTCCCTATAATTCCTTTTTCCAGTAAACTTTCCTTTATTACTTGGTAAACTTGCTTCTTCAGTCTTGCTAGAAGGTGCAATTAATTGGTTTAATTCTGCGATTTCTTTATCAGTAAGTTCGCGGTATTTGCCTACTGGAACATCTAAAGAAATGTTAATAATTCTGGTACGTTTCAAAGCTGTTACTTCGTAATCCAAATATTCACACATTCTGCGAATTTGTCTATTCAAACCTTGCGTTAAAATAATTCGGAAAACGTATTTACTAATTTGTTCTACTTTGCATTTCTTGGTAATCGTTTCCAAAATTGGAATTCCGTTTGCCATTCGGTCAATAAATCTATCAGTAATCGGTTTGTTTACGGTTACGATGTATTCTTTTTCGTGGTTGTTTCTTGCTCTAAGAATTTTGTTTACAATATCGCCATCACTCGTCATAAAAATCAAACCTTCACTGGCTTTATCCAAACGACCAATAGGAAAAATACGCTCTGGATAATTGATGTAATCTACGATATTATCCTTGATTTTTTGGTTGGTAGTACATTCAATTCCAGCGGGTTTGTTGAAAGCCAAATACACATGTTTTTGCTTCTTTTCTTCTACTAAAATACCGTTTACACGTACTTCATCACCAGGAGCTACTTTTGTTCCCATTTCAGGAACTTTCCCATTAATAGTAACTCTGCCTTGCTCTATTAATCGATCGGCTTCTCTACGAGAACAAAAGCCGGTTTCGGATAAATATTTGTTGATGCGTACTGTGTTTTCTTCCATGTAGCAAAGATAGGTTTTTTAGTGAAAAGTAAAAACTGATTAGTGAAGAGTAATTTGAGAGTTATGATGACTATTCTTCTTTGCGGTTTAAAACAAAAAAAAAGCCCTTTTAAAAAAAGGACTTTCATTTATTTTAAAGGATTTAATTAGATGCTAGCAAATAATTTTTCCATTTTTTCTCTTTCTTCGTCAGCTAAAACACCGTCTACTAAAATTCTACCACTGTGCTCATCCGTAATGATTTTTTTGCGAGCTGCAATTTCCATTTGTGTTTGTGGTGGAATAGTAAAGAAGGAACCAGCAGAAGCGCCACGCTCAATAGAAACAACTGCTAAACCATTTCTAACACTATTTCTAATTCTGTCGTAAGCTGCTAATAAACGCTCTTCAATTTGACCTCTTAATTCTTCTGATTTACCTAATAAGAAGTTTTCTTCTTTTTCAGTTTCAGCCATAATGTCACTTAATTCAGCTTTCTTATGTTTTAAGTGCGTTTGTTTACCGTCTAATTTTTCTTTAGTTTGAGCTACAACTTCTTTTTTGTGTTCAATAGAAGCTTTCATCTCTTTAATGTGTTTTTCAGCTAATTGAATTTCTAATTCCTGAAACTCCACTTCTTTAGTTAAAGAGTTGAATTCTCTATTGTTACGAACGTTTTTTTGTTGCTCTAAATATTTTTTAATGGCAGTTTTGTGCTCGTCGATAGCATTTTTCTTTTCTTTGATTTGGTCGTCAATAGTCTCCAAATCGCTTTTTAGTTTTTCTAAACGAGTAGAAAGTCCTGCTACTTCATCTTCTAAATCTTCTACTTCAAGAGGCAATTCTCCTCTTACATTTCTTATTTCGTCTATTTTAGAATCAACTAGTTGTAAAGCATAAAGGGCTCTTAACTTATCTTCTACACTTAGCTCTTTGATTGTTGCCATATTTAAAAGTACTTAACTGGATTTGTATTTTCTTCTGATAAAATGATTGCAAAATTAGTGATTTTTTCTTTAAGAAAATCAACAATATAATTTTTTGTAA
>NZ_CALBSN010000164.1 GCF_937967675.1 uncultured Flavobacterium sp. | reverse complement strand
TAGATGAGAAAAAACAGCATTTTGCCAATAATCAAAGAATGAGCATGATGTTAGCCCTACTAAGAAAAATGGAACCAGAGGAATTAGCAGCAACAAAAGAAAAAGCGATTTCGATTTTGGAGGATATCAATAACTTATAAAAAAACCGAAGCTTTTTAGACTTCGGTTTTAAACTTTACTTATTAAATTTAATTTTATTCCCCACATTCATTTTCTGAGATTTCGCAAAAGCACCACACATGTGAAATAACATTCTTGCTCCTACGTTTCCATCCCAATCATCATCTCCTGGAGCTACTTCTACCAAATCAAATCCGATGATTTCTTTATTAGTTTCAGCTAAACGACTGAACAAATAAGCGGCTTGCTCAAATGAAAATCCGCCCGGAACTGGAGTTCCTGTATTTGGACAATACCAAGGATACATTCCGTCAATATCAAAAGAAATACAAACTTTTTCTGGTAATGAAGCGATGATATGGTCGCATTGTTGTTGCCACGTTTTACCTTCGAAAGCTTCTTGTTTTAAATCCATATCGGTATGCACTAAAACTCTATCTTTCAACGCCACTTCCACTTCTTGCTCACAAAAATCGCGAATTCCTACTTGAACAATTTTAGAAACTTGAGGAATTTGTAACGTATTGTACATAATAGATGCGTGCGAATAAGTAAATCCTTCATAAGCGATTCGTAAATCCATGTGGGCATCTAAATGTAAGATTCCGAAGTTGTCGTATTTAGTAGCTAAAGCTTGATAATACCCTAGTGGCGTAGAATGGTCTCCACCTAAAAGCACCACTTTTTTCCCTTGGTTCATCCAATGCAAAACGCGGTCTTTTACTTCTTGATGCAATTCCTTACACACTTTATTGATTTTATCCAAATCGGATTGCAGGGCGGGAAACACTGATACATCTTCTCCATTTTCTAACGCTTCGATGATAGGTTGTGCCATTCCTTTATATTTCTCAGAATTCTTTGCCCAATGTTCTGGAGCTTCATCCATGTAAATTCCTAATTTCCATAATTCAGGAAACTCTTGATGATTTAAATCCACCTGAAAAGAAGCGTCTAAAATAGCATCGGGTCCTTCTGAAGCACCGGCTCCATAACTTACCGTTACTTCCCATGGCACTGGAACTACAATAATTTCACTTTGCTCTGCTGAAAATGGCAATCCAAAAACGGTTGCATCTGCTAACCCAGGTTGTGATGGGTCAAAATTTTCTATGATTTGTTGTTTGGTCATTTTTTTGTTTTAAGTTTCAGGTTTCAAGTTTTGAACCCTAAGTAATTATTTATTCAAAATTAATTATTTAAGTATTTACTCATCTCAAATTCATCAAGATAACTACTATTTTCAATTTCTAAAATGTCTTTTTCAGAAGGCTTTATTTCATTTCCATCTACATCATAAAATTTCCAATTGTTCGTGACATAACCAAAATTTATTTCATCACCTCCTTCACAACTTGTTTTTTTATGTTTCTTACCAATTCGATATGTACCCTTTGCCTTTAATTTTCCATTTTCATGATAATATTTCCATTCCCCATATTTGTAACTGTAATAACCATCACAAAATCCACTTACACAGCATTGTTTATAAGTATCTAATTTATAATTACCTTCTGATTTTAATTTCCCATTTTTATAAAATTCCTTCCAAAATCCTACTCTAAAATTATTATATTCTTTGTAAAAAGCATCAATGACTCCAATATTTTTTACTTCCCCTGTATCATAAAATAAGGTAATTTCATTTTCTTTTAAATGTTCGACTTCAGTTTTCGAAGTTTTACAACTCAAAAATAAAATAAGAGAAAAAAGTAAAAAAGATGACTTCAATTTTAATTAAATTAAGTTTACACTATTTCTCCAAAATCAATCTTTTCAATATTTGTCCGAATTCGTACATATCTTCGAAAGAACAATAGAATGGCGCTGGTGCTAAACGAATTACATTTGGCTCTCTCCAATCCGTAATTACGCCGTTTTTCATTAATCTATCGAATAGCTCTCTTCCTTGTCCGTGAAGGTATACTGACAACTGACATCCGCGTTCTTCTGGATTGGATGGTGTAATAATTTCGAAATCCGCGCCTTCTAATTCTTTATCAATTTCATGAAGAATGAATTCTAGATAAGAAGTTATTAAATTTCGTTTTGTGATTAGTTTATCCATCCCAACCTCAGCAAACATTTCTACCGAAGCTAAATATGGTGCTAAAGATAAAATTGGAAGATTACTAATTTGCCATCCATCTGCTCCGTGAACTGGGTCAAAATCAGGTTCCATTTTAAATCTTTTCTCTTTATTATGACCATACCAACCTGCAAAACGTTTTAGTTCTTTATCATTGTGATGTTTTTCGTGCACAAAAAATCCTGAAGCATTTCCTGGTCCGGAATTCATGTATTTATAACTACACCAAGCAGCAAAATCTACATTCCAATCGTGTAATGCTAATTTGATATTTCCAGCGGCATGCGCTAAATCCCAACCTACATAAGCGCCATATTTGTGCCCAGCTTCGGTAATGGTTTTCATATCAAAAACTTGTCCTGTATAATAATTCACGCCACCGATTAAAACCAAAGCTAATTCATTCCCAACCTCATCAATTTTAGTTAATACATCTTCTAATCGAATATTGGCTTCTCCTTCTCTTCGTTTAATTTCTACGATAGCATCTTTTGGATCATATCCATGAAATTTCACTTGACTTTGGAACATGTATTGGTCGCTTGGAAACGCTTTTTCCTCACAAATGATTTTGTATTTCTTTGGCGTTGGGTTGTAAAACGATACCATTAACAAATGAAGATTCACAGTTAAGGTATTCATTACTCCTACTTCTGTTGGTTTTGCTCCAACAATTTCGCTTAACGGAGCAGCGAATCGTTCTTGATAATCCCACCAAGGTTTATCGGCATAAAAATGTCCTTCTACCGCTAAATTGGCCCAATCGTTCATCACTTCATCCACGTAAGCTTTCGTTCTTTTAGGTTGTAAACCCAATGAATTTCCAGTAAAATAAATTACTTGTTTTCCGTTGACATGTGGAAAGTAAAATTCGTCTCTGTATTTTCTTAATTCGTCTTGAACGTCTAAACTTTGTGCGAATTCACGAGTATTTTCAAAAATCATTTTCTTGGTTATTTGGTTAGCAAAAATAGGCAAAAGTTAGTAGGTGTCCAACTTTTAAAAAAGACAAAAGGAATTTGATAAGAGCGGATTAGAACATAAAAAATCCCAACCTTTCGATTGGGATTTAAATTATATAATTAACATCGCGTCTCCGTAAGAATAAAAACGATATTTTTCTTGGATGGCTTCTTTGTAAGCTTTCATCATTAAGTCATGACCACAGAAAGCTGAAATCATCATTAATAATGTTGATTTTGGGGTGTGGAAGTTAGTAATCATACAATCTGCAATACTAAAATCGTAAGGAGGATAAATGAATTTATTAGTCCAACCTGTATAAGGATTCAAAGTTCTTTGAGAAGAAACCGAACTTTCCATTGCTCTCATTGAAGTTGTTCCTACACAACAGATTTTTTTCTTATTTGCTTTCGCATTGTTTACTATATCACAAGCTTCTTGAGAAATAATCATTTCTTCAGAATCCATTTTGTGTTTTGATAAATCTTCTACTTCCACTGGATTGAAAGTACCAAGACCTACGTGAAGCGTTACTTCTGCAAAATCAACACCTTTAATTTCTAAACGTTTTAATAAATGCTTAGAAAAGTGTAGACCAGCAGTTGGAGCTGCAACAGCACCTTCTTCTTTAGCGTATATGGTTTGATAACGCTCTGCGTCTTCTGGCGTTACTTCACGATTGATGTATTTAGGAATAGGAGTTTCTCCTAACTCTACTAATTTTTCTCTGAATTCTTCGTAAGAACCATCGTATAAAAAACGTAATGTTCTACCACGAGAAGTAGTGTTATCAATAACTTCAGCCACTAACGAATCGTCGTCTCCAAAGTATAATTTGTTTCCGATACGAATTTTACGTGCTGGATCTACTAAAACATCCCACAAACGTTGTTCGGCATTTAATTCTCTTAATAAGAAAACTTCGATACGAGCACCGGTTTTTTCTTTATTTCCGTACAAACGAGCTGGAAAAACTTTAGTATTGTTTAACACCATTACATCTCCGTCATCAAAATAATCAATAACATCTTTAAATAATTTATGTTCAATAGTTCCTGTTTTTCTGTTTACCACCATTAATCGAGATTCATCTCTGTTTTCGGTTGGAAATTCAGCTAATAATTCTTCTGGTAAATTGAAATTGAAATGAGATAATTTCATTCTTTTAGGTTTAAAAGTTTATAGTTTAAAAGTTTAAAGAGATTTTAAACTCCTAAACAAGTTTGCAAATATACAATCTGCAAATAGGGGTTGTCAAGTAAATTGATGTTTATTTTTTATAAATCTAATTAAAGTTATTATTTTTGCAATAGTTTCGGGATGTAGCGCAGCCTGGTAGCGTACTAGCATGGGGTGCTAGGGGTCGCTGGTTCGAATCCAGTCATCCCGACTTTCTTTCTAAATTTCTTCAATAGAACATCCTGCTTTTTTCAAATCTTCCCAAAAATCGGGATACGATTTAGAAACTACTTCTGCTTCATTAATTAGTATTGGAACTTTCAAAGCTAAAGGTGCGAATGCCATTGCCATTCTATGATCTTGGTAAGTAGCGATGCTTACATTCTCTTTAATAGTTACTGAAGATTTTAAATATAGCGCATCATTAGTGACTGAAATATCGGCTCCTAACTTAGTTAACTCCATTTTTAAAGCTTCTAAACGATCGGTTTCTTTGATTTTCAACGTGTGTAATCCCGTTAATTCACAACCTATTCCTAATCCGAAACAAGTTACCGCTATGGTTTGAGCAATGTCGGGACAATTATTTAATTGATAATTGACAATTGACAATTGACAATTGTTTATTTTAGAAATCGTGATTGAATTATCTGTATTAAAAGTAGTTTCAACACCAAAATCTTGATATATGGTTACCAAAGCGCTATCGCCTTGCAAGCTATTTTCTTTATAACTAGAAAGAGTAATTTGAGTTCCGATTTTAGATAACGCCACAATGGAATACCAATACGATGCAGATGACCAATCGGACTCTACAGTTAACTGAGATGCTGAAACGAGTTCAGCATGACAAACCACAATCTTATTTCCAACAAAAGAAGTTTCAATTCCTATTTCATTCAATAGTGCTAACGTCATTTTGATGTAGGGGATCGAAGTGATTTCGCCTTCTAAGGTTAATTCCAAACCCTTTTCTAATTTGGGCGCAATTAACAACAAGGCTGAAATATATTGACTGCTTACATTGGCTGACAGTGATACTTTATTCTGGGTTATTTTTTTCCCTTTGATTCTTATTGGAGGAAAACCTTTCTTTTCTTCATAAGTAATTTCGGCTCCTAACTGATTTAAAGCGTCAACCAAAATTTGAATAGGACGTTCTTTCATTCGGGAAGAGCCTGTTAAAACTACTTCTTTTCCTTCTTGAATAGAAAAATATGCAGTTAAAAACCGCATCGCTGTTCCTGCGTGGTGAACGTCTATGAGTTGGGAGTTTTGCAATGCTTTTTGCATCACTTCGGAGTCATCAGAATTGGAAGTGTTTTCCAAAATTAAATTGGCATACAAAGCTTGCAAAAGCAATAGTCTATTCGTCTCAGATTTACTTCCTGTGATGGAAAGTTGCGAGTTGCGAGTTGCAAGCTGCGAGCTGTATGTTAAAAGTAAATCCATTATTTGGTAACGACTTTCAATCCAATTATTGAGAGTATTAAGGTACTAATAAAAAATACGCGCCAAAAAGTAGCGGGTTCTTTAAAAACGATAATTCCAACTAAAACACTTCCTACAGCGCCAATTCCTGTCCATACTGCATAAGCGGTTCCGATAGGCAATTCTTTTGTGACTTTTACCAGCAAAATCATGCTAATAGAAAGACAAACTAAAAAACCTCCGTACAAAAGTAAAGAAGTGTTTCCGGTTGATTCCTTTGCTTTTCCGAGGCAAGTAGCAAAACCAACTTCGAATAAGCCAGCTATTATGAGTAAAATCCAATTCAATTTATTTCAGTTTATCATTATTATGATGTCTATCGTGATCGCGTTTTGTTTTTAAATCCATTTTCTTATCGAAAGCTGCTTGTAAATCAACTCCTGTTTGATTTGCCAAACATAAAACCACAAAAACAACATCGGCTAATTCTTCACCTAAGTCTTTGTTTTTATCTGACTCTTTTTCTGATTGTTCGCCATATCTGCGAGCAATAATTCGGGCTACTTCTCCTACTTCTTCGGTAAGTTGGGCCATATTTGTTAATTCATTGAAGTACCGAACACCGTGTTCCTTAATCCAATTATCAACTTCTTGTTGTGCGTTTTTTAAATTCATAATTATTTCTTTACTAATACAATTTTCTCGTTTTGTTTTAAGACAATTTGATTGAAAAGTTCTTTTAAATGAGGATAATAATCGCTTTCAATAATTGGTGAGTTAACTTCAATAACACATGACAATTGAATTGTACCTAAATTTTCAGAAACTGAATATCTAAAAGAAACCATATTTTGATTCATATTTAAATTTAAAGTCTCAGGCTTTGATTCTACAACATAACCTTCAGGAATTTTTATACTAAAGTTGTACGTATCTTTAGAAGGGAAATTAAAATCTATAGGATACGCTCTTTCTTCCGCTTTAAAAGGATTTACGTCCATTTGGTGAAAAAGCATTGGTGTAATATATATTTTAGAATCGATAATATCTGTCATAGAATTACTTGAGAAACTATACGTTTCAACAATAGGCTTAGACAAATCATTAGTATTAGTTACTTCATAATTTTCTACTGCAGAAAAATTATGTTCTTTTTCTAATTCTTGAACATAATCATCGTGATTTCTATTAGCATGTCTTCTTCTAAATCGAAATGCATTATAATCTGTTAATTGTTTACGTTGTTTTCCAGAAATTGAACCATCGGATTTTAATTCTGCCAAGATTGAAATAGTTTCTAATGATACTTTTTTAGGATATAAATCTACCATTTCAGAGGTTCCATTTTTTCGCACTATTCTTCCAAACCAGTTCAAAGCATTTTCTGGAATGATATTAGGAACAGCATTTTTATTTGTAGCATCTAACAAAACTACTGAACCATTACTTAATTCTACTCCTGCTATCACATAATTAAATCCATTTCTACTTGGAAAGATTGGTATTCCATTTGAACGAGTACTTAATAAAATGGGACTAGCATTTAATTTGGCATAATTTAACATTGAAACTAACAATAAGTTAATGTCTGCAGTGTTACCTGTTTTCTCTTGATAAGCCTTTTTTAGTCCTTTGTCTGAATAATACCCTACGTATCCATTCCAATTTAATCTGTTTTTTATGTAACTAAAAATGGTTATTATTTTATCTTCAGTAGTTGTTATATCTTTTAACAAAGCATTTAAATCCTCTTCATAAAAATTTGCTTTATTTAATTGCCCTCCAAAATCCTCATTATCGTAAATTGTTTTTACGACAGACTCCCAATCTGATGAATATGATTTAGTTGGTGAATTTGGATATTTTGTCATCGATAATTCATGTAAGATACTAGATGAATAATTATCTATATTATTAACAAAAGACTCCTCTTTTAATGCAGGAACATCTTCAGCAATGTAATTAGTGCTGTTTTCAACAAATTGAAGTTCGGTAGTAACTCTTTCCGATTTAGCCGTACCCGCTCTACTTGCATCTACATATGAGTAAGAATATGGCATTTTTCTATTATCTGAATTTCTTGTGACTTTGATATTACTAAAACCTTTAGTAAAGGTATTGTATACAAAATATTCAGGGATTAATGTAGTGTACTCTGAGTGATTTACTGGAATATTTTTTTGAAAAGACCATTCAGGAAAATTTGAAATAAAAGGTGATTTTATAATGTAAGCATATTCAATAATTGAACCTTCTTTTACATTAGGCATAACAATTTTTGTTTCAGACCAAAAATTGTTAATTTTTTCTGTAAATTCACCACTAGACTTAAGCTTTGTCTTTTCAATTTCCCCATTCACAAGATTATACGTTACACCTTTAGAAAAACTTACCGTTTCTTTCTTTCCATCAATATAGTGTCTAATTTTTCTATTTGCCCACTCAAAACCTTCTTTTTTATAAATTTTAATTTTAACTAGGACTTCTGTTGTTGTTGAAAAACCATTCATTTCTTCATAATTAAAAGAAGTTTTGCCTTTTTCAAATAAAATTGCCGCAACTGCAGAAGTGTCTTTAGGGTGATATTTTTCCTCAAGTTGAGCTATTGTAACTTTGCCTAATTCATATTCTTGAGAATATATAAATGTTGTAAAAAGTAAAAAAATCAATAGTTTTGTTTTCATAAATTTCATTTTATTATTCTTTAATTGTAAGTTTTGCGTTGTCATTTTTCACGATTTGTTCAATAAATTGTCTATAATTTTCGTATTCTGATTTTTCGTAAACTCCTTGTTTAATTGTTACTACTCTTTTGTAAATAAACACGTTATTCTTTACCCTACACTCCATCTGATATTTCCCAAATTTATTCTCAATTATTACATCATCAGGGATTGATTCTATTTTAAATGTAGATGGAATCTCAATTTCTACAATGTCTTCATCAGAATATCCTCTCTTAATTTCTAAAGGATACTTTCGGTTTTTGTATCGTTGAGGTATTGATGTTAATTTATTAAATATATTAAATGAGAACAAATTAACATTGTTGGTTTTGACTAAACTTTTTTCAATTTTTACTTTTAAATTCTCTGTAAATTCAATTTTATCCTTATCATTATTAAAAGTAAACGACTCAATTTTCATATTATTAATCCATGGAAATTTTGATTGGTAATAATAATTTTCAATATCTTGTTTTGAACTATTCTGAATATTATACACATCATCATATTGAATTCCTTTAGAAACAATCTTAATATTTCCTTCTAAATTTCCATTCGTGTCAAATGACATTTTTGCATGTATTTGTTGTAAATTATCTAATTCGGAATAAGAACTAGTTTTTATTATTTGCCCGCCTTGAGGCTTTATTAACAAAGCAAATCTATCGTCTGTAAATGTACCTCCGTAACCAAACGGAACGTTTTGATTTGTACATTCTAAAAAAATATTTTTGTCTTGATAAGGGATTGTTAATATAACATGATTTCCTTGTTTAGAAACAAAATCTTGATCAAAATCTTTCTTTTTACTATCGCCGTATATTACAGTGTAGTACGATTCTATTCCAACATTTTTTAATAAAACACGTGTGTAATTAGACAAGGCTTTACAATCACCATATCCTAATTTATCCACATCTATTGGCTTCATTGGCTTCCATCCACCTATACCTAATTGAACACTTACATAACGAGTTCTATTTTGAACAAACTCATAAATTATTCTTGCTTTTTTTAAAACATCCGTTTCATTATTTACAAGTTCATTAATTTTTGCTTTTGTTTCTAAACTAATCTCTTCCGAATCGGAGACTAAATTTTTATACCATAATTTTCCGAACTCTTCCCAAGAAACAGCGCTACCTTCAAAACCTTCTAAATTAAATTTATCTAATCCAAAAACAACAATAGGAAATTTTTTTTCAATTATTGGAGAGTATTCTTCAGGTTTTTCTGCAAAAATATTTTCGGCAGTATATGTAATCGAATTTTCTTTTTCTTCTTTTTTTATTTTATCGCCAATAAAATTATTTTCTTTAAACTTAAATCCTAATGTTTTTATATATTCAATTTTAATTGATGATTTTTCAATACTTTCATAATAATCATCCAGCGGATACCAAGAAGGAATAAATGCTGTATTGTTACTTTCAACAATACTTTCATAAACAATTGTAAAAGGATAGGCTATAGGTGTGTAATCTAAATACAATATCCTACCATCTGTTAAAACCGAAAAGCCATCTACAACACTTCGGTCTTGAAAATCTTTTCTTTTTATTTTTTTTATTTCTTCTCCGTAAGAGTTGTAAATAGTAGCTTCAATTAATTTGACTTTTGTTGATTTGTCATAATATTCCACAGCATCTACATTATTTAAACCTTTACTGTTTAGAACTGATATTATTTTTTTCTTCTTAATTTGCATTTGATTTAAAGAAGAAATGTCAATTTCAAGTTTTTGATCTCTAACTACACTATTCGCATTTTCAGTTAATTCTTTTGAAATAGACAACGCTGATAATCTAAAATCTTGTGAATAGCAAAATGAAGTTAAAAGAAGAAAAAACAATATTTTTTTTAACATTAGAATTTACTTTATTATTACTCTTTATTTTTTGTGTCAATTATAATAGTTACAGGTCCATCGTTAACCAAACTTACTTTCATATCCGCACCAAATTGTCCAGTTTGCACTTTTTTACCTAATTCCACTTCCATTTCTTTTATAAAAGATTCGTAAAGTGGAATAGCAATTTCTGGCTTTGAAGCTTTAATATAACTAGGACGATTCCCTTTTTTAGTTAATGCATGTAGGGTGAATTGAGAAACTATAATCATTTCTCCATCAATATCTTTTAATGATAAATTCATTACTTCATTTTCATCTGGGAATATACGAAGATTCACGATTTTTGAAGTTAACCAATGAACATCATCTTTGTTATCGGCATCTTCAACACCAATTAAAACTAACAAACCACTTTGAATTTGAGCTACAATTTGATTATTAATGCTTACTGATGAATGAGAAACTCTTTGAATAACTGCTTTCATTCACCAAAAATAAAAAAAATAACAGAATTTATTTACGAAAATCCGTATTTCTGTATTTTTTTGCAAAAAATATTTGCAAATTATTGCTTGTTTAAAATATCTATGAGACTTCGAAATCTAGGAATTTCTTATTTCATCACTATTTTTTCGCTCGGCATCATAAATATCTGCACGATATTGTTCCTCGTCGCCTTCTAAAATTTGGGTATAACTTTTATAGCGCGACCATGAAATTTCGTCACTCTCTAACGCTTTTTTAATAGCACAATGTGGCTCATCTTTATGTAAACAGTTATTGAATTTACATTGATCTTTCAAAGCAAAAAATTCAGGGAAATAGTCACCAATTTCTTGTTTTTCCATGTCGACAATTCCAAAACCACGAATTCCAGGTGTATCTATAATTTTGGCTCCAAAAGACAAATCAAACATTTCTGCAAACGTTGTGGTGTGTTTTCCTTGCGAATGAGATTCCGAAATTTGTTTGGTTTTTAAATTTAATCCTGGTTCTAAAGTGTTTACCAAAGTTGATTTTCCAACGCCCGAATGTCCTGAGAACATCGAAACTTTGCCTTTCATTAATGCTTTAAGTTCGTCAATTCCTTTTCCATCTTTAGCAGAAACACGTAAACATTTATAGCCTATTGAAGTATACACATGTTGTAAATACAATTGCTCGTCTAATGTAGGGTCATCAAACGTGTCAATTTTATTAAAAACAATTATAGCTTCAATTCCATAAGCTTCAGCGGTAACTAAAAATCGGTCGATAAAACTTGTGGTTGTTGGCGGGTTATTGATGGTTACCAATAAAAAAACCACGTCAATATTAGATGCGATAATATGCATTTGATGCGATAAATTTACCGATTTTCTAACAATATAATTCTTTCTATCGTGAATCGCTGTAATTACTCCAGTAGTTTCATCAGTAGTATTTTCAATATCATAATCTACAACGTCTCCCACCGCAATAGGATTGGTACTTTTAATACCTTTCATTCTAAATTTACCTTTTATACGGCACTCCAAAAAGGCACCATTTTCAGTTTTGACGGTGTACCAACTTCCGGTAGATTTATAAACGATTCCTGTCATGCAAAGTTAGAAGTTAGAAGTCAGCCCTTCGACAAGCTCAGGATAACTAAATAATTATTTCAACAAAGATAGTGTTTCTAGTGAAAATTTATAAATAAAAAGGACAACCAAATGATTGTCCTTTTTTTATTTTTACTTCAAATACGGAAAATTTCTTGAAACTTTTCGCATCATACTTTCTACAATATCATCAGTTGATGTTCCTATACCATCATCCATTGTTTTAAAAAACCTCCATAATAATTCTCCGTCAATCCCATTATGAATTAACATAGTTAAACTTCCACTTCCTGTTTTGCCTCCAAATCCTCCAAAAAGTACTGCTGAAGCAATTGCTGCACCTTCTGATTTTGATTGATGTGATTCAAAAGTGCCACTAATTACTGCATCAACACCTAATGCTTTTGCAATTTCATCTTTTGTCATTTCATCAAGCTTATCTTCAATTCCTGCCTTTTTCAGTAATACATTAGTCTTATCTACATCTTGAAAACTAACAGAATATTTATCACTTTTACGCAACAAAAATGTGTACATACTCGACTGAATAGAATTAGACATTGTTAATTCTTGTTGTCTATTAGCTTCAGCATCAAAATTTTTCGGTTGCTTTTTATAAGTTATTTTAACATTAAACGGTAAAATTGCAACTAATTTGTGCTTGACAATCTCTGTCTTAAATTTTGGACTCTCAAAAACTTGCTTTTGAGAATAACCAATTAAACTAAATAAAAATAACGATAATATAAATACATTTTTCATATAAAAATAATTAACAGGTTTAAATTGCTACAATAATAACACTTAAAAAGTTAAGATTCAAATATTTTTCTTGGCGATTAATACTATCTTAATGTATCGCTTTAAACAAATGCATAACAAATTCGTTACTCAATCATTTTTCTTCGCCTTCTAAAATCATTTTACATACAACTAGTCAGTAAATAAAAAAGGACAACCAAATGATTGTCCTTTCATGGTTTTCATTCAATTATACTATTTAACTTTTCAACATAATCTTTCCTATCATCAACTATCAATTTTTGCTTTCCAATTTGCAATTTGCTATTATTTTCGGGTAAAGTAAAGAACTCTTAAATCACTTGCTTGATAAATATGTAATAAATTCGCGAATTGTCTGCTTGCCATTGGTTGAAAATGGTTGTGAAAAAAGGCAACACCATTCTCGTTCTCTAAAATTGCTTTTTTAATTCTCTCTGAATCAACAATTTCAAATTTATAAGAATAATTCTTTTTTAAATCTTCTAAAAACTTCTCATCAACAATATTTTTATCCACCAAAAGGGTAAGATTTTTTAAGTTTGACGCGTTTTTATTTAAATCGGAGAGTGAATAAGTAAATGAAGCTTCATCCCCACTTAACACATCGTTAATTTGATTTTTGAAATATGTCAATGCAAATTTCATTAAACTCTCATCTATCGTGAATTTTTCCTTTTTCTTAAGTAGATTTTTTTGACCATCTGGATAGACAATTGCAGATAAATAACCATAGTTAGTCATAAAATTTTTACCGCAAATACCTAAAAATATTTGATGAACATTAACATAATCTATTCCTTCCATTGTTAATCCTTTTGAAGGATTTCTATTAATAACATACTCATATCCAATAAAACTAAACTTGTTTTTATTAGATTTATCTTTAATGAACTTATTAAATTCTTTGAAATTTAAGAAAGCATGAACCCTCTCAGCTCCAAAAAATTCTTCAACATATTTTTTAACAAATTTGTTGTATTGAATGTCATTTTCATCTTTTTCTGTCTTTAGCAAAACAACAATAGGCAACTTATTAACTAATTCAAAATCTTCCGTTTTTGGCATTTTAAACTGCCCAAAAGACTGACTTAGTGAACACAAAGTAATAACTAAGAATAAAATTATTTTTTTCATAAGATTATATTAAATTTCAACAAAGCAAAAAAAAAACAATTAACAATTTTTTTTTACTTATTTATAACTTTCTCTTGATGTGTAATACTTTCTTGGTGAATAGCCTTAAATAATAACATTACAAATTCATTACTAAGCCCTTTCTCTTGGCCTTCTAAAATCATTTTACCAAGAATTTCGTTCCAGCGTTGATTTTGTAAGATGGCAACATTTTTCTCTTTCTTTAATAAACCAATTTTATCAGCAACTTTCATTCGGTTCCCTAAAATTTCTAACAGCTTTTCGTCAAATTCATCAATTTGCATGCGGAGTTTTGCCATTTTTTGATTGTACTCGCTTTCATCATCTGTGACTTTTCTCACACGTAAATCAACAAACATTTGTTTTAATGTAGCTGGAGTAACTTGTTGAGCAGCATCACTCCAAGCGTTATCTGGGTCAATGTGGGTTTCGATAATTAATCCATCATAATTCAAATCTAAAGCTTGTTGCGATACTTCTTGAATCATATCGCGCTTTCCTGTAATATGCGAAGGATCGCAAATCAAAGGTAAATCAGGAAAACGATTTTGCAAATCAATCGCAATTTGCCACTCCGGATTATTGCGGTATTTGGTTTTCTCGTAAGTAGAAAATCCTCTGTGAATTACTCCTAATTTCTTGATATTCGCATTATACAAACGCTCTAAACCGCCAATCCACAAAGATAAATCGGGATTTACTGGATTTTTTAATAAAACAATTTTATCTGTTCCTTGTAAAGCATCTGCAATTTCTTGAACTGCGAAAGGATTTACGGTAGTTCTGGCACCAATCCACAGCACATCAATATTGTGTTCCAATGCCAATTTTACATGAGCTGCCGTAGCAACTTCCGTTGCCATTAACAAACCAGTTTCTGCCTTTGCTTTTTGCAACCATTTCAATCCGATTTCGCCCACACCTTCAAATCCACCTGGCCGTGTACGAGGTTTCCAAATTCCCGCTCGAAAAATAGAAACATCAGAATTCTTTAATTCATGTGCTATTTTTAAAACTTGTTCTTCAGTTTCTGCGCTACAAGGTCCTGCAATTACAAGCGGGTGATTCAATTGAAAATCATCTAACCAAGTACGTAATTCTTTTTTATTTTCCATAATAATCAATTGCGTGCAAAATTACAATTAATTATGCTTAAGAATTATAAAATTAAATTAAAAACAGCCTTGAAAAGCGAAAAATTTTAAAGAAATTTCAAACAGTAAATACTTTTTTAAATCAATTTGAGTTCAATTAAAAAAAGTTACTTTTGCTAAAATTTATATCATATGTCGATTGAAGTTCAAAATATTTCAAAAAATTACGGATTACAAAAAGCGTTAGATAACGTTAGCTTTTCTGTAAAAAAGGGAGAAATTGTAGGTTTTTTAGGTCCAAATGGCGCCGGAAAATCCACTTTGATGAAAATTTTGACCACTTATTTAACAGCAGATAGCGGAACTGCAGTTGTAAACGAATACGATGTAACTTCAGCACAAAAAGAAGTACAGAAGTCGGTTGGGTATTTACCTGAACATAATCCACTCTATTTAGATTTATATGTTAGAGAATATTTGGCTTTTAATGCCGATTTACATAAAGTTGCGAAATCTAGAATTGACGAAGTAATTGCTTTAACAGGGTTAACACCAGAAAGTCATAAGAAAATAGGAGAATTATCAAAAGGATATCGTCAACGTGTTGGATTAGCAACGGCTTTATTACACAATCCAGATGTGATGATTTTAGACGAACCAACGACTGGTTTAGACCCAAATCAATTGGTAGAAATTCGTGATTTGATAAAAAACATTGGAAAAAATAAAACCGTTTTTCTTTCAACGCACATTATGCAAGAAGTGGAAGCGATATGCGATAGAATTATCATTATTGACAAAGGTAAAATTGTTACCGATAAAAAATTAAACAATCTTGTTCAGGAAGAAGCAGAACAAATTATTGAAGTAGAATTCGATAAAAAAGTAAATGAAACTATTTTTACATCTCTACCTAATTTAAAATCAGCAAAAAACACACATGATTTAGTTTGGGAATTAACTTTTAATTCAGCTACGGATATGCGTCCATCATTGTTTGATTTTGCTCAAGAACATCAATTAAGAACCTTACAAATTGTATTGAAAAGTAAAAACCTTGAACAGATATTCAGAGAGAAAACTGGGAAGAAATAAAAAAATCTCCTTACAAGATCTTGTAAGGAGATTTTTTTATCAATTGACTAAACTTAATTTAAAGTTGCCAAATACTTATTTCTAAGCTTATAATAATCATCATACAAAACGGAAAGAGCGTAAGATGATAATTTTTCATTTAGTACAGAATTATAAATAAAATCTTCTTCTGTAAAACCATGTTTAACTATAGCCGTTTTAATATTATTTACCGCTTCTTGTTTTTTTCCTAAATAGAAATAACAATTTGCTAATTCTATATATACCTCTTTTAAGTTTTCACCTTTTGATACTTTAATATAATTTTCATATACTAAAATTGCTTCGGTGTAATCTTTATTATTAGTTAAAGCTCTAGCTTAACTTAAAATAGAGTCTAACTCACCCGCAAATCCCATTTGAGATACGAGTACTATTACGAAAGTGAATACTAAATTTTTCATAATAACTTAATTTTCTTGTAATTAGGTTACGAAAAATAAATTATATCCACAAGCTTTTACTAGAAAAATAAACTAGTGATTTAATAAATGAGTTAAAAACTAGATAATTGTATTAAAAAATTTCTTTTGCAATTGCCTTTACATTCTCTGCTTTTCCCATAGAATAATAATGTAAAACTGGAATTCCGGCTTTGACTAATCCTTTACTTTGTTCAGTGCACCATTCTATTCCAATTTGTTTTACAGCATCGTTGTCTTTAGCTTTAACAACTTCCATAATCAAATCATCTGGTAAATCTACTTTAAAACGGTGTGGAATTAAATTCAGTTGTTTTTTGGTCGCAATTGGCTTCAAACCTGGAATAATTGGAACGGTAATTCCAGCCGCTCTGCATTTGGCTACAAAATCGAAAAACTTTTGATTATCAAAAAACATTTGGGTAATGATATAATCGGCACCATTTTTTATTTTTTGTTTTAAAAAATGAATATCACTATCCATACTTGGCGCTTCCATGTGTTTTTCGGGATAACCTGCAACTCCAATGCAAAAATCAGTTTTAGTAGAATTTTGTAAATCTTCGTCCAAATAAATTCCATTATTCAAATTACTGATTTGCGTTACCAATTCTGAAGCATAGGCATGACCTTCTTTTTCGGGCTTGAAATAAATTTCGCTTTTTACTGCATCGCCACGAAGCGCTACAACATTATCAATTCCTAAGAAATCTAAATCAATTAATAAATTCTCTGTGTCTTCTTTGGTAAAACCACCACATAAAATATGCGGAATGGCATCCACTTGATATTTATTCTGAATTCCAGCACAAATACCAACGGTTCCTGGACGTTTTTTTACTACTTTTTTTTGAAGCAAGCCGTTTTCTAATTCCTTGAATTCATATTCCTCACGATGATACGTTACATCAATAAATGGCGGATTGAATTCCATCAATGGATCAATACTATCAAAAATCGATTGAATATTTTGTCCTTTTAACGGCGGTAAAATCTCGAAGGAGAACAAAGGTTTTCCGTTGGCGTTTTGTATATGTTCAGTTACTTTCATATTTTATGTTTGCGGTTAATTGTTTATTGTTTGTGGTTTCTAACTTTGAACCATAAACAACAAACTATAAACTTCATTAATCTGCTAAGTTTGGTGAGAGCCATTTTTCGGCTTGTTCAACACTAATATTTCTTCTTTTGGCGTAATCTTCTAATTGGTCTTTTTTAATTTTTCCTAAACCAAAATATTTACTTTCTGGATTAGCAAAATAATAACCCGAAACCGAAGCTGCTGGCCACATCGCCATACTTTCGGTTAACTTCACTCCTATTTCTTGTTCTACATTTAATAATTTCCAAATTGTTGGTTTTTCTAAATGGTCAGGACAAGCTGGATAACCTGGCGCCGGACGAATTCCTTGATATTGTTCTTTTATTAATTCATCGTTTGACAAAACTTCATCTGAAGCATAACCCCAAATTTCTTTACGAACTTTCAAGTGTAAATATTCCGCAAAAGCTTCTGCTAATCTGTCTCCTAAAGCTTTTACTAAAATTGAATTGTAATCGTCTAATTGCTTTTCAAATTCTAAAGCTTTTTCATCAACTCCAAAACCTGTGGTAACACAAAAACATCCGATGTAATCTTGTTTTCCAATTTCTTTCGGTGCAATAAAATCTGCCAAAGCTATGTTTGGAGCTCCAACCGTTTTTTGAGATTGTTGTCTTAAACTCAGAAACTTCTCGACTCCGCTCGAAGTGACAAGCTCAATATCATCATCATTTATTGCATTCGCAGGAAAAATTCCTAAAATTCCTTTTGCAGTGAACCAATTTTCTGAAACAATTTGAGAAAGCATTTTTTGTGCATCTTCAAACAAATGAGTCGCTTGTTCGCCTACAATTTCATCAGTTAAAATCGCTGGAAATTTTCCATACAATTCCCATGATTGAAAAAACGGAGTCCAATCGATAAAATCTACTAATTCTGAAAGTTCAACTTCAATGGTTTTTGTTCCTATAAAATTTGGTTTTATAGGTTCGTAATTTTCCCAATCGATTTTGAATTTATTTTTACGCGCTTCTTCAATTGATAAGAAATTTTTCTCTCGACTTCTATTCAAATACCCTTCTCGAAGTGAATCATATTCCTCACGAAGTGATTTTGCATAGGTAACTTTAGTATCGGGTTGCAATAAATGGGTTGCAACCGTTACCGCTCGAGAAGCATCGTTCACATGAACCACGGTTTCCTTATACTCTGGAGCAATTTTCACTGCTGTGTGCGCACGAGAAGTTGTCGCACCACCAATCATTACTGGAATTTTGATATTCAGTTTATCCATTTCTTTGGCTAAATACACCATTTCGTCCAACGAAGGCGTAATCAAACCACTCAAACCTATAATATCTACATTTTCTTTAACCGCAGTTTCTATGATTTTTTCAGGTGGAACCATCACTCCTAAATCGATAATTTCGAAATTATTACAAGCTAAAACTACTGAAACAATATTTTTACCAATATCATGAACATCGCCTTTTACAGTTGCCATCAGAATCTTACCAGCGCTCGATGAAGTCGAGCCATCTTTTGATGCTTCAATATAAGGCAACAGATAAGCCACTGCTTTTTTCATCACACGAGCCGATTTCACTACTTGAGGTAAGAACATTTTTCCACTTCCGAATAAATCACCCACCACATTCATTCCGTTCATCAGGTGATTTTCGATAACTTCGATAGGTTTTTCAACCAACTGACGTGCTTCTTCCACATCAATTTCGATAAACTCGTCAATTCCTTTTACTAAGGAATGCGTTAATCGCTCTTGAGCCGAACCGTTTCGCCATTCGGCCACAGCTTTCTCATTAGACTTTGTATCACCTTTGAAACTTTCTGCTAATTCTAACAAACGTTCGGTAGCATCTTCTCTTCTGTTTAGCAAAACATCTTCCACATGTTCCAACAAAACTGGGTCGATTTCATCATAAATCTCTAGCATTTCTGGATTTACAATTCCCATTGTCATTCCATTTTGAATGGCATGATACAAGAATGCGGAATGCATGGCTTCACGCACTTTATCGTTGCCACGGAAAGAAAAAGAAACGTTACTCACGCCACCCGAAACATGTGCATAAGGTAGATTTTCGCGAATCCACTTGGTAGCACGGAAGAAATCTAAAGCATTTAATTTATGCTCTTCCATTCCGGTTGCCACAGGAAAAATATTGGGATCAAAAATGATGTCTTCTGCTGGAAAACCAACTTGGTTAACCAAAATATCGTAACTTCTTTTACAAATTTCGATACGTCTTTCGTAAGTATCAGCTTGACCATTTTCGTCAAAAGCCATAACAATTACCGCAGCGCCGTATCGTTTAATTAATTTGGCATGATGAATAAACGTTGCTTCTCCTTCTTTTAACGAAATTGAATTTACCACACCTTTCCCTTGAATGACTTTCAAACCCGCTTCAATAATTTCCCATTTTGAGGAATCAATCATAACAGGAACTCTTGCAATGTCGGGTTCGGCTGCGATTAGATTAAGGAATTTAGTCATTGCGTAAACGCCATCTAACATTCCTTCATCCATATTGACGTCGATGATTTGCGCGCCACCTTCCACTTGAGCTCGCGCGATATCTAAGGCTTCATCGAACTTTTCTTCTTTGATTAAACGAAGAAATTTTCTAGAACCAGTTACGTTTGTTCGTTCTCCAACATTTACAAAATTGGTTTCTGGAGTTACAATCAAAGGTTCTAAACCTGATAATTTTAAATATTTATCGGAATTATAACTCATTACTTATTCTTTTATAATGTTTCGCAACATCTTTCCAAAAGGATTTACTGTTGCTCACATATTGGCAAACCCAACATCGTTGCGACTGTAAAAATGTTTCGAATTGTATTTTTATGGTATTGTTTTTCATTGTTTTATTTTTGCCACGGATTTCACCGATTAAACGGATTTCAATTGTTGTGTTCTAGGTTTGAATTCTTTTGCAACCTCAGCTATTAATTTGATGTGTTCTGGCGTTGTTCCACAACATCCACCGATGATATTCACTAAATTTTCCTGTAGATATTCACGAATCAATTGCTGCATTTCCTCTGGTGTTTGGTCGTATTGTCCGAAGGCATTTGGCAAACCTGCATTGGGATGTGCCGAAATATTTAACGAGGTATTATTTCCTAATCGTTTCAAATACGGTTTCAATTGATCTGCTCCTAAAGCGCAATTAAACCCAACACTCAACAATGGAATATGCGAAATCGAAATCAAAAATGCTTCCACCGTTTGTCCCGAAAGCGTTCTTCCAGAAGCATCGGTAATTGTTCCTGAAACCATTACTGGAATATCGACATTGCGTTCTTCTTTTACTTCTTCAATCGCGAACAAAGCAGCTTTCGCATTTAACGTATCAAAAATGGTTTCTACCAAAAGTAAATCGCAACCACCATCGATTAACGCTTCGACTTGTTGTTTGTAGGCAATTTTTAAATCGTCAAAATTCACGGCACGAAATCCGGGGTCATTTACATCTGGTGACATTGACGCTGTTCGGTTTGTTGGGCCGATTGAACCTGCTACAAATCTCGGCTTATCAGAAAATTCATCCGCGACTTCACGAGCTATTTTTGCGGATTGAAAATTCAATTCATACACCAAATCTTCCATATGATAATCCGCCATTCCGATAGTAGTCCCTGAAAAAGTATTGGTTTCCACAATATCAGCACCGGCTTCAAAATAAGCTCGATGGACAGATTTTACAGCTTCGGGTTGGGTAATGGAAAGCAAATCGTTGTTTCCTTTTAAAGGATGCGAAAAATCTTTGAAGCGTTCGCCTCTAAAATCTTCTTCTTCGAATTTATAACGTTGCAACATTGTTCCCATAGCTCCATCGAGTACGAGAATTCGTTTTTTGATTTCTTCTTGAATTTTTGACATTGTATTCTCTCGCAAAGGCTAATTACCTAATTTTCTTGATTAACTTAATTTGTTACCGTAGAAAGTTGGAGAGCAATTCTAACGTTATCTGCTTCCGATAAAAATCGGAATAGAATGTAGCACCTTCTACAAGTGTAGGGTTGCTAAGCTTTCGTAGGGTCTATTCCCTCCAGCTTTCGTGATAACAAACACTATAATTATGAACACTGCAAATGTAGTGACAAAATTGAAATAATGAAATATTTTCTTAAAAATTATATTTCAAACATTAAATTCAGAATAATTTAAATTTAAAACAATTATTTTTAGATTAAAAATCTAAATTATTGGAGTTTAAAATAAAATTAAATCATTTTTGTTAAAAAAACTCTATTTGTTTCCATAATTAAAAATCAGTTCCTAAATTTGCATCCGAAAACTAAGAGGAAAAATTTGAACTGATTGCAACCTCATTAAAAAATGCTAAAGCAGTAATTACTACTCCTTTAGGCAGCATCTGCAATTATTTTTCCTCGCTTAAAATTTAAAAATAATTTATTATGGCTTATTTATTTACGTCAGAATCAGTGAGTGAAGGACATCCTGACAAAGTTGCGGATCAAATTTCAGACGCATTAATTGATAACTTTTTAGCATTTGACCCTGAGTCAAAAGTAGCCTGTGAAACGTTAGTTACAACTGGACAGGTAATTTTAGCTGGAGAAGTTAAATCAAATACTTATTTAGATGTACAAACTATCGCAAGAGATGTAATCAAGAAAATTGGTTATACAAAAAGCGAATATATGTTCGAAGCAAATTCTTGTGGTGTTTTATCTGCTATTCACGAGCAATCTGCTGATATTAACCAAGGTGTTGACAGAGCTAGCAAAGAAGAGCAAGGTGCTGGTGACCAAGGAATGATGTTTGGTTATGCTACGAATGAAACTGCTGAATTCATGCCATTAGCATTGAAATTATCACACCAAATTCTTCAAGAATTAGCAGATTTAAGAAGAGAAAACAAAGAAATCACTTACTTACGTCCGGATGCAAAATCTCAGGTAACATTAGAATATTCTGATGATAACAAACCGGCTCGTATTGATGCTATTGTAGTTTCAACGCAACACGATGATTTTGCTGATGAACCAAGCATGTTAGCAAAAATCAAAAAAGATATTATTGAGATTTTAATTCCAAGAGTAATTGCTAAAAATCCTCAATATGCACATTTATTTAATGATGCAATTAAATACCACATTAACCCAACAGGAAAATTCGTAATTGGTGGACCTCACGGAGATACTGGTTTAACAGGAAGAAAAATTATCGTAGACACTTACGGTGGAAAAGGAGCTCACGGTGGTGGTGCTTTCTCTGGAAAAGACCCATCTAAAGTAGACCGTTCTGCTGCTTATGCAACACGTCACATCGCTAAAAATTTAGTTGCTGCTGGTGTGGCGGATGAAATATTAGTACAAGTTTCTTATGCGATTGGAGTTGCTGAACCAACATCAATCAACGTAAATACTTACGGAACTGCAAAAGTAAATTTAACAGACGGAGAAATCAGTAAAGTAGTAGAAAGCATTTTTGATATGCGTCCTTATTTTATTGAACAACGTTTAAAATTAAGAAATCCTATTTATAGCGAAACTGCTGCTTACGGACACATGGGAAGAACCCCAGAAACCGTTACTAAAACTTTTAATGCTCCAGGTGGTGAATCTAAAACTGTAACAGTTGAGTTATTTACTTGGGAAAAATTAGATTTCGTAGATCAAGTAAAAGCTGCTTTTAAATTATAGCAATTATTATTCACAAAAAAGCCTGATAGATGTCAGGCTTTTTTTATAGTGTATATTTTAAACTTAAAATTACAAATCTAGGTTGCACTCTATAGCTCGAAAAACTACTGGTTCCTCCTAACTGACTAAAACTATTTGTGTCAAGCGATTTTGTATCTAATAAGTTAGTTCCTGAAAGTTTCCACTCCCATTTACTGCCTTTTTTCTGATACATTAAACTAGCTGTTAAAAAGTCATATTCGCTATCGATTGTTTTAGCTTTATTTCTATTATGAAAATAGGAATATTCCGAAACGAATGAAAATGCATCTAAGAAATAATATTCCAATGTAACTGTAGGACTATCAATATAAATCACATCCGAAAAGTTGTCATTAATTGAAAAATTATAACCCAAAGTTAAATTTGGTAACGTTTTATAATTAGTAGAAAAACTCAAATTATAATTTTGAGAATAGGATTCGATTGTTTGAATCTCTGTTGGATTATTATTTGGATCTGTATCAGAATCAGGATAAACACGGATGTTGTTATTTTTAGACCAATTAAATCCTGCTCTAAAATTTGCTTTGTAATATCTTGCAAACGAACGACCATAATTTCCACTTGCAGAAAAAGTTTCATCAGGAAAATTAGAGTTCATGTTTTCCGAAGAAGATATTTGATTTACCCCTAACAGTAAAGCTCTATTTTTAATAGCATCAATTTGTCTTGTATACGTAATATTAGCAAAAATATTCTCAAAATTAAACATGTTATATTTAAAATAACGTAATGAGTGTACTTGAGAAGTTGAATTTTCTAAATAACGATTTCCGCTAAACAAACTGTTATAATTTGAAAACACATACCCTTGAGCTAATTTATTAATATCAGTAAAATTATTAGTTAAGGAATAGTTATAGGTTAATGTTTCCGATTTTTTAATTTGCCAAAGCGCATAAACATCAGGTAAGATTCTATTGAAAGATTGCTTATTAGAAGTTCCTAATTGTTCATCATTCATATTAAATTGATGTACACTAAATCCTGGATTGAAGGTAAACTTACCCAACAAAAATTTATAATGTACTCCTAAAAACAGATCATTAAAAGCATAATTTACATCATTATATGTTGTTGCATCAGTTAAATTATTTTGAGTTCCATTATTCAGCATTTGAAAAATTGAGGAATCAAAATTTTGATACGAATACGTATTTCCAAGAGTTAAATTGATGTTACTTTTTGGAGTAACCATATAATAATAATCAAACTTCGCATCTACTTTATTTGTTTGAACATAACGTTTTTGAGTAATATCATCTCTAACACCAACTCCTTCATTCACATAACCTGTTAATAATGGAGCAAAAGGCAAAGTTTCTAAATTAGCATTATAAAACGGATCTTCATTTTGATATAAATGTTGCATTTCAAATGCAAAAACATGTTTATCATTTAAAGTATAATAATAATTCAAATTCTGATTGATTGAAAATGGATTTTGCTTTTTAGCTGTATAAATATCAGAAAGCAAACTTGAAAAAACGCTTGTATTTTCTTTTTGATCAGAAATTTTAATCAACGCATCATAATCAAAATGTAATTTCTCGGAAGGAACATAACTCGAACTCAACTTCAACAAAACTTGATTGCTCTTTTGTTGTGTAAAATCTTCTCTAGTTTCAGTAATAGTTTGAGAAGAACCATCTGGCAAATTATCAATACGATTAGAAATTGTTTTATTTTCTATCTCTGTTTTATTTCCTAACAAAATTCCAAATCCACTTAATGTCCATGCTTTTGAAGGATTAAAACTGAAATTCGCAGCACCAAAAGTCGACTCAATATTGGCTGCTTGATTGTTACGAAGACCTAAAATTCCTAAATCGTTTGAAGAAACATTAAAAGAAGAACCTCCTTTACGCATCATGTTTTTAAAACCTCCTGTAAATTTAAAATAATCTTGAGCCGTTAATGGCAATTCTCCAATATTATTCACATTAGCTATAACATTTAAGCTGTATTTTGGATTATAATAAAATAATTTTGGATTTACGATGTAGCGTGTGTCTTCCATTCCAACTCCGATTCCTGCACTCATGTCTCCAAACCAAAAATTCTTTTTCCCTTCTTTAAGTTTGATGTTTAACGCAATACTTTCTTCATTGTTTTCTAATCCTTTCAAATTAGAAACTTCATTATAATTACGAAGAACTTGAATCTTATCTAAAGCATCTGCTGGAATATTTTTTGTGGCTAATTTGGTATCTCCATCAAAAAAATCTTTTCCTTCCACCATTACTTTTTGCACCTTCTTTCCTTCCACTTCGATTTCGCCATCTTTATTAACTTCAACTCCAGGAAGTTTTTTAAGTACGTCTTCCAGTTTTCTTTCCGTTCCATTTGTAAATGAATCGGAATTGTAAATAATCGTATCACCTGAAACACTCACGGGCATTTCATGCACAATTTCAACTTCTTTTAATTGAGTACCTTCTTTTAAGACTACGGGGAAATTAATATTTGAAGTTCCTGTTGTTACAGATTTTTCAAATGTTTGAAAACCAATATAACTAACCTTTATCGTGTAAGTTGTACTTGGCTTTAAATTAAGCGTAAATTTTCCCGTTTCATTAGTAATGGCATAGGCATCCATAGCTTTAGTTTGCTGATTTATAGCCATAATATTTGCCATTTCCAAACCTACTCCTGAAGTATCTTTAACGGTTCCCTCGAAACGTATATTTTGAGAAAAAGCACTAGATGTAAGTACTAAAAAAAATAAAATTAGTTTTTTCATAAAAATGGCTTATCTACTCATTCTAAACTGCATACGATTACCTCCTCCAGGTCCAGAATTCATCTCGCGCATCTCTTCTATTTTATTTTTTACAGTTTCATCAAATTCTTTTTGAGTAACAACCTTACCTTTTGAAGCCGCTTTAATTTCAACTCTTTCTTTAGAATTTAAAACTATTTTTGAACATAAAATAACGGTTTTACCATCATTAACCTCTAAGATTAAACCTGGTAATCCCCAGTAATTTTCCGGACCTTGATTCACTGGGATTTCAGGACAATACCATGCTGTAATTACATTTTCTTTTGGCATTTCCCAGTCGTCTGTAAAATTAGTTTTCTTAGACTTTGCAGTATCTTTTACTGTTGTTGGCTTTTTTACATCGTCTTTACCTTCATTGTTTTTATTTCTAAATCTGAAATTTCTAAAATCAGATTCACTCACTTTTACAACTGCAGTAGCTTTAAAACAAGTATAATTTCCAATTTGTTTGGACTCGCCTTCTAATTTCCATTCGTATTTAGGTAATGAATCTTTAATCAAAAACTCCTTCCCAAAAAATTCTTTATCAACAATATATTGTTTATCCTTAGCATTTTTATAATGGGTTCCCCCACCCCCCATCATCGACATCATCATTCTCCCTCCACTTTGTTGGCCTGGAGCATCTAATTTCTCTTCTTCTTTGTAAATAGAAGCCGATTTATCAAAGTTTAAAATAAAGGTTTTCTCAAACATTTTTTTCATTCTGTCTTCAATTTGTTTTTGCATTTCAGGAGTAATATCACGATTCCCACTCATGCCTTTCATAAAATCAGCTGTACTGGTTTTAGATTCATAAACCGCCATACCTTGGAAATTCTGAGCATTTAGATACCCAGAAATCATTAAAATCGAAGCAATAATAATTTTTCTCATTCTTTTCAAATGTTATAGATATATATTATAGACTACACATAGAGTATTTTGTTACACAATTTAACTCCTTTTTTATGTTAAAGTAGTATATTAGACGCTGATTTCCAAAAATCGTTTATCGAATGTTGCTAAAAAAAACTTTATTTGTATTTATTTTAAATCTAATCTGTCTTTCAGTAAAGAGTCAGGGAATATTATCTGTAAAAAAAATAGAAACTATAGAACATGAATGTGATGTGTTTTTAGGATATGACAATCAATTCAATCTTTACAGTATTAAAAACAATACCCTTTCAAAAAAAAATAGTTCCAAGACGTATCAATACAATAATATCAATCTGGGTAAAATCACAAAAGTTGACTTTCAAAATCCATTACAAATTGTAGTATTTTATAAAAACTTCAATACAATAATACTTTTGGACAATCAGTTAAATGAGATCAAAAAAATCGAATTCAATTTAAAACCAACACCAATCACTTTAGATGCCGTATCATTATCATCTCAAAATCAAGTTTGGATTTACGATAGCATTTCATCAAAAATAGGTTTATATAACGTAAATACTGATGCTTTAAAGTGGATTTCAACGATGCTTGAAAATCCAATAATAAACTACGAATCTGATTACACTCATTTTTATTGGACCGATAAAAATTTGAATTTATATCGCATCTCAATTTATGGAGCAATTGAAAAATTAGGCATACAACCATTGAGTGAAAAAGCACAACTAATAAATAACACTTGTAGTCTTTATCAACTAAACAATCAATTGTTTTACTACAGCGCAATTGATCAAAAAAAATATAAAATAACAATAGATGAAAAAATCATTTCAAATTTTTTCTTTAAAGATGGAATTTTATCTATTTTTACCCAAAATGAAATTACTAATTACAAAATAATTTTACCATAATGCACATAGCAGTAGCAGGAAATATTGGAGCAGGAAAAACAACATTAACTCGATTATTAGCCAAACATTTTAAATGGGAACCGCATTTTGAAGATGTGGTAGACAACCCGTATTTGGATGATTTTTATCACCAAATGGAGCGTTGGAGTTTTAATCTTCAGATTTATTTCTTAAACAGCCGTTTTCGTCAAGTATTGCAAATTCGTGAAAGTGGTAAAAACATTATTCAGGATAGAACCATTTATGAGGACGCACATATTTTTGCACCCAATCTTCATGCTATGGGATTGATGTCGAATCGTGATTACAACAACTATACTTCACTTTTCGAATTGATGGAAAGTTTAGTGGGTTCGCCAGATTTGTTGATTTATTTAAGAAGTTCGATTCCAAATTTAGTGAGTCAAATTCACCAAAGAGGAAGAGATTACGAAAACTCGATTTCGATTGATTATTTGAGTCGTTTAAACGAAAGATATGAAGCTTGGATTCAAACCTATAACAAAGGGAAATTAGTAATCATTGATGTAGACAACATTGATTTTGTAAATAATCCAGAAGATTTAGGAAATATTATAAATAGAATTGATGCCGAATTAAACGGATTATTCTAAAAAAAGCCTCACTTACGTGAGGCTTTTTTATTTTTAATTATAATGAACTATTTCCCAAGTTCAGCAATTTTTGCATCTACTTCTAAATCATCTCCTTCAAAAACTTTTTCTTCTGTTGTTTCTTTACCATCAACCATTTTAGTTAAAGTAACCGTTGCTTTCACTTTTCCGTTAGCGTCTTTTACTTTTTTAACATCCATGTTGATGATTTCTTGGTGATCACCATGGTTGCAATTTGGTCCGTGAACGTGTGCTGCATCTCCGATGTATTTTCCGTTTTCATCGTATTGTGACATGCATTTGTCTTTGCATTCTTGAGAACAACCATTCT
>NZ_CALBSN010000163.1 GCF_937967675.1 uncultured Flavobacterium sp. | reverse complement strand
ATAAATCAATGTTTAAAGCAGTTTTTCTTTACTGCAGAATTGATTTCGGTTGAACCAAAAGCTGTTGGAGAAGATTTAGTTATTACAAAAGAGCAAATTGAATCAGCATTGGGAGGAAATTCGCCAGAAGCAATCATCATCAGAACATTGCCAAATTCAGAAAGCAAAAAGCATCTGAATTATTCCAATACAAATCCTCCTTATTTGGAAGAAGCTGCTGCGATTTTTATTAAAGAAAAAGGAATTCAACATTTGCTTGTCGATTTGCCAAGTGTCGACAAAGAACACGACGAAGGAAAATTATTAGCACATAAAGCGTTTTGGAATGTAAAAGATGTGAATCAAGTCAATCAAGATGCTCGATTCAATTGTACGATTACGGAAATGATTTACGTTAATGAAGAAATAAAAGACGGGAGTTATTTATTGAATTTACAATTCGCTTCGTTTGAAAATGATGCTTCACCATCAAAACCTATTTTGTATAAAATTGAAAAGTAATCATCAAAATGGACATCCAACAACTATACGAATTCTGCCAATCTAAAAAAGGTGTCACTGAACATTTTCCGTTTGATGAAGATACTTTGGTATTTAAAGTAGGTGGAAAAATGTTTTGCTTAACCTCATTATCCGAATGGGAAAAAGGAACACCGTCGTTAAATTTAAAATGTGATCCAGAACGCGCTTTGGAACTTAGAGCGGAATATGAATCCATAGAACCTGGTTATCACATGAGTAAAGTGCATTGGAATACCGTTCGTTTTCACGGTGATGTTTCCGATAAAATGATGTGCGAATTGATTAATCATTCCTACGAACTTGTTTTCAAAAGTTTAACGAAAAAAGTACAACAAGAAATTCAAGAATTAGAAAATTAGGCATTACTTTTGTGCTATTAAATGAAAATTCAAAGTAACTATCATGATAGACAACTTAAAAAAAATATTAAACGAAGATCAAGATCCAAAAGCTATTGAAAAAATCACAGCTAAATTGGAGAATCTTTTAATGTCGAACGAAGAAGTAGGCTACATTGCTGTTCAAAAAAAACCAGCGGTAACTATTTTTCCAGATAGCATTGTGGTAACAAACAAACGTATCATTTTATGTAAACCTAAGAATTTAGGATTATCAATGGAATTCATTGATTACGATTGGGATGACATCTCTGGTTCGTTTGTAAAAGAAGGTATTTTAGGAGCTGATTTTACATTTACTACTAATTCTGATTTAACACATACGGTTGATTATTTGCCAAAAAATCAAGCAAGAAAATTATATACTTACGCAAAAGAACAACTGGATTTGTTGAAAAATCCAAAACTAACTACTCCAATTGTTGAAGAAGTTAAAACGGAAACCCCAGTTCAAGAAGTAGTTGAGGAAATGCAAACAGAAGAAGTGACTCATTTTGCTGAGTTAATGCCTACTCCAAATGATGTGATTCGTGACACGGAAGTAGAAGCTTCAATTTCAGAAGAAAAAGGGTTAGCGCAATTAACACAAGACGAGTTGTTTGCTAAACTTCAGAATTATAAAAAATTATTGGATAACGGATTAATTCTTCAAGGAGAATACGATAGATTAAAATCAGAAATTTTGAAGTTTTTATAAGTCCTAGATTATAAATCAAAAAAGGCAATAGTAAGTTAAACTATTGCCTTTTTTCTTTTGCCTAATGGCTATTTTACATCGATTTTTTCTGTTTCTCTACAAAACCATCCGCTTGGAGTTTTAGTAATTCCGTGGCACTTTTCTTTTTGTAATTATATAGTTCTTTATCTTCTTTGATGTCGGCATAGACTTTGTCGTAAATTTCGGCATCGGTTTTCTTTTGTAATTCGCTTTGATAACGGTTTTGTGCTAACATGTTTTTGATGCCCATTTCGTTATCTTCTTGTTTGAAATCGTATTCGCTTTTTGGTGATAATAATTTCGCAATAATGGGTGAAGTTTCAATCGCTAAAAACAATAACATAATAAAAAATGAAGGTAAGAAAGGCAATTTGTTCAACGCATTAATTCGCGCCATTAATCCGTCGAAACCTTCAATAATAGGTTGGGTTTCGGTGACTTTTTTATCTAAATCGGCTTCAAGGGTTTTGTTTTTGGTTTCTAAATCGGCGATTTTTGCTTGATTAGTAGTTTTTAAAATAGATAAGTCTTGCAAGGCAGCATCGTGTTTTTCACGTTTCTCTTTATAAACCGGACCTTTGCCTAACTTTTTAGTTCCAGCAGTTCCTTCAGCTTCGGTGATGTAAACCGAATACAAATCATTTACTTCTTTTTCTTTTTTAAGAATATCCGATTTTAAACTATCAATTTGCACTTTGTTTTTATCTAAATCGGATTGAAAATAATTGGCTACTTGTTTTTTGTTGGCCAACATCATTTCGTTTTTTTCTTTCAATAAAACCGTATTGATTTCCTTTTCGAAGATTTTGATTTCCAAAGGTTTTGAAATTACGATAGCAATAATAATTGCTAATGCAATTCGAGGAGTGGCTTGAATGAATTCATCTAAAAAGCTGTCTCTTTTTTTTATGGTAGAAACAATAAATCTATCCAAATTAAAAATCAGCAAACCCCAAACTAGTCCGAAAGCTATGGCAATAAAAGCATTGTCGAAAACAGTAAAAAGCGCATAAGCACTCGCAATAAAAGCCATTACGGCAGTGAAGAAAACGGTAGCTCCAATTCCGGCATATTTGTTTTGCTCGCCATTAGAACA
>NZ_CALBSN010000162.1 GCF_937967675.1 uncultured Flavobacterium sp. | reverse complement strand
CAGCTCCACCCATTCCAATTCTATAATTTTCTCCACCTAAAATAACGATTTTATCGCCAGCAGTAGGTTTCTTTTTAATTGCTTGATCTAATTTTCCATAACCAATTCCACCCGCTTGCATGATGACTTTATCGTAACCAATTTTACGATTGTTTTCTTCATGTTCGAAAGTTAAAATAGAACCTGTAATTAAAGGTTGCCCAAATTTATTTCCAAAATCTGAAGCTCCGTTTGAAGCTTTAATTAAAATATCCATCGGAGTTTGGTACAACCAAGGTCTTTCATTCATTCCATTTTCCCAAGGACGTTCTTCTGCTAAACGTGAGTAAGAAGTCATGTAAACTGCAGTTCCTGCTAATGGTAACGAACCTTGTCCACCTGCTAAACGGTCACGAATTTCGCCTCCTGAACCGGTTGCAGCTCCATTGAAAGGTTCTACTGTTGTTGGGAAATTATGTGTTTCTGCTTTTAAAGAAAGTACCGAATCAAATTCTTTTTCTTGGTAGAAATCTGGTTTGTCGGCGCTTTTTGGAGCAAATTGTGTTACTTTCGGACCTTTTACAAAAGCTACGTTATCTTTGTAAGCCGAAACAATATCGTTGGGATTTGTTTCTGACGTTTTTTTGATTAATTTGAATAAAGAAGTTGGTTTTTCTTCGCCATCAATCACAAAAGTTCCGTTGAAAATTTTGTGACGGCAGTGTTCTGAATTCGCTTGTGAGAAAGCAAAAATTTCAGAATCAGTTAATTTTCTTCCTAATTTAGTGGATAGATTATTCAAATAGTCCACTTCTTCTTGACTTAATGCTAAACCTTCTGATTTATTGTATGCGTCAATATCCTCAATATCTAAAATTGGTTCTGGTTGGATATTAATCGTATATATTTCTTGATTTAACTCCGAATACTTTTGTGAAAGCATTGGATCGAAATCATTAAAATCGGCAGCTACTTTTTCAAATTCCTCGATACGAATAATACCTGAAATTCCCATGTTTTGAGTAATTTCTACCGCATTTGTACTCCAAGGCGTAATCATAGCGGCACGTGGTCCAACAAAAAAATCCGACAATACGGATTTTTCTATTTTATGTGCGTTGCTAAAAAGCCAATTTAATTTGTTGATGTCTTCTGATGAAATCTCGTTTTGCGTTTGAACCGCAAAAACCGTGTTGGATTGGTTTCCGAAGAAATGAATCATTGTAGTTGTGTTTTTATTTGTAGGGACAAGTCTCGACTTGTCAGTACATTTTGTTGTTGTTGAAGTTGCAAATTTATTCTAAAAAATAGAACAATCAAAATAATAATAACACTTGTTTCGTTAATCGAAAGTGGTCCAATTGTAAGCTCCTATATCTGAAGGATTACTTCTTGGATTGTTTAAGATATCATTAAAAGTAGAGTAGGTGTTATCTGCAGTTCCTTTTGCAGCTGAGTTTTCTCCTATAATCAATTTATTGTTTCTAGCATCTTTAAAATCAGGATTATTGTTAGTCGAACTTCTTGCAATTAAGCAAGTATCAAATAAATTGATATTAGAAAAATCATAAAGTTCATTGTTGATAAATTGATTGCTAAAATCGGCAAACTTTATTAATGAGTTATCAAACTTGTAATTAAAATTTTGATTTGTTTTTTCCAATATAATACCAAAATTACTTGAAGTATGAATAATGCAATTATTAAAATTTGCTTTTGATAATGTGGTAGGTGTATTGCCATCATTTTCATTGCTCAATAATACAGCGGATTGATTAGGTGATGGCCAATAATTTGCAAATGTACTATGTGTAAATTCATAACTTCCACCATAACTTCCTGCAAATGAAATTTGGCCACAATTATTAATAACAACATTTCTTCCTTCTATATTTCCATCTCGGGCTAAAATACCCACATTTGAACAATTGTAAATCTGTGTGTTTTCGATATTTAAAGTAGGAGTAGAAGTTTCATCGTTTCCGGTAACTAACATTCCAACAGTTGCATTTTTTATAGTTAAATTTTTAATTTGATTATTTGTGCTTCCTTGTGAAAACCAAATAGTTCCCCATTGACCAGGAACTTCAGAAAAATTGGGTTCTAAACGATCGCCTTCAAAAATAACTTCATTTTCTAAAGCTGCTGTAGTTGAAGGACTACCATTAACTTGAATAGATGCATTATTTGCAACAATTAATCCTGATTCGGCATGGAAATGTACTCTTGCTCCTGCATCTACGACAAGTGTTTTATTCGATGGGACAGCGGCATAACCGTAAACAACATAAGGTTTGGTGTTAGTCCAATGCAATTCGTTTCCATTTACTGGATGAGTTTCTTCCAAAAATCTACCTCGTATTGAAATAGGATTTCCATCTCCATCGACACCCAAATTTAATTCATCATAAGTATAGGTTTCATCTGGATTTTGAACTCTTCCAGGATAAATAAAATAAGCATCTTGAATTAGAGTAACCAACTCCACTTTTTGATGATTCGGATTGGTTTCATCTCCAAATAAAATTTTATCGGTATATAGAAAATCGGAAGGATTAGCGTCGGCAACCTCGGCAGTAACCGAAACGAAAATATACATACTATCTTTTGCCAAAATTTCAACATTTTCAAACACTTGCCCCGCCATTCCATCTACCATTAAACGGTATTTTGATGCTGTTCCATCTTTTAATCTAAGTGATGGAATTGAAATGTTTTTACTACTTCTATTGTACACTTTCAACGTATAAGTACTCGAGCCAATATTAGTAAAAACAGTGTCCAAATACACCGTATCTTTTGAAAATTCTAAACCACCTGTTTTAGATTCAAATTCAAAATCGTTTCTACAAGAAGTTAATGAAACGGCAAATCCAATTAGTATTAAAAGTAATAAACGACTCATGAATAATGTAATTTTGGTAAATGTAAATATTAATTTTAAATCTATAAAATCAAAAATGGATTAAAATAACTATTAAAACGTTAAATCTGTTGAAATATTCTATTCGGAATGATTAATTTTACAAAAAATAAAGTTATGATGTTTGATAGAGAAAAAATGTTGCAATTGTGTAACGATTGGAGCAAAAATACTTTAATGAATACCTTAGATATTGTTTATACTGATGCTGGTGAAGATTTCTTAACTGCAACTATGCCAGTAAATCCAAGAGTGCATCAACCAATGGGATTATTGCATGGAGGAGCAACAGTAGCTTTAGCTGAAAGTGTTGGAAGTGCCGCTTCTTTAATGTTTGTAAATCCAGAAAAGCAAGAAGTTCGTGGTATCGAAATTTCTGCCAATCACTTGAAAAGTAAAAGAGAAGGAATGGTAACAGCTACGGCAAAAATCATTCATAAAGGTGCAAGTATTCATTTGTGGGAAATTAGAATTGTAGACGAAGACGGAAAGTTAATTTCGCTTTGTAAATTAACCAATATGGTATTATCGAGAAGACAATAATGCAAGTTTTTGAAGAAATACAAGCTTTATTTTCGCAACAAAAATCGTTTGTTTGCTATGTAAAACCTAATGAAAACGTTTGGAATTTACTGGTACAACAAAATGATGAAATTATTGATTTCATCTGTCAAGCCGGATTTGTTTTTATGCCTTTTCATGAAGGAAATCAAGTAATAATTCCATTTGAAGGGAATACCTTTTCACAAGGAAATCTTGAAAATTTAGAGAAAAAATCTACTGAAAATTTCACTTCTGAAAGTAATCAAAAAGAGGCTTTTGAAGATTTAGTTTCAAAAGGAGTTTTGGCTATTCAACAAGGTCAATTTGATAAAGTAGTTTTGTCTCGAAAAATAGTTTTAAAAGAGCAAATTTCAATTATTGAAACCTTTCAGAGCTTGATTTCAACTTATCCAACGGCTTTTCGCTATTTGTTTTTTCATCCTAAAATTGGTTTATGGATGGGAGCTACGCCAGAGCAATTAGTAAAAATCAATCAAAATCAGTTTGAAACGGTGGCTTTAGCAGGAACACAATTGTATTCGGAAAATGTAATTTGGGCCACCAAAGAAATCGAAGAACAACAATTTGTAACGGATTATATTGTAACTAAAGTAAAAGATAAAATAAATAATCTTATTGTTTCTGATGCTAAAACAGTTAAAGCTGGAAATTTAGCGCATTTAAAATCGTTTGTTTCGGGTGAATTAACTCCTGATTTTCAAGCGAATGATTTGATAAAAGCGTTACATCCAACACCAGCGGTTTGTGGTTTACCCAAAGTACAAGCCATCGATTTTATTCTGAAAAATGAAGGTTATAATCGAAAATATTACGCGGGATTTTTAGGTGAATACAATAAAGACAATCAAACCGATTTATTCGTAAATTTACGCTGTTTAGAAGTAGAAAATAATGTTGTAACTATTTACGTAGGTTGTGGCATCACAAAAGACAGCAATCCTGAAAAGGAATTTATTGAAACAGAAAACAAATCCATGACCATGAGAAATATTTTAGTTTCCAAAACCTTTTAAACTCTTAAACGATAAACTTATAAACTAAAAATGAAATTAGATATATTAGCTTTTGGAGCGCATCCAGATGATGTAGAATTAGGTTGTAGCGGCACGATTGCCAAAGAAGTTAGCCTTGGAAAGAAAGTCGGGATTATCGATTTAACTCGTGGTGAGTTAGGAACTCGTGGTTCGGTGGAAATTCGTAATTCGGAATCGGCTAAGGCTTCAGAGATTTTAGGAGTTGTGGTGCGTGATAATTTAGATATGCGTGATGGTTTTTTCGTAAATGATGAAGCACATCAATTGAAAGTAATTGAAATGATTCGCAAATACCAACCTGAAATCGTCTTGTGTAACGCCGTTAAAGATAGACACATTGATCATGGAAAAGGAAGTAAATTAGTTAGCGATGCTTGTTTTCTATCAGGTTTACGCCAAATTAAAACCGAGTTAAATGGCGAAGCGCAAGAAGCATGGCGACCAAAAGTAGTGTATCATTATATTCAATGGCAAAATATTGAACCTGATTTTGTGGTGGATATTTCGGAATTTATGGATAAAAAAATGGATTCTGTGTTGGCTTATGGTTCGCAGTTTTATGATCCAAATTCAAAAGAACCGGTTTCACCAATTACTTCAAAAAACTTTTTAGATAGTGTAAAATATCGTGCTCAAGACCTTGGAAGGTTAGTAGGAGTAGAGTATGCAGAAGGTTTTACTACTGAAAGATATTTGGCTGTCAATAGCTTAGGCGATTTGAAATAAAATTGTAGTAAAAAAGTAAAAAAAATCTTTGCAAGATAGAAGTAAACCCCTATATTTGCACTCGCAAAACAAATGGTGATTGTAGCTCAGTTGGTTAGAGCGTCGGATTGTGGTTCCGAAGGTCGCGGGTTCGAGACCCGTCTTTCACCCTTAACATTGGAAAGCTTCGAGGAAACTCGGAGCTTTTTTTATTGTAGTTAATACGCATATTTCCAATAACTTACAAAATTTAAAAGAACGGTTTCTTATTTAAGAAGTGTCTGATTAATATTTATATAAAAGTATAAAAAAAAAGTCAAATTTCCTATTTTCTTGGCACACTTTTGGCACACTTTTCAAAGTTTTAAAACTTATTTTATTAGTTATTTTTAGAGTTTATTTACTGTCGATATTCGGTATGCGTTCATTTTTAGTCATTTATACTTGCCTATTTCAGTATTTTTTTGTAATTTTGTAAAAAATATCAAGAGTTAGGTTTATCCTATGCCAACCTGCGTTAACGTATGTAAGGTGGAAAAAAGATGTGAGTTTTTAACTAAAAGAAAAACGTATTTATGACTAAAACTGTCTGTTTTCCTAGCAGTGTGTTCTTTTACTGCAAAATTCCTTTAACAATTGTATTTATTCGTTGTCGCTTCAAAGTGTATTGACTTTTTATGCTTTATCATTAGCTTTTTAAGCTAGTTTCCAATTTAATAAATTAAAATTTAACTTATAAGATTTAGCGGTGTTTTTAACATCGTAGGCATCGCTTTGTCTAAAAATATCGTAAAAATGAAAGCATATTATATCCTAAAACCAAAGAATTTAAACCTTGAATATTTATTAAACAAATACAATCCCGATTTCAAGTTCAATACTGACTTTGCTTACTTGGTCATTCATTTTGTGATTTTGTACCAAAGCAATAAATCTTCAAATTATACTAGATTGAGTTCTAAGTATCTTCAAAAATTTAACAGAATATATAATAAACATATACAATTTTTAACTGAAAACTTCCCCAATAACGGAGCTGTTCTAAGGGGGGCAAGATATGAAAAAGGCAAGCCATTTGGTTACAAACTCCCGAAATATTACTCCGACAGTGAATTAGAGATTTATGAAATTACAGATAAATCTCTTTTAAGAAAAATAAATGAAATAATACTAAAAAAAACTACTAATGAAATGGTAAGGTTAAATTATTATTTCTTATTGAAATATTTTAATTATGGTAAATTAAGAATTTATGAGCCTTCTTTAGCAATGGAACGTATAAACGAAATATTTGATAAAGAAAAACGTCTTAGAAACGCTAAAAGTATCATCAAAATAATGAATGGAGATACCAAATTAACATTAAAACCAAAGACTGATGGGAGGGTTCATTCTAACATTACACGTTTATCAAAAAATGCTAGAAATCATCTACAATATGATGGGGAATTTCTAGCCGAAGTCGACATCAGCTCGGCAATACCATTTTTCCTGTTTTTGATTATGAAGTACTATCTAGCTAATCGTCTGACTTACGTTTCAGATGAATTTCAGTATGATAATTCTATCATTTATATGTTAGAAAAAATGCCTGTATACCAAGTAAATAAAGAGGTTGACGACTTTGGCGATTTAGTTTTAAATAAACACCTCTACGAACGGTTTGCTGATAGAATCTTTAAAGAAGAAGTTTATACTTCAAAGGGTTACAATTTTGAAAAAGTGATGAAGTATTACAATCACGCATTTAAAGAGCAATTTGGTTATTATTTTGATGGCGACATGAAAGACTTGGTGAAGTTTGCAAAGAAAAGGCTATTGTCAATGCTTTTTGCTAAAACTAGTATTTATAAATTTGAACAACTTGCTTTTGGTTCTATATTTCCTCAAGTCCTTTATTTTATAAATGAGTTTAAAAATATCGACAATAATAATGGAGACCCAAAAGAACGACACAAAAAAATAGCTTATTGTACTTTTCAATTTGAAGCGAAAACAATGATTGACAAAATAGCTAGGGAGTATGACAAGATTCATAAAGGTAAAGTTCCTGTCTTCACATTACATGATTGCTTGATTACGACTGTCAGTCATGTGGAGGAACTTAAAGATTTTATGGATAATAAATTTATTGATTTATTTGGAGTAGCTCCAAATCTAACCATTGAAAAGTCTAAGTTCGTAACGGATTATCGAGAAGTGAGTTAAATAAAAAACTTGCTTGTTACTAACAATATTTTTTTAATTTTAATACTTTTTTACTTTATAAGTATTTATACTAATGTTAGTTAGAATCCATATCAACTAAATAGAATCAAAGAAAGTTTCCTTAATTATTAACTAGTATATTTTAATTTTTATTCACATAATTAGCCTTATAGATATTTTATGATTACATACATCGACCTAGATATTCAAAAAATTGTTTTTTCAACTCTTGTTATAAAAGTTTCAAGTGTTGTAGAGAAATTTGATAGTATAGAGAAATTTTCAACACAACACAATTTTTCAGGAGTTACAAATGGAAATATTTTAATGACTGCTGAAATGAGTTCGCCACCTTTTCAACTTGAAGAATTTGAACAAAAAGTTCTTATTGCTAATGGATTAGTATTACAGAAAGATTACTTATTCATTGAGGAATTACTTACACAAGGTGTAAGAGGAGAAGTTTCAGAATTAATAAATGAACCTCATCCCGATTGTAATGATGTCGAATGGCTTCAAAGCGTAATTGTCTCCAGCGGAAATTACATTTGGTATTTGGAACCAAGTTTAAGCGACTTTGAAAGAGATGCAAATTTTAGACTTTTCAAAAATCTTTTGTATTGTGATGTGGAAAAAATTCAACTAAATCCAAGAATAACACATATTGACGAAACTTATGTACATTACACTGTAAGTGATTCCAAAATGTATTACAAAATACATAGAGATGCATTGTGGTATAATGAATTAAAGTATGGAAAAAAGTAGTCTTTTAAAAACGAGAGATTGATTCAATTTTAAATATAATTGCTGTGAAATTATCTTCTGAAAATGTTTCACAGCATTTTTTTAATTCTTGAATTATATCATTTGATGAATTAAATTTAGAAAACAGCTCTTCTAAAGCCGAATCAATCCACGATTCTGTAATGCCATCTGTACAAATTAAAAAGTAATCATTTGGTTGAATATCGTCTATTAAAATCTGTTCTAATTTTACAGGTTTTGAGCTATCTTTTATTGATTTTGTTACTTCATTAGCTCTTGGATGAAAAAGTGCCTCCACGGAGCTTAAAACACCTTTTTTAACTGCTTCTGCTACCCAAGTGTGGTCTTTAGTCATGAATATAATTTTCCCATTACGAAATTGATAAACTCGACTGTCTCCAGCCCAAGATACTAGAATACTATTTTCTAATATTTCAGCAACGGCAATTGTTGTTGCCATTCGTTCTGAAGAAGGATGCTTTCTTTTGTAAGAACTTAACTTTTTTTCTGATTCTTCAATCGCTTCATCAATAGACTTAGATTTTAAAAGTGATTCTTTTATAGTTTCTCCAACTAATTTTGAAGCTATCTGACCGTTTCTATTTCCACCAACACCATCTAGAACAGCATAAAATTTATTTGAATGGCAAATTAAATAATCTTCATTGATATCTCTTTTGGATTTTTCGTATATTTTATATTCAGATTTGAAAATAAACATTTTCTAAAATTAGTTTAGGTTTTGATGCAATTAAAGATAGTGATGAGGGTTTTACCCATATTGCTAACAAAATAATTAACGGAATATTTAAACTAATCTTTCCACATATCTGGTTTAAAATCTGTTAAATTTGATAATTTCTCAAATAGCAACCATAACTCTATAATATTATTAATTTCATCTCTATCAATTTTTGTATTAAAATTTTTTTGACCAACTCTGTATGAAATTGTAACTTCCTTTGTTTTTGGGTTTTCTAAATCTTTAAAAAAACCTACATTATTATTTTGAGTTGATTGTACAATTGAAAAACGTTTGTCTTCAAATCCAAATTTACCTTCTTTATTTTCTATTATTTTTCGACTAATTTCCTTGTCTCCTGAAAAAACACTGAACTTTTCAAAAAATAAAAATACATCTTCAACATCTTGTTCATCCTGTGGTATAAAATCAAATTCGGAATATGATATTATTATACAAAAATCATATCTTTTTTGGAAGTTCAGATTACTATTATTTTCATATTTTATTAAAGCTGGAATTATAGAAAACTTATTTTCTTTAAAATCTAAATTGTATGGACTTATAACTTTATGAATACTGTTACCATTAAAATTCATCTCAAAATTTCGGTATTTATCATCAATAACATTCCAAGAGTTCATAATATTATGATAAATATGAAATTCTTTAAATGTAGGGTTTAATTTGAGTTCATTAAGAAATTGATTACTTGATAAATATTTTGGTTTAACTTCGTAATAAAAATAACTTTTGTTTGATTTATTTTCAACATAACATTTAACATTAATTTTTGCAGAACCAAAATTAACAGTGCTACTTAAATCTCTTTCCAAAACTAAAAACACAGTTAGTTTACAATTAGGCAAAAATTGGTGATAAAAAAATTTGTAAGTTTCGTCTAGAATAACATCAATTTCACATTCAGGGAAAATACTATTAGTGAAAGGTTTACAAAATTCTGATAATTTATTATGTGATTCAAGATGTTTTTTTAATCCAATATTTAACATTTTTAACAATTATTTTTACTATTAATTATTATTTTTTCCATTCATTAATTTTTATTGAATTGCTTCCATCTTCAGAAAAAGTTTGAATGTTTTCTTCTTCTCTAATACCAGCATACATAATATCTTTAGAAAAATCATATACAATGATAAAATTTGTAGAACTACAATTATGTGCTTGACAACCTTCTGTTACAAAAATATTATTTGAAAAAACCATAGGTATTTCAGTTGCCCAATTTTCAATTAAAAAGTTATAACGTTCATTTCCAATTAGAATTTTAAGACGTTGAGTTAATGAAGAATTTTCTAATAACTTAACATCGTTTGGATATATACCATTTAATGTTTTTAAAAAATTAAGATTATCTGTTCTTTCAGATTGTTTTGCTTGAGATTCTTCAATTACTATTTTTTGATTTAATTCTTCCTCTTTTCTCAAAAGCTCATTTTCCTTTCTTAATAGTTCATTTTCCTTTTTTAAAGTTGTTTCTTCAATATCATTCGTGTTGTTAGTCTCTTTACAAGAAATAAAAATTAAACTTATACACAATATAATTATTAAAATTTTTAAATTGATGTATTTCATGCTCATATTATTTTTTATCCAGTATATTTTCATAAATACTTTTTATTTGATTTTTGTTATCTAATACCATCACAATGTTCAGAGTGAAGTTTTTTGGTTTTGATTTGTCTTGTCTTTGGATTGAATAATCCAAAATAAAACTAATTTCAGTACCTTTAGATGAGCTATTAAAAAATATAGTTTCCTCTCTAATTTTATATGAAGTATTTAAAATTTTAAAAGTTGATTTATATCCCTTTGCTAAGTCAATTGCTTCAGAACTTATTATATTAAATTTATCATAAAATCTATTTATATTACTTGAATAAAGCTGATTTAACCTATCCCAATTTTCTTGACTTATTGTTTCATAATATTTTTTTATAAATTTTATTAATTCATTTTTTGACAGGTTGGATGATTTGTTAGAATTTTCTGTAAAATTTAATGAATTTTCTAAGCCTATTGAATTTATATTCAAGGCGAAATTTAAATTGGCTTCTCCAATTCCACTAGTTGTAATTCCAATTACTTCCCCATATTTATTAAATAATGGCGCACCACTACTACCATGTGTAATTTCTGCTGTAGTTTGAATAAAATTATTACCATCTCTGTAGCTAGAAACTATCCCAGTAGACAAGGTTTGAGTTAATCCCTTTGGGTTACCAATTGTAAAAACTTCATCACCAATCTTAGGAGTGTTAGTTGCTAACTTTAGATATTTTATATTATCCGAATTTCCAATTCTAAAAATTATATAATCTTTATCTTTATCATAATCAATAATCTCTGTAATCATAAATTCATCATCTTCATCATTAATTGCAATGGCAGATGAAGCATCTTTAAATACATGATAATTACTTATTGCAATACCACTTTTATCAATTATAAAAGCTGACCCTTGAGAAATACCCTCGTTATTTTTTGTGTAAATTAGATAAACACCCTTTTTTACTTTATCGTAAATAGAGGATAAAGATTCTTTTTCATCAGATAAAATTTGACTATTTAATAAAAGCTCATTTTCTCTTAGATTTAATTCTTTTTCTCTTAGTTCTAAATCCTTTTCTATTAGTTCTATCTCATTACTTTTCGATGAATTACTGTTACTGTTACATCCTAATATAAGTGTTGTAATAAATATTACTTGAAAAATTTTTTTATTCATCATTTAAATTTGAATTAATTTTTACAAACATGAGCTATCTTTTCCACTAAGTTCACCTGAAAAATAGCCTATGCAAATGATATAAATAATAATCATTAAAAATGCATAAGATTGAATTGAAATATAAGCGAAAAATAAGTCTTTTCTTTTATCAAATCTTAATTTTTTTGGATTAAAAAATCCTAAAATCATTATCAGAAAAAGTACAATTCCCGATAATAACCATAAAAATACTGCCCCACTAAAAAAAATTTCAATATAACATCCCCATGCTATTGAATTACCTTTTTCCATACTACCTCCAATATTATATGATACTCCAGCTAAAAAAGGGAAGAGAATTGAAATATAAAAAACAGTCCAATAAATTTTAAATTTAGATGCTATTTTGGAAAACAGATTGTCTTTTGATAATTTACTTGTAATAATTATGAAGGCAATTAAATAAGTCAAACTCCACAAAGATATTGATGTTAATACCGCAAAATGTCTTCCTTCCATAAAAATACTATTTAATACAATAATCGCTTTTTAATTTGAGAAAATCTCCTTTAAAGTTATTTCCATCAACATTTTCGGGCACACCTTTTATAATGACATCTTCAGTAAATTGATGTAAATCCCATTCTATTTCTTTTATATTGCCCTCGGAAGAATATGAAGCTATCCAAAGAGGACAATCTGAAAATTCATCTTTTAAAAACAGCTCATAAAATTTTCTACCAGTATATATAATTGGTTTAACACCATACTTACTCTCACATAAATTAATCCAATTTCGTATTCCTTTAATTAAATTGTTTTTCCCAAAGCCACTTTCTTTTTCAACATCTAAAACAGGCAACAAATCTCCTTTTTCTAATTCAACTGTTGAGCTGAAATGGTTAAATTGAATTTCAGAACTCACATTAGGTCTATAAAAGTGATAGGCTCCAACCAAATAACCTTTCTCTTTAGCATTTTTCCAGTTATAATGGAATCTTTTGTCGATTAATTTTTTGCCCTCCGTAGCTTTAATAAATACATACTTAATAGGATGTTTTGATTTTTTTACTTCATCCCAATTAATTTCTCCATTATGATGAGAAATATCTATTCCAAACAGGTGTTTAGTTTTTGAAATATAAGTGTTTTCAGAAAATATTCGGTTACTTCTATTATTTTTAAAGTAAAAAAATGAAACAATTAGAGCTGAAAATAAAGCTATCAAAATAATTGAATATTTTAACTTTCTATTTAATTTGAATTGTAATTTATAATTTGATAATTTACTTTTAATTTCTTTTCTAAAGTAAAATAAAATTGTAAAAAAAAGAATTAAAAACAATAATAATATTAAACTTCTTACAGGATGAATTGCTATCCAATGTTTTAAATATTTCAGGTATCTCATTTAATCACTTGTTTATTTTTTTTATAAAATGCTTTAATTTTTTCAGGCATAATTTCTTCTTTATAATCATAAAGATAAAAGCCTACTTCTTTGAGATGGCTTAAAAGCACATAACGAATTTTATAGAACTCCGTTTGCTTAAATTGACCTAGCGAATAGTAAGGGTCTTCTTCAAGTTGAGAAGTATATCCTTCCAAAAACATCAAGCTAATTTGAGCCATTAATTCTTCAATTGTAGCTCCGTCTGTATCTACCCCAATTTTTTTAAACTCTTTTTTAATTATAGAATAGGAAGAAAATCTACAAACCAATTCCTGTTCAGAATTAATATAATATAATTCTTCATAAAAAGTTGGTTTCTTTATTTTTGGTCGTGAGAATATCATGCTAATTTCTATCATATCTAGCTTCTGAATCTCGCATATATTCACATTCATCACAAGCTTCTTCATAAGAATAACCCTCTTCTTCAATTAATTTATCCACACATTTTTCTGTTGTTGTTTTACATGAAACTAACAATGTAAAGACTATTAATGATAATATTTTTTTCATAATTTTGAATTAAAATGTTTCTTTTGATTTACTTGCTTCACTATATGAATCAAATGAATTTACTTCCCTGTCAATAATCTTAAATTCATAATTTTTAAACAAATCTCTAAGTGCGTCATCTTTACATTTAATCCATAAATTATTACTGTAAACAGATTTTTTTAATATTAATTGGTTATTTACTTCATTCTGAAAATCGTCAAGAATTTTATATTTGATGTCTTCATTATACCTATATATTTCTTGAATTTCAGATTTGTAAAACACTTTATTTAATTCTACATCATAAACATCTTTATATTTTAATCTTAAATCATATGGGTCTTCAGAATAATATTCTTCTTTTTTAATAATTAATTCTGGTTCTTCAACAGTAAAAACGGCATAAACAAATTTTGAATTTTCAACTTTTTCATTAACATTTGACTCAAATTGAGATTCTGAGTCTGAAGAAAATGAGTCATTTCCTTTATTATTACATGAAATAAAAGTTAATAAAATGACAAATATTTTTGTATGCTTAATTAAATTCATAAAAATTAATTTTGTTTTGTGTTGTCCTTTTTTAAACTCATCAGTAGTCCAATTCCAACAATAACATCTATTATATTCCAGGTTATTTTGTTCAACCCTACAGTATTGAATGGCTGAAAAACAAGTACTAAAAAAACATACGTAATCACATTAGTAAAATCATTATCATTCTTATATGAATTATAAGCCAATATAGAAAACCCTAAAACACATGCCAGTCTAACAAATTGATAATATCCATAAGGCATGTTCAATACACATAAAAAAAGTATAATTGCTAATATTATTTTTATTGATTTTGTCATAGTGATTCATGGTATTTTTTTTCTATTAGATTGAAAAATTTGAACTTAAATTCATCTTCGTTTATTAATCCAGTATTTTTGGTTTTTTCGAGCAATTTATATTCCTCAGTTAATTTTATCTCTGTCTCTATTTTCTTTTTTAATATTGTTTCTCTCTTAGAGTTAAATTCTTGTTCACTAATCTGCCCCAGTTCTAATAATTTTTTTAAGTCCTCTAAACTGTTTGAAAATTTCTTTTCTTCTTTATTAATTATTTCATTAGAAAGGTCAATAATTTCTCCAATAAATGTTTTTCTGTATATTATGAATAAATGAGGTATAAAAAGTAAATAATTAAAAAAATAAGTTTTGCAAATACGATAAGCTATATCCCCAGTCTGAAAGTTTAAAAATTCAACCATCATAGTGATTAGATATATAAACCAAATCCCAAGTATTAATTTTTCTATCCCTAATTTGAAATCTTTAATTTTTTTTATGATTATTATTAATGATAATATAACTGAAATCATTAAAATATTTGCCAAAATATCTTGCTTTGAGTTAATTTCCCGATAAAAATTACTTTCTCTTTCATCTCCACTAAATACAAATGGATTATCCAAGTTGTCGAGATATTCATAATAAATTTTAGCTATAAAAAGGACTATAAAATTTAAAATTGTTATTATCAAATATTTATAGCTTCTTACAGTTTTTGTAGTTTTCATGGTAGTTAAAATTAAAAATTTCAGTTACAAAATTTATAGTAACCTTCACACGCTTTAGAATCTCCTAAATCACATGCTTTTTTGAAATATTCACAAGATTTTGTTTTATCGTTAAGTTTTGCATAAACAATTGCACATTTGATTGTCGCATCAATATGTTTTGAATTTAAAGATAGTGTTTTTTTATAATCAATTAGCGCTTTGTTTAAATCATTCATTTTTTGAAGAATCATGCCTCTAATATAGTAATAATTAGCATTTTTAGGATTTATTTTTAAAGCTTGATTTATTTCATAGAGTGCTGTCTTATTGTTTCCGAGCATGAGTTCATCTATTGCTTTATCATTGTGATTTTCGGCAATCGTAATGTTTTGAGAAAAAAGCATTTGTAATGAAAAAAAAGACAAAAATGTTAGAAGTAATAATTTCATGTGATTTGGCTATGAAAAAATATTTAATAATAAAGCAATGACAGTAACTATGTTTAATATAATATGTAATGCTTTTGCAGTTTGTGATTTCCCCACAAGGTAATCAGGTACTTCATTGTAAAAAAGGTAGTTTATAATAAATCCACCAATAAACCAGCCAATAATAATTAATATAAAGTTCATAATTTCTACTGTTTAATATAAAAAGTCTCAACTAAATCTCCCATTGGGTCATTAACCCATTCTATTTTTGTTGAAGATATTTTTATAAAATTATAATTAGAAGTAGCTGTTGATAAAGTTATACTTACATTATAATTGTTGTCGGTTTTAGTTTCTGTAACAGTTGAATTTGCACCCACTGATAAATTGGTGTTAATTTGATTTTTAAATGAATAATCTACAAGACCTTTCAAAATAAAATCATCAGTTGTAAATTGATAACCATTATTTGCAACCCCTCCGTTACCGTTATCCTGCAACCATACACCTTGAATCCATGCTGGTGGAGATATAATACTGTTGGAAGAGACATTATCAGATTCAGAAGAACAACCCACTAATGTAAATGCAAATAAAGTTAAAATATTTTTTTTCATTTTATTTATGTTAAAGTTAGTTTTTTACAAATATAAAAAAAATGGTATCATATATGAATCCATTTTGAAATTTATTATTTACAATTTTGAGTATGGAAATTTCTGAAACTCAATTTCTAGAAGAACTAGGCATTCATATCAGACAGTTGAGAGAGAAAAATAGTCTTTCTCAGCAAGAACTTGCTAATTATTGTAATTTATCAAAAGTTCAGTTAGGTCGAATTGAACGTGCTGAAATTAATACTACAGTGAAAACCCTAGTCAAAATTGCTAATGCACTTGAAATTGAGCCAAAAGACCTTCTCAATATTATTACTAAAACTAAATAATTTTTTACAAAAATATTGCTAATACTTATTTGTTTTTAAGTTTTGCAACCTTGCAAGTTATAACTCTGGACATTCAAAAATTATCATTTCTTTTTCTAAAAGTATCTGCTTAGGCTTTCCTTTTTCACCTGTGATGTAGTATTTAAAAGCAATAAATTCTGAAAAATGAACTAAAAAGGCTTTTTTAATTCTAGCTATATGAACATAAATTTCTTCGTTATTTTCTTTTACTAATTCATCAATTGTTTCTCTTATCTTATCTAATGAATTTTGATTGGAAATGTTTTTATAAATTTTAAACAAGCTGTCTTTATATAAGTATAACTCTTTCAAGTTGATTGGTTCAGAACTGTTTAAAAACAATAAATAAATAGCCTTTGTTAGATGACTTAGTTTTATTTCCAAGTTATTACATTCAGGAATTAGTATTTTGTAATCCTCTGAAATAATCATTGGATGAATATTATTGTAAATTACCCCTTCAATATTTTTCTTCAAAAAATCATATATTTTTGGTGCTAATATTGCCAATTGCCCCGATTTTCTTAATCTTTCAATTTCATTATTTATGAAACTTAAACTTTCTACAGTTTGTCTTTTTATATTATCATCTTCTTCAGAATCTTTCTTTAAGCTGTAAAATCGTACTCCGCTGTATGAATCATTAGTGTTTAAATTTTCAATATAACCATCAAAAAACTTTTCAATTGATTCTCCATTTTTTCGCTCAACAATTGTATAACCATTATTAGAGCTTATACAACCCTTTGAAATATCCCCTTTATAAGCAATGAAATGTATAAAATCTAATAAAATAGAATCATAATCAAATCTAGTAGTTTTTAATTCATCTATAATTAGATTATTGAAGTTGTCAGATAAAAAGGGAAATGTGGATTTTAAAGCTGGTAAAATTTCAAAATCAATGTTTTCTAATAAAATTGGCAGATAAAAAAAATCTCTACCTTTATTATAGAACTGTTCTCTTAAATCTGTATAGTTTTGTCTTATATAGTTATCTGAATCTGCTGAAATTTCATTTTCAAAATACAATACGAAATTTTCTCCGAAATTGAATAGTTCATAATCTTTAAGATTTGTTTCATCGACATCAATACGTCTTACATTATCAATTTTCCTGTCATCAAAAAAAGCTGGTAAAATAACTTTTTCAATTACAAGTGGTGCATAAGGATATTTTTCTTTCTTTTTAAAAAAAGAAAAAATTGAGCTAAAAATTTCCATAAACTAGATTTTATTTTTCAGCTACAGAAGTAAACATAATAAATGAATTATACAAGTTTATTCGGAAGAATCTATGTACCATTAAAGCTAACAGTATTTAATCTTTTTTTAATACTTAAAAAAAAATAAAAGTCTTACACTAAGTATATATAGTGAAATTTACACACTTCATTAAATATTATCATTTGTATTACTTCATCAATGATAGTAAAAAATCATTATATTACAAGAAATATTTATTATCAAGTTTATTAAAATAAATGTGCAACATATATATCGTTAAATTTATACGAATAGCTGTATGGTTCTCCAGAATTAGGGCGCATATTGGGGGTGTTTTTTTGGTATACCCCCCAAGACCTAAATAAACAATCTTTATACAGTTTAGGGGGGATAAATCAAATGTGAAAATTTTTATAGGTCTGGCATATCCTCAATTGACAGCTGTTTAACTCCAAGACCTCTCAAATAAGTTAAAGAAACACTAATGTTACCATGTCCCATAACTTGTTGTAACTTATTTAAGCTTCCTGTTTTTTCATAAACACTAATTGCTCCAGTATGCCTGAAACTATATAATGTATTATCAGGTTCAAGTAATTTAGATATCTTCTTATACCTACTCCAAAGCGTTTTAAAATAATCTTCATTAAAAGGATATTCATTATTTGAAAAAATGTTATCCCCTGAATTACCCTTTATTAAATATTTTTGAACAAACAATGGAATAGGTACAATTCTATTTTTCTTACCTTTATTTCTATTTCCAGCTAAACTAATTTGAGTGCAATCTATATTAAAATCATCCCATTTTAAATTTCTAATTTCTCTATGCGGTCTTAAAAGACAACCGTAAGCTAAAAGACAACATAAATGAAGATTTGAATTGAATTTTTCTAATTCATTAAATACAAGCTTAATTTCTTTAATTGGCTTGTGTAGTACTTCCTCTGTTTTAACTAATTTGATAAGAGGAAAAGGATTTTCAAATTTATATTCTTTAAAAATATCTGATAACATTGCAGAATAATTTCTTTTAAAGTTTAATTGTACTCTTTTTGAGTTGCTAGTGAAATTTATCAAATCTTTTGCAATATTGATATTAAAATCACTGAGGTATAAATTTTGGTATTTTCTATTTGATATAAAATCATTAAGCCTTTTATATGAAATAGTTAGGTCTTTTTTATAACTTTTGCTATATTCTAAATTCATTTTGCTTTTATAACATAAATTAATAGCATCAATTATTTTTATGTCAATTGGTTTGATTTTCCTTAACTTTTTTTCTTCAATTGGTCGCCATCCTTTTTCTAATTTTATAAAAAACGATTGATATAATAAATCATGCTGTTTTTCCTTTAATGATTCTTCACAAGTATTTGGATTAAAATTTTCGCCAATTACAGAAGAGTTAAAGTAACGAAATCGTTTTTCATTGTAAAAAAATGAAATTCCCATTCTACCATTTGATAGTTTAAACTTTTTTAAATTTTTAAATTCGTAATTCATATTTGTGACACACTTGTGACACACATAAATAAAAGACTGTTTCTTAAAATATTTTGATTGTTACCAAATATTGAATTGTTACTATAAATCCAAGCACTCGCAAAACAAATGGTGATTGTAGCTCAGTTGGTTAGAGCGTCGGATTGTGGTTCCGAAGGTCGCGGGTTCGAGACCCGTCTTTCACCCTTAACATTGGAAAGCTTCGAGGAAACTCGGAGCTTTTTTTATTGTATGTGTTGAAAAAGTATCAAATAAAAAAAGCCTTGAAGAAATTCAAGGCTTTTTGTTTTTCATAGCAAATATTTCCCACATTATTAGAACGCTAACTTAACAGTTAAATCAAAATCATCATAGATAGTTTTGTCTCCTAAGTCAGAGAAGAAACTTCCTGAACCATATTTAATATCATATTTAGTTCTATCTACTTTTAATGTAGTTGAAGCTGAATTAGCAGCAACAGTTAAATCAAATTTGATTGATTCTGTTTTTCCTTTGATTGTTAAATCAGCAGTTACAGCGTAAACGCTATTACCTTTTTCTCCAAGAGATTTGATAACTAAAGTAGCAGTTGGGAATTTTTCAACACCAAAGAAATCATCCGATTTTAAGTGACCATCTAAGTTTGCTTTTCCTTTTCCTTCTAAGTCTGTTGTATTAATAGTAGTCATGTCAACTGTAAAGTTTCCACCTACTAATTTTTTTCCTTTGAAAATTAAAGTTCCTTCTTTTAAAGTAATTGTACCTTCGTGAGAACCTGTTACTTTTTTACCAACCCAGTTGATAGTACTTTTTGAAGCATCAACTTTTTTACTTGTTTGTGCATTAGTTGCAAATGATACGAAAGCTACAAGAGCTAAAGCAATTGATTTGAAATTTTTCATGTTTAAAATTGTTTTAAATGTTAATGGTTATAATTAAATAGTAATAAATAATTCATGTTTTGGTTTTCTAACTTTAGCATAGTGTTGTGTTGCGTCATCTTCATGACGGTATCCAACAGCTGCTACTAATGAAGCGTTTAATCCTAATGCGTTTAATCCTAAAATTTCATTGTATTGTTCTGGCTCAAAACCTTCCATCGGCGTAACATCGATTTTTAATTCGGCTGCAGCATTCATTAAGTTTGCTAAAGCTAAATAGGTTTGTTTTGATGTCCAAATAGATTTTTTATCCACAGGAAGCGGAACAATTTTAGATTTCATAAAATCAGAATATCCTTTTAAATCCTCTACAGATAAACCTCTTGTATTGGCGATGTTTTGAACATAATCATCAATATGTTTGTCTTGAACATCCACAATATTAGCAAATACCAACAGGTGAGAAGCCTCAACAATTTGTGATTGACCCCAAGAAACTGGCTGTAATTGCGCTCTAACTTCTGGATTTTCGATAATAAATACTTTATATAATTGTAAACCATAAGAAGACGAACTCAATTGGATTGCATCTTTTAAAGTTTCTAAATCTGATGCTGATACTTTTTTGTTAGCATCGAATTTTTTAGTAGCATAACGCCATTTCTGATTTTCTATAAAATTTGTCATAGTAATTTTAGGGTTTTAATTTCTAAATTTTTCAAGCAATTCGTTTAATAATTCTAATTCTGCAACACTCAAATTCTTAGAAAAAGATTGCTCATGAGCTTCTACTAAAGGATCCAATTGTAGTAAAAGTTTCAAACCTTTCTCCGTAATTGTAATTTCCATTTTACGGCGATTGATTGGGCAAACTTCTCGAAGTACTAATTCTTTTAATAACAATTTGTCAACTAAACGTGTGGTGTTACTGGTTTTCGCAATCATGCGTTCTTGTATCATACACATGTTAGCCGGTTTTCCTTTCTGACCTCTTAAGATGCGTAATACATTAAATTGTTCAGGGGAAAGGTCAAATGGTTTTAATATCTCATTAAACTTTTCCGAAATGACATTTTGAGTGTACATTACATTGAGTAATGTTTTCTTCTCCATTGCCATAGGAGTATTAGGTTTTATGATTTCTTCTATTCTCATTTGATGTTGTAAAATTTGTATGTACAAATGTAGTTAACTATTTTATTTGTATGTACAAATGTTTAATAAATTTTTGTTAAAGTTTTAAAATTGTATTTTTTGATAGTACTTTTGAAAAAAAATAATAAAGATGACAAACTTAGATCAAAACACGTGGTGGAACCAGTTTTCGCAAGATGAAAACGGCGTTATATTAGATGTTCGTACCGAAGACGAATTTAATGGTGGTCATATTCCTGGCGCTCTTAATATTGATATATATAAAGGACAAGGTTTTATCTATAGAGTAGAGGAGTTGGATAAATCGAAGAACTATTATGTGTATTGTGCGGCTGGAGTGCGTAGTGCCAACGCTTGTAACGCTATGGAACAATTAGGTTTTGAGAACACCTTTAACTTATTAGGTGGTTTTTCTAATTGGGAAGGACCAACAGAATAAAAAGAAATCCGCTGAAGAGCGGATTTTTTTTGTGGGTATGGAATAAAGTCTTCCTCTATCGGGGAGATCCTCAGCTTAACATTTGGTTATACAATCGGTATTTTTCTCAATCAATTTGTTATTTTGAAACATGATTTGTATGTATCTGAAATTATAAAACCTGAAATTAATAAAGAACCAAAAGCAAAACTTGCCAACATTCCATTACCAATTTCTAAAATCTTTAAGATTATACAAATCAACCAAACAAAGAAAATATTTAAGTTAAATATTCCACAAAGAATATAAATGAAGTTTGATTTTAAAGGATTTGATTTGTTTTTTAAAAACATAACCAATCTGAGGACTAACAAAAAACAGCCAAGTCCAACAGCATACATCATGCTATTTACAAAATTAAAAAATAAACCTAAGCCATGAAACATTTGTTCTTTTTCAGTAAAATAATCAAAGAATAAATACAAGGTCCATATGTTTAGTAATACAAAACTAATTATTGAATATGTCAGGACTTTTACTTTCATGTTTACTTTCTGTTTGATATACTAAAATGTTGTCAACCTGATTGTGTATGATAATCATCATACTTTATTATTTTCGTAAATATATAAAAATCTTACAATTTCACCCAACAAAAAATCCGCTTTTAAGCGGATTCTCTTATGTTAATCGTTTTAATTTATTTTTATCTAATAGTTTGATTTTCTTTCCAATCAACTCAATATATTCTGATTTATTTAATTCAGAAAGCAAACGAATACAACTTTCAGTAGCAGTTCCAATCATTCCCGCTAATTCTTCTCTTGATAGTTGGATGCGTAAGGTACCGTCATCGTTTTTACCAAAGGTATCTTCTAAGTATATTAATGTTTCGGCTAAACGTTGGCGAACGGTTTTCTGAGCCATATTTACCATGTGGTCGTCGGCTCCTTTTAAATCTTCGCAAATCGTTTTCATCACATTCATCGAAAACTGGTTGTTTTGCGTAAAAAACTGCATAACTTCACTTCTCGGAATAAAACAAACTTCCATATCTTCTAAAGCAACGGCACTTAAATTCGCAGGTTCGTCACTAATCATCGAACGTTGCCCTAATAATTCGCCTGGTTTAACCAATTTTACAATTTGGTCTTTCCCATTGTCGCTTAATTTTGACAGTTTACAAACGCCATCTTTGATGCAGTAAATACCATTAGTTACTTCTCCTTCTTCAAAGATAGGTTCCCCTTTTTTAATAGTGTACGATGTTTTGCATTCGGCCATGCGAAGTAATTCATCTTTATTTAAGGCTTTTAATGAACTAAATTGCCTCACAATACACTGTTCGCATTTACTCATAATAAGATTTTGTTTAATGTGTTTACAAAATTACAAAAATGTATGACAAATATCATATTTTGATTTATATTTATAAAAGAACTTTGTCACAGGTAAAATGAGCAAATTATATGGACACAGAAAATTGTTTCCATTGTGGTAATGAAATTATAAAAAAAGACGAGATAGTATTTGACGAAAAGAAGTTTTGTTGCAACGGCTGTAAAACCGTGTACGAAATTTTTAGTCAAAACGACCTAACGTGTTATTATGATTTTCAGGCAGCACCCGGCGCCACTCCACAAGACATTCAGGGTAAATATGACTTTTTAGACAATGAAGAAATTGTTACTAAATTATTGGAATTCCAAGAGCGTACAACACATATTGTTTCACTCTACATTCCTCATATACACTGTAGTTCGTGTATTTGGATTCTGGAAAATCTACAAAAACTTCAACCAGGAATAAGTACTTCGCAAGTTAATTTTGGCGAAAAGAAAGTCCGAGTTACGTTCAATCCCGAACAAACTTCTTTAAAAGATATCGTCTATTTATTGAGTTCGATTGGTTACGAACCTTACATTTCTTTAGAAAATTTTGATGAAGGAAAGAAAAAAATCGACCGAACCTTAATCTATAAAATAGGAGTAGCGTTTTTCTGTTTTGGAAATATCATGCTGCTTTCGTTTCCCGAATATTTTGAAGTAGAAGAATATTGGATTGATCAATACCGCGGATTTTTCCGTTGGTTGATTTTCGGATTATCGCTTCCTACGTTTATTTATTCCGCTTCTGGGTATTATGTTTCTGCTTGGAAAAGCATGAAATCAGGTTTACTGAACATTGATATTCCAATTGCTTTAGGAATTGTGGTGATGTTCGTAAGAAGTACAGTTGATATCGTTTTTGATTACGGACAAGGTTTCTTCGATAGTATGGCGGGATTGATTTTCTTCATGTTGTTAGGAAAGTTATTTCAGAAGAAAACTTATGATTTCCTTTCATTTGAACGCGATTATAAATCGTATTTTCCAATTGCGATTACGAAGGTTTTGCCAAATGGAGATGAAGAATCAGTTCAAGTATATGATATTCAAAAAGGCGACAGATTATTAATTCGTAACCAAGAGTTAATTCCAGTAGATGGCATTTTAATTTCCGAAAAAGCTTCTATTGATTACAGTTTTGTAACAGGTGAAGCGGTTCCGATTGAGAAAAGATCAGGCGATAAAGTCTTCGCAGGTGGAAAACAAATGGGGAAAGTCATTGAAATGGAAGTGTTATTTTCGGTTTCCCAAAGTTATTTAACCCAATTATGGAGTAACGATGTTTTTCAAAAACGCGTAGAACAACAACACAAAAATATAACCGACAGCATCAGTCGCTATTTTACGCCAGCTTTATTAACCTTGGCTATAGTTTCCTTTATTTATTGGGTATTTATTGATGTTACAACAGCATTTAATGTTTTCACTGCGATTTTGATTGTGGCGTGCCCGTGTGCGTTGGCTTTAACGGCTCCGTTTACATTAGGAAATGTATTGCGAATTCTAGGCAAACGAAAATTATATTTAAAGAATGCTTTAGTTGTAGAACAATTAGCCAAAGTAGATACGATTGTTTTCGATAAAACAGGTACGATTACAACCAATAAAAAAACAGCCATTACTTACGAAGGAACTGAATTAAATACATCAGAATTAAGATTATTGAAGAACGTTTTACGAGGTTCGAATCATCCATTAAGTAGAAGATTATATGATTTCATTCCAAACCAAGAAAAAGTAGAAACTTCGAGTTTTGAAGAAATTATTGGAAAAGGAATTTTTGCAGAAATTGAGGGAAATTCCATAAAATTAGGTTCGTCACAATTCCTAAAAACCATGACCGAAAACACGCATAAGAAAACTAAAGTGCATGTCGAAATCAATGGTGTTTACAAAGGAAGTTATGTCTTCAATAATCAATACAGAAAAGGATTAGAAGAATTGTTTGCTGATTTGGCTAAACATTACAATTTGGTTGTTTTATCAGGAGATAATGATGGAGAAAGAAGAATTTTAGAAAAAATGTTGCCAGCGAAAACTACTTTAGTTTTCAATCAAAAGCCAGAGCAAAAACTACAATACATCGAACAATTGCAAAAAGAAGGCAAAAATGTCATGATGGTAGGGGATGGGTTAAACGATGCAGGAGCATTAGCGCAAAGTAATTTAGGATTATCCATTTCAGAAAACGTTAATGTATTCTCACCAGCTTGTGATGGAATTTTAGACGCCACACAATTCGATAAAATAGCCTTTTTTATGCGCTACTCTAAAAACGCTATGAAGACGATTTATATGAGTTTTGGACTTTCCTTATTATACAATGTTGTAGGACTAAGTTATGCCGTAACTGGAGCTTTAGATCCTATTGTAGCAGCTATCATTATGCCGCTCAGCACAATAACAATTGTAAGTTTTGTAACAATTCTTACAAATTTGTATGCTGGAAAGAAATAAATTGATTAAATTTAAGAAAATTTTAATACATGATAAAAGTCATGTTTTATAAAAACGAGTGGAAGTAACTTTGTTAACACAATTTAAGGTATGAGTGTCATTTATTTATTAATCACTATCAGTATAATAGTTGCCGTTGCTTTTTTGATTGCTTTTATCAGAGCAGTTAAAAGCGGTCAATATGATGACGATTATACACCATCTGTCAGAATGTTATTTGAAGATGAAGTTGTAAAAAAAGAAAATCCTAACAAATTAATACAAACAGAAAAACAAAAATCAATCTAATTATGGAGAAGCAACAATTTTATTACGACAACAAAATTGTAAGGAATTTCCTCTACGCTAGTATAGTCTTTGGTGTAGTGGGAATGTTAGTGGGGCTTATTTTAGCTTTCCTATTTTTGTTTCCAAACTTAACCAGCGGTATTTCGTTTTTAAGTTTTGGACGCTTAAGACCTTTACACACCAATGCGGTAATCTTTGCCTTCGTTGGTAATGCTATGTTTGCAGGAGTTTATTACTCTATGCAACGTTTATTAAAGACTAGAATGTTGAGTGACTTTTTAAGTAAAGTTCACTTTTGGGGTTGGCAGTTAATTATTGTTGCTGCAGCTATAACATTACCTTTAGGGTATTCAACATCTAAAGAATATGCAGAATTAGAGTGGCCAATTGACATTGCAATTGCATTAATTTGGGTAGTGTTTGGTATCAACATGATTGGAACCATTATTAAAAGAAGAGAGCGTCATATTTATGTTGCTATTTGGTTTTACATCGCTACGTTTGTAACGGTTGCTGTACTTCATATTTTTAACAGTTTAGAATTACCAGTTTCATTATCAGGTATGAAATCATACTCGGTTTATGCGGGTGTTCAAGACGCGTTAGTTCAATGGTGGTATGGTCACAATGCAGTGGCATTCTTCTTAACAACTCCATTCTTAGGTATGATGTATTACTTTGTACCAAAAGTTGCAAATCGTCCAGTATATTCTTATAGATTATCAATTATTCACTTTTGGTCGTTAATCTTCATTTATATTTGGGCTGGACCTCACCACTTATTGTATTCAGCTTTACCAGATTGGGCTCAAAACTTAGGAGTTGTGTTCTCTGTAATGTTGATTGCGCCATCTTGGGGAGGTATGATCAATGGTTTATTAACCTTAAGAGGAGTTTGGGATAAAGTACGTACTGATTCTGTGTTGAAATTCTTCGTGGTGGCAATTACTGGTTATGGTATGGCTACTTTTGAAGGTCCAATGTTATCATTGAAAAACGTTAATGCTATTGCACACTTTACAGATTGGATTATTGCTCACGTACACGTTGGGGCTTTAGCTTGGAATGGTTTCTTATCATTTGGTATGATCTACTGGTTAATCCCAAGAATGACAAAAACGAAATTATTCTCTGAAAAATTAGCAAACTTCCATTTCTGGATTGGTACTTTAGGTATTATTTTATACGCGCTTCCTATGTATGTAGCTGGATTTACTCAAGCTTCTATGTGGAAACAATTTAAACCAGATGGCGGTGCATTACAATATGGAAATTTCCTTGAAACAGTAACTGAAATCATGCCAATGTATTGGATGCGTGCTGTAGGTGGAACGTTATATTTAGTAGGGGTTGTTGTATTAGTTTACAATGTTATTAGAACAGTAAGACAAGGTTCTCCAGTTGAGAATGAGTTAGCAGAAGCTTCAGCTTTAGCAGTTATTTCTCCTAGTCGTTTAAAAGGTGAAAAATTACACTCTTGGTTAGAAAGAAAACCTGTTCAATTTATGTTATTAACGACTGTTGCGATTTTAATTGGAGGTTTAATTCAAATTTTGCCAACGATTTTAGTAAAATCTAATATTCCTACCATATCATCTGTTAAACCATATACACCACTTGAGTTACAAGGTAGAGATTTATATATCCGTGAAGGTTGTGTGGGATGTCACTCACAAATGGTACGTCCGTTCCGTTCAGAAGTTGAGCGTTATGGAGACTATTCAAAAGCTGGTGAATTTGTTTACGACCATCCATTCTTGTGGGGTTCTAAACGTACAGGTCCAGATTTAGCTCGTGAAGGTGTTAAAGGAAAACCATTTAATGGAGGTAGAGATGACGTATGGCACTTTAACCATATGTATGATCCTCAAGGATTAAATGAAAAATCAATTATGCCAAGATACCAATGGTTAATTAAAAATGAATTAGATAATTCAACTATTCAAGACAAAATGAGAACCATGGTAACTTTAGGAGTTCCTTATTCTGAGGCAGATATTAATAATGCTCTTAAACATATGGACGAACAAGCTACTAAAATTGAAACCAATTTATTAGCAAATCCAGAAATTAAGAAATCATTTGGAAAAGAAACAGCAGCTCCGTTGAAAAACAGAGAGATTGTAGCACTTATTGCTTACTTACAAAGATTAGGTACTGATACTCAAGTTAAAAAATAAAAGTTATGCTAAAGTTTATTAAACATAATTTAGAAACCATAACGGGAGTAGAAATTTATCCAATCATTTCGTTGACTATTTTCTTTACAGCGTTTGTATTGTTCACGGTTTGGGCATTTACTTACAGCAAAGAAAAAATCAAAGAAATAAGTGAAATGCCTTTAAACGACGAATAGTCATAATTATAATTAGAGAGAAACTGAAACAACCATGATATTTTGTAATTTTTGGGTAGTTTCATGGTTGTTCAGGTTCTCATAACATCAAAATTTTCAACAAATGAAAAAATTAATTCCATCATACGTAAGAGTTCCATTACTGTTTGCAGTAGTATTTGCAGCTTTGGAATATTTTATCGATTCAGGAGACAGGCCAGCCTTTATAAAGTTTCCTATGGTAGCTTTATTTTTAGGAGTATTCCTTTTCTTATTAATTGCAATCGAAATTGTAATCGACGCTGTTGATAAAGTAACCTATCATTTATTAACAGACGAGCAAAAGAAACAATTAGCAGATGCACAAACGGTTTCTTTTACAGAAAGCAAATGGTACCAAAATATTGTTGCTAAACTTACTCGTTCTAATGAAATGGAGAGAGAAGAAGATATCATGTTAGATCACGACTACGATGGTATCAAAGAGTTAGACAACGTATTACCACCATGGTGGGTATATTTATTCTATGGTACAATTATTTTTGCAGCCGTATATTTGGTACGTTTCCACATTGTTGGAGACTATACTCAAGCAGAAGAATTTAATAAAGAAGTTGAATTAGCAGAATTAGAAAAATCGAAATTGCCAAAAGATGCTTCAGAAGAAATAAGTTATGAAACAGTTGTTGCTGTTACTGATGCTGCAAGTTTAGCAAAAGGGAAAGAAATTTTCACAAATGCTTGTGCAGCATGTCACAAAGCTGATGGTGGAGGATTAGTTGGACCTAATTTAACCGACAAACATTGGATTAATGGAGGAGGAATTAAAAATGTCTTCAAGTTAATTTCTGAAGGAAGTAAAAATAATCCATCAATGGTGGCTTGGAATAAAAATTTATCTTCTAAAGATATTCAAAGTGTTGCAAGTTATGTTTTAAGTTTACAAGGTTCTAATCCTCCGGGAGGAAAACCAGCCGAAGGAGAAATTTGGGTTGAAACAGCAGAAGCGACTCCAGCAGCTGCAACAACAACAGTAGTTGATTCTACCAAAGTAGAAGCTCCTGTAGGAAAATAAATTTATAAAAAAGGTTTTGGGAAATTCTCAAAACCTTTTTTAAACTAAAAATTGCATAATTATGTCAAATTTACCAGACGAAAGCTTTAGAGATACCATTGCAACTATTAATGCAGAAGGAAAAAGAAATTTTATTTATCCTAAAAAACCTTCTGGCCCTTTTTACGATAAAAGAAAGTTATTGAGTTATTTTCTTTTGGTTTTTTTAATAGCTTCCCCTTTTATTAAAATTAATGGAAATCAGTTTTTGATGTTTAATGTACTCGAAAGACGTTTTAGTATTTTCGGATTTGCATTTTGGCCTCAAGACTTTCATTTGTTTATGATTTCAATGATTGTTGGAGTAGTAGGATTGACTTTATTTACAGTAGCTTTCGGACGTATTTTTTGTGGTTGGTTTTGTCCGCAAACTATTTTTATGGAAATGGTTTTCAGACGTATTGAATATTGGATTGATGGTGACAGAGGTGCTCAGTTACGATTAGCTAAACAAGATTGGAATGCTGAAAAAATAAGAAAAAGAGTTACGAAATGGATTATCTTTTTTATTTTTTCATTCTTCATAGCCAATGTTTTTCTAGCGTATTTGATTAGCAGCGATGAACTTATCAAAATGATTACGGAAGGACCAGCAAATAATTTAAGTACATTAATTGCCTTATTAATTTTTACTGGCGTATTCTATTTTGTATTTGCTTGGTTTAGAGAACAAGTTTGTATTATTGCTTGTCCTTACGGAAGAATGCAAGGAGTTTTATTGGATAATAAATCAATAAATGTATCTTATGATCATGTTAGAGGAGAAGGTACAAACGGAAGAAAAAAATGGAGAAATGGTGAAGATAGAACTGCACTTGGTCATGGAGATTGTATCGATTGTAACCAATGTGTGGTAGTTTGTCCTACTGGAATTGACATTCGTAATGGTACTCAGTTAGAATGTATTAACTGTACCGCTTGTATTGATGAATGTGATACCGTTATGGAAAAAGTGGGATTACCAAAAGGATTAATCCGCTATGCCAGCGAAGACGAAATCGTCAAGAAAGAAAAATTCAAGTTAACACTTCGAATGAAAGGTTACATAGGCGTTTTAACTTTGTTAGTGGGCGTTTTAATCGGAATGTTGTTTTTACGAAATGATGTAGAAGCTAATTTCTTACCAATGTCAGGGCAATTGTTTCAACACAATGGAGATAACATTCGTAATTTCTACACGTATAAAATTGTCAATAAAACAGAACAAGAATTTGATAATGTTACTGTTAAGATTGTTAATTATAAAGGAGAAATAAAATTAGTGGGAAGTCCAGTAATTAAGGTGCCAAAACAAGGTTTAGCAAGTGGGACATTATACATTGATATTTCAGAAGTTTTGCTAAAAGATGAAAAAGTACATTTAAAGTTAGAATTATATAACGGAGATAAGTTGATTGAAGAAACAACAACTAATTTCCAAGGACCAAGAAACTTTAATTAAAAAAATATAGTTATGAAATTTAATTGGGGAACCGGAATCGTTATTGCTTTTGCACTTTTTATGACATTCATTTTATCCTATGTATTTAAAGTACAGTCTAATGATAAATATGATCATGAATTAGTAGTAGAGGATTATTACAAAAAAGAAGCATTAGTTCAAGGCGATATTGAAAAACAAGAGAATGCGAATGCATTAACCAATAAAGTAACAATCGAAAAAACTGCGGAAGGAATGAAAATTCAATTTCCAGCTGATTTTGATTATTCAAAAATAAATGGAAAAGTGTCCTTATACAGACCGTCTAGTCAGAAATTAGATTTTGAAATTCCGATTTCATTATCTAGTCCACATTTGCTCATACCTAAAAGTAATTTGGCTGGCGGTCTTTGGGACATTTCTATTGATTGGGAATACGATGGTGTGAAATATTTGAACAAAGATTCGTTTAAAATAGAATAATATTTATTTGTTTTGAACTTGATTTTGAACTTGAACTTGTAATTGATGTTGTATTCAGCTTTTATATTTGGTTTAATCAGTAGTTTTCACTGCATAGGAATGTGCGGTCCAATTGCCATGATGTTACCCGTAGATAGAAGCAATGAAGCTAAAAAAGTAACTCAAATTATAACATATCATATTGGCAAGTTAACCGCTTATGGTTTATTAGGTTTAATTTTTGGAATCTTAGGTAGAAGTTTTTATTTAGCAGGAATGCAACAACAACTTTCGATAATCGTTGGGGTTTTGATGATTTTAGTAGCATTAATTCCTGAAAAAGTATTTGCTAAATATAATTTTTCAAAACCAGTTTATCGTCTCATTACGAAAGTAAAATCAAGTTTAGGGCAACAATTTAAAAACAAAAGCTACAAATCGTTATTCACGATTGGATTATTAAATGGTTTTTTACCTTGCGGAATGGTTTACGTTGCACTTTTTGGAGCCATTGCAATGCAAAGTATTTCATTAAGTGTACTTTATATGATTTTATTTGGAATTGGAACGATACCAATGCTTGCTGCTGTGGTATATGTTTCTAATTTAGTTTCATTTTCATTTAGAGGAACCATTCAAAAAGCAATACCGTTTGTAGCGGTAATTATAGGAATGTTGTTTATTATAAGAGGCTTAGGATTGGATATTCCATATTTATCACCAAGTAATATGAGTTTATTTGTACAATCGGAAGCCAATTGTCATTAAATATTTTAGTTAATAGGGTAAAAGAGTGATGGAGTTTTAGCTTTATCACTCTTTTTGTTTCATAAAAAAAGTCTCATCAAATAAATGATGAGACTTTTCTATTTTATATGCTTTGAATCTTAATTTACAATAAGTTTCTTAGTTGCAATACCATTTTCAGAAGCCATTTGAACTAAATAAAATCCACTAGGTAAATTATTCACTTTATATGAATTATCAACACGTGTAGGATTTTTAATTTCTTGGATGATTTGTCCGTTAATATTGTATAAAACAATTGATTTTAATTCCGTTTCAGATGAAATTGTAACTTCGTTGTTTACAGCTGGATTTGGGTAAATTGAAATTGAATTTTCAAATACAAAAGATGGGTTAGACAAAAAACTATTCCAAACTAAACCAACATACTCAGGATGATCAATATATGGGTTTCTATTACTTTGATGATTGTAATAAATATCGTTATTAATAGCTATTTCTTTAGCACTTACCGGATCATCAGTATGCCATTTATATAAAATATCTAAAAAAGGATTTGTAAATGCACGTCCAGTTGAACCATCAAACATATTTTTAGCTTCACATGTAGCAGCATTTGCTGTACTATAAAACTCATCCATATTATCTTCATATCGTGTAGCAAAATAGAAAAATGCTCGTGCTATATCACCTTTAAATTCGTCAATAGGTTCAAATACAACACCAGAATACCCTAAAGCATATCCAGAATTTATACCATTTCCTCTTTTAGAACCATTTTGAGAAGTATATGTTGCCGTACCAACTTTTCCAAAAGGTAAATTATTCCTGTCCCCATTTACTTTTCCATCTGATGGAACTACAAAAAATGGGTCATTTTTCATTGGGTTAGTAGCATATCCATCGAAGTAGGATTGAGGAATTAAATGTTCTCTGTTATAACAATCACCCTCTCCACTATATGACCCACATTGTTGAGAAGTTGTTGTATAGTTGTAAGAATCAGCTCCAGAAGGATTTTCAGAATACATATCTAATAAACTACCATCATTTTCATAATAATTATCTCTAAATGCAGTATGAGTATAAAGTGTCCATAACGCAGCATAACCTTGATCTGAATGTAAGTGCTCTGAAGGAATTCCATCGCTTACATTATCAATAATTTTTTTTAGATTTGTTTTTAAGGTTAAACCGGTTCCAGTTGCGGTATTATAATATCCAGTAGGAATTTGTGCAAATCCGACAGCGGAACACAATAATAGGGTTAGTAAGTAATTTTTTTTCATATCTATTTATTTTTTCTTTCTAATAATGCCATGTAAAATCCGTCGAAACCGCTTCCACTTGCTAATACTTTTTGATCTTTGACAAATGTAAATTCTTTTCCAATCTCAGTGCTTAAGAAATGCTTAATTTGTTCTTGATTTTCTGAAGGTAATACCGAACAAGTAGCATAAACTAATTTTCCACCCGGTTTTACAATTTTTGAATAATTTTCTAATACTTCTGCCTGAACTTTTCGAATGTTATCGATAAAATCAGGTTGTAATTTCCATTTGCTATCAGGGTTTCTTTTTAAAACGCCTAATCCACTACAAGGCGCATCGATTAAAACTCTATCGGCTTTATCGTATAATTTTTTTATAGTTTTTGTGCTTTCAATAACACGAGGTTCAATGTTGAAAGCGCCGTTTCTTTTAGCACGAATTTTTAATTGCTTTAATTTACTTTCATATAAATCCATAGCAATTAATTGCCCTTTATTTTCCATTAAAGAAGCCAAATGCAAGGTTTTTCCACCAGCACCAGCACAAGTATCCACAACACGCATTCCAGGCTTAACATCTAAGAAATAAGCTACTAATTGAGAAGAAGCGTCTTGCACTTCAAACAAACCATCTTTAAAAGCATCTGTTAAAAAAACATTAGCTCTTTCGGTTAAAATTAATGCATCTGGATAATCTTTGTGAAACTCGGTTTCAATATTCAAATCCATTAAGATGGCTCTTAATTTTTCTTTGGTAGTTTTAAGTTTATTTACTCTTAAAATTACTTTTGCTTGTTCGTTTTGAGCTGCTAATTCTTTAGTCCAAGTTTCCTCACCTAATTCTTTAACTCCTAATTCATCCATCCAATCAGGAATTGATTCTCTGTACTTTCTTATCTTAGATAGTTCGTCAAATCTTCCTTTGATTCTTCTAACCGGTGTATCTTCAAAATATTTCCAATCGGGTAGGGTATAGCCTCTTAATACTGCCCAAACGGCAAATATTCTCCAAATTTTATCTCTATCAAAAGGTTCTTTTACTTCTGCAATTTCGGCGTATAAACGTTTCCATCTTACGATTTCGTAAATGGTTTCAGCTACGAATTTTCTATCGTGACTTCCCCAACGTTTGTCTTTTTTAAGTGCTCTGGCAACCACTTTATCAGCGTATTCTTCTTCGTTGAAAATCGCCATAAGCGAATCGATTGTAGTGAATACTAAATTTCTGTGTAATCTCATTATTTATTTTAAATCAGCCTGCAAAGATAGGAATAAAAATAAAAAAAGCTGCCAAAATTGACAGCTTTAATATTTAGCCTCTTCCGTTTCCTCTTCCTTCAAAACCTCTTAAATTTGAATTGCTTCTTGGAGCACTACTTCTTGACTGTGAGATACCTCTTAAAGAATTTCCTCTAGCTTCGGAATTTCCTCTGTTACCATTACTTGTTACTGTTCCTCTTTCTCTTGAAGAATTACTTCTGTTTTCAGAATATTCTTTACCACGATTTGATTTTGAGCCATCGTTTCGACCTCTATTTTCTGAAGTTACTCTAGGAGAATTACCTCTTGTTCCGTTATTTCTTGGATTACTTGTTTCTGTTCTAGTTCTTGGCGTTGTTCCATTATATGCTCTTGTTTCACGAGTTCCTCTTGGTGAGTTTGAAGATATTTCACTTCTATTTCTTGGCGACTTGATATTTCTTTTAGAATCTAATTCATAGCGGTTTGAATATCCTGAATTTCTATGTGCAAAGGAACGATTTGGATGCATTCTTTCGTAACCATTTCCTCTTCTTCCATAATAATTGTTATAAACTGAAGCACATCTTCTGTGTGAAACATAATGATAACTGTGACCAAAATTGATGTGAAGATGAATGTGATTTCTATATCTAAAAATTGGGAACGGATTCCAGTAGCTATAATAACTAGGATAATAACCCCAATACCATGATGAATAATACGGGCGATAGTTTCCTACCCAAAAAGTAGTATAAATTATTGGAGTATGCACATAAACAGGTTCGTAAATGTAATTGGTTCCATACATGTAAATATCACCCACAACTTGTACTTGAACTTGGTTGTTGCTATCTCGTTCTACTTCAATTGTAGCGACATCTTGAAAAACATCTTTTTCCAAAACAGCTTGCACCACAACTAAATGCACGTTTCCTTCAACTGTTTCAATAACTCTTAAATAATCGACATAATTATCGTTATTCAAATCTAAATTGGAGATTTGAGTTTTAGGATCATTCAACCTTCTTTCAAAGTCTTCTAAGTCTTTTGCATCACCAAAAACAGTTGCAACAGCTCTTAAATCTAAATTGTCGCTGATATCCGAATTTTTTGCTGTAACCGTAGTTTTATCTTGTGCAAAAAGCGAACCTATCGTCAATGAAGCCAGTAAGCTCATATGTTTCAATTTTGTTTTCATAATATATTCGTTTTAAGGTTCTTATTTCTATTTTTAAATAACCAATTACTATGCCAAAGTTTTCAAATAGAGAATAACTTATTGATTTTTAGATGTTTGTAAAATATATTTTTCCTTTGCAACATTTCCATTATATTTGAAAATAAAACCTATCTAATGAAGAAGATTTATTTATTTCTATTTTTTATAAGTATTTCAGCAATAGCTCAAAGTGTAAAATTTAAATCGGAAGTAATTCTCGAAACCAAATTGAGCTGTAGAGCCATATTTGTTGACGATGAAAAAGTTTGGATGGGAATGGATAAAGGTCGTTACGGATTTTACGACAAGAAAAAAGACACTACAATTTTAAAAGATATTCAATCCGTTGCCCGAACTACAGAATTTAGAAGTATAGCAGGAACCAAAGAAGCCATTTTTATTTTAGCTGTTGGAAATCCAGCGATGTTGATTCGTATTGATAAAAAAACGTTGGAAGAAACTGTTGTTTACAAAGAAGAACACGAAAAAGTGTTTTACGATAGTATGCAGTTTGTAGATGATTTAAACGGATTTGCCATGGGTGACCCAATTGAAAACTGTTTAGCAGTCATAAAAACGAATGATGGAGGCAAAACGTGGCAAAAAGTAAATTGCGATGTTTTACCAAAAGTTTCAGAAGGTGAAGCCGCTTTTGCTACTAGCAACACCAATTTAACCATAAAAGGAAAATCGATTTTTATGGTTTCTGGTGGAAAGAAATCGAGGGTTTTTGTTTCTAAGGATTTTGGAGCAACCTGGAAAGTTTATGAAACGCCAATAGTACAAGGTGAGGAAATGACTGGAATTTTCACTGCTGATTTCTACAATAAAAAAATCGGAATTATTGCAGGTGGAAATTATATGAAGCAAGACCAAAATTGGGACAACAAAGCCATTACTAAAAATGGTGGTAAGACTTGGAAATTAATCGCTGAAAAAGAAGCTTTTGGTTACGCTTCTTGTGTGCAATTTGTTCCAAATAGTAACGGAAAAAAGCTTATTTCTGTTGGTGGAACAGGCATGTTTTATTCGGGTGATTTTGGCAAAACTTGGTCAAAATTCTCTGATGATAAAGATTTTTTTACTTTCAGATTTGAATCAGAGAAAGTCTTTTATGCAACAGGAAGAAATAAGTTGGTTCGATTTGAAATCCAATAAAAAAGCGCTCAAATAACTTTGAGCGCTTTTTAAAATTTAATTATCCTCTTCTTTTTTCGCGCATTTGTTTTAATAATTCTCTATTAAAATCTTCTTCGGCTTTTTTAAGTTTGATGATTTTCTTGGCACTAATTACACCTTGTAAATCTTTTATGAATTTTTTCCTTAGGTTGAATAGATTTTCTTCTAAACTTTCCATTTGAACTAAAAGAGCAGAAGCTTCTTTCTCGCTTAATTTATCTACACTCCCAGGTCTAAAACGATCTAAAATAGCTCTCATTTTTTCGTGACGCAACTCCGCTTGATTGTCATCAAATGCATTGTAGAGTGGCCAAAATTTTTGAGCTTCTTCTGTTGTTAATTCTAATTGTTCTGTTATGTAAGCCACTTTTAGTGCTTTTACTTTTTCTCTTTTTTCTTTAAAGTCCTGTGAAAAGGATACAGATGAAATAAAAAGTAATATAATTGCTAATATAAATTTCGTTTTCATGGGTAAATTATTATTCGTTAATATAGTAATCTAAATTTTCTGATTCGGAAAGATAATCTTCCACAGCATCAGAATTAGATTTATTTATTGATAAATTATTTTCTAATTCAGCGATGTCTTCATTGGTTAAGTGTTTTGATAACTCAGTGATTCCAATTCCTTGTTGTTGAGATAGATATACTTCTATAGTTCCAGCGTCTAAACTGTTTTCTTTTGCCATGTTAAAATAAACCGGAAGTGCAATAGCAAGTAAAAGGATAGCTGCAATTGAACTTATCCAAACTTGCTTTCTATAGAATAAAGAAACAACTTTAGTTTCCTTTTCTTTAGAAATTTGTTCCATCATTTTTGCTTCGAATTGCTCAAAGTAGTTTTCTGGAACTTTAAATCCCGATTTCATTTCTTTGTTATTTTCTAAATCAAATTGCTTCATATCTATTGGACAAAAATAAGGTTAAAAGGTTTAATTGGTATGTAAAAATTCTTCTATTTTCTTAACTGCTATATGATAACTTGCTTTTAAAGCACCAACAGAAGTTCCTAAAATTTCGGACATTTCTTCGTATTTTAATTCTTCAAAATATTTCATTTTAAAGACTATTTGTTGTTTTTCAGGCAAAATAGCAATGGCTTTTTGTAATTTCAGTTGGATTTCATCGCCATCAAAAAAAACATCACTTTCTAATTTATTTATCGCTTTCTGTTGGGCTTCTTCATTTGAAATTCCTTGTTTTTTTGCTCTTTGTTGCATGAACGTGATGGCTTCATTGGTGGCAATTCGGTACATCCAAGAATACAATTTACTATCGCTTTTGAAATTTTTAAGATTCCCAAAAACTTTTACAAATGTATTTTGAAGCACATCATCGGCATCATCATGATTTAAAACCATGTTTCTAATGTGATAATACAATGGTTTTTGATACAATTGCAATAGCTTTCGAAACGCTTCGTTCTGCGTTTTCGGGTTTAATAATTCGGAGATGAAAGCTTTTTCGTCTTGCAAAATGCAATATTTGTTTATAAGACTAAAGATATTCAAAAAGGTTTAATTTTAATTTTTGTTTTAGTAAAAAAACAAGTTTCCCTTTGTAACTTTGCTTTGTAGAAATAAAATAACGATGAAAGATTTAAGCAATTATAGAAAATCATACGAAAAGAGTGAGTTATTGGAAAATCAAATTCCAGAAGATCCAATAAATTTATTTCATAAATGGTTTTATGAAGCGGAAGAATTAAATGCAGCCGAGGAAGTAAACGCTATGACTGTTACGACAATTGGTTTAGACGGATTCCCTAAAGCTCGTGTGGTATTGCTTAAAAAGTTCAATGAAGAAGGTTATATTTTTTATACCAACTACAATTCCGAAAAAGGAAAAGCCATTTTGAATAATCCGAATGTTTGTTTATCTTTCTTTTGGCCAACTGTTGAGCGCCAGATTATCATTAAAGGAATTGCTGAAAAAACAACTGATGTTATATCAGATAATTATTTTTCATCTCGTCCAGATGGAAGTAAATTAGGTGCAATTGTTTCGCCACAAAGTGAAGTAATTCCGAATCGAGAGTTTTTAGAGAATAATTTGAAAACCTTAGAAAAAGAGTGGGAGGGAAAAGAAATTTTACGTCCAGCACATTGGGGTGGTTTTTTAGTTCGCCCTGTAGAAGTAGAATTTTGGCAAGGAAGACCAAATCGTTTACACGATAGAATTCGCTATCAATTAACTAACGAATACGATTGGAAGATAGAACGTTTATCTCCTTGATAATCAAATTTTTAAAAAAATATACATTATAAATCCTAAGTTTTAAAGCTTAGGATTTTTTTTATGTAAGTAAAGTTTTAAGTATTTGATATTCAAATGTTTAAAACGTTAAATTTTGATGTATTTCATCGATTTTTTATGTTTGTTACCGATTATTTTGTACCTTTATCTAAGAAATCAAACAGTTTGTCGATTTTATTAAATTGTTTAGTTCATTAATTTAAAAGATAAAGTCATGAAAAATTTAATATTAAATTCAGTTACTTTAGCGTTAATGCTTGTTTTATTTGTATCATGTTCTTCTGATAATGAAAGTAATCCAAGTTCTTCAACTGAAGTTGTCAAAAGTTATACGCATTCTACGGCCGAGTTAGAATTATTAGATCAGGTAAACAATTATAGAGTTTCAATAGGTTTAAATCCGTTAAATATTATTGATCATATTTCATATAAATCTGCTGAGCATAATGATTACATGTATGTTAATCATGTGGTTACACATGATGGTTTTGATAAGAGAAAATCTAATTTGCAAGAAGTATTAGGTGCTTACAGAGTTGGTGAAAACATTGCTTATGGTTATTCTTCAGCAAGTTCAACTGTGAATGCTTGGATTAATAGTCCTAGCCATAAAGCTAATTTAGAAGGTGACTACACACATTTTGGAGGAGCTATAAAAATTGATGAGGAAGGTAAAAAGTACTACACTAACATATTTATAAAAAAATAAAAAAGCAGTTATTAAATTAAACAACTGCTTTCCAAAAAATAATTAAAGTAGGTTACATTTTAATTACTATAAACTCACTTCTTCTGTTTTTCTGATGTTCAGTTTCACTACAAGGAACATCATCTGAACAGTTATTTACTAATTGCGTTTCTCCATACCCTTTTGCGGTTAATCTACTTCTATTTATACCATTTTTAACCATAAATTCTAAAGTTGATTTTGCTCTACGATCTGATAATTGTTCATTGTATTTATGTGATTGTCTACTATCGGTATGTGAACGGATATCAATTGTCATACTTGGATATTGGTTCATAACGGCAATTATTTTTTCTAAATCTTCTGCTGCATCTTTACGAATATTCCATTTGTCTAAATCAAAATAAATTATACTAATATTTAATACTTTAGCGAGATCTGTACCTACTTCTATTGGGAATATTTTACGTTTTAGTTCAAAATCTAATTTAGATTCTCCATTAATTGAAATTGGTTCAAATGATTTTTCAATTGTTTCGTATTCTTCTTTTGAAACTCTTACCAAATATTTTTTATTACAATCAATTTTAAAAGAATATAATCCTTTTTCTGAAGCAATTGTTTCGGAAATTTTATTCATTTTATCATCATATAGAATTACTTTGGAATTAGGTAAAATTTCTTTTGTATCAATATCTGTTATTAATCCAGATAATGTATGCGTACAAATTCTAAAGGTATAAATGTCATCAAAACCTATTCCTCCATCTCTGTTGGAGGAGAAAAATCCCAAACCATCTTTGTTAGTTACATAACCAAAATCATCTAATTGACTATTTAAGGGTTTACCAATATTAACTGGTTTTTCAAAAGAATTATTGTTGACTTTAGCTTCAAAAATGTCTAAACCACCTAGTCCTGGGTGTCCATCAGATGCAAAAAATAAATTATTATCAGCATCTATAAAAGGAAATGTTTCTCTTCCTTCCGTGTTTATAGTTGTTCCTAAATTTTCTGGTAAACCAAAATTACCATTACTATCAATTGATACCTTGTATAAGTCTGAATTACCAAAGCTTCCTGGCATATCTGAGGCAAAATACAATGTTTTCTCATCTGTACTCAAAGCAGGATGTGCTGTTTTGTAATTGTCGCTTGAAAAAGGAAGTTCTTTTACATTTGTCCATTCTCCATTTACTAATTCAGCTTTGTAAATTTTTTCCATGATTACTTTGTCGTCACTTTTACGTTTTTTGCCGTCGTTGTAATTGTTTCTAGTAAAATACATGGTTTTGCCATCTTTCGTAAAAATAGGAGAGGACTCATTAAATTTGGTATTCACGGTTTTAGAAAAGTTTTCTACGCTACCTAATCTTCCATCATTATCAATTGAAGCAACAAATAAATCAGTGAAGTTTTGTTTTGTCCAAGCATGAATTTTAGAATATTGGTTACCTTCACTTCGAGAAGAAGTAAATACAATTTGTTTACCAAAAAATGTTGGACCGTAATCATAAAATTCTGAATTAACATCTGTTTTATCTATAGTGTATTTTCCAGAAACAGCATCAATATTAGTTAAGTAATTTTTATTTTCTTGAAATAATTTAGCTCTAGAATCGTTTGTTTTTTGGGCAAATAATTCCATGTATTGATTTGATTTTTCGTAATTTCCTTCCGCTTTTAAGGCTTGAGCATATCTAAAATAATACTCAGAGTCTGTTTCTTGATTTAAGGCAAAAAGTTCACCATACCATTTAGAAGCTTTATCTAATTCACTATTAAAATAATATGCATTACCTAATTTTTGAAATAATTCTACAGATTTATATCCTTTTTCAGCCACTTTCTCATAAATTTCGATTGCATCTATATAGGAATATTTGTCGTATTTTTTGTCCGCTTTGTTTAGCTTAGACCCTTGACCGAAAGCACCAACTGTGATACTTAAAACGAATACTAGTGTGTATAATGTTTTCATAATTAGAAAATTTAAAAAAATCTAGGAGCTGAAACACTGCTTTTGTTGAACAACTCGTATCGAAGAAATATCTCGTGTGAACCTGAATTATAGTTAGCAAGTTTCGTAGTTTCTAAATCATATCCATATCCAATGAACCAAGAATCGGAAATTTGAAATCCAGCTAAAGCACTTACAGAAGCATCCCATCTGTAGGCAGCACCTAATGTTAGTTTTTCAAAGAATAAGAAATTTGCAGTTACGTCTGCTTGTAGTGGAGCGCCTTCTACTATTTTACTTAATAGAGCAGGTTTAAAATCAATATTATTACTTATTTTAAAAACGTGTCCAGCAATAAAATAAAAGTGCATTTTTTCTTTTGTAATTTTAATATTGTTATCATTATATCGATAGGATTCAAAAAAATTTGGCACTGATAATCCTAAATAAGTTTTATCTGAAAAAAGATATAATCCAGCTCCAACGTTTGGTGAAAATTCAGTATCCATATTTTGAAATTGAGGATCAGTAGGATCAAATACCCTTAGTTTATTAACATCTAATTGAAATAAATTTGCAGTTCCCTTTAAGCCTAAAGATAATTTATAATTTTCAGAAACTTGAATAAAATATGATAAGTCAGCAGAAATTTCATTCTCTGTTACTGGTCCAATCTTATCATTTACAAAATTTAATCCAATCCCAAAGTTTGAATCTCCAATCGGCATATTTATTGAGAAATTGTTAGTTACTGGTGCTCCATCTAATCCAACCCACTGATTTCTATGAAGTAAAAAGGCTGTAATAGTTTCCCTAGAACCTGCATAAGCAGGATTTACTAGTGACGTATTGTACATATATTGCGTATATTGAGAATCCTGTTGAGAATAGATATTTTGTAAAATGAATGCACAAATTAATGTTAGAATCGTTTTCATCTTGTTTGTTTTTAAGTTTTTTTAAGTCAATTAACGGTTTAAGTATAAATATCCTGATCGATCATGTTTCTTATTTTCCTCATCTGTATATTTAAGAATGTAAAAGTAAGTTCCGTCTGGTAGAAGTTCATTTCTATTAACAGTATTTCTTCCTTCAGATACACCTTTAAACGATTTAAGACTATTATTATAACCCGTTTCTTCATAGACTAAAATTCCCCATCTGTTATAAATTTCAATAGAATTATTTGGATAGCACTCAATTCCATCAATAAACAAGAAATCATTTGAACTGTCATCATTTGGTGATACTGCATTATACACAGTAATATCGCAAGCAGCTAATACTATACAATCATCATTAACATTTAAATAAATTTCATAAATCATAGGACAACTATTATCTTCTAATGCTACAACATATTGTATGGTGTAATTTCCTAAAGTCACATTATTAGGATTAAAAATATTACCATTCAATCCACCTGAATTTGTTATTTCTTGCCATTCTCCAGTTGTAGGAATTGAATCGTCTAATATAGTAAATAAATCTATTGGATTTTCTTCAATGCAAATTGCAAAAGGAATTGCATCAGACGTTTTTTCAACACTAACGTTTATAGTTTGGGAAAAATTTGCTTCGTTTCCACAATTATCAGATACTATCCATTCACGAATAAGGACATATTCATAAATTGAAACTACATTGGATGTTTCACTATAATTAATTTCATTGATTCCAGAACAATTATCTGTGAAAATTAATTCTGGAACTTCTGGAATCTCAGAACATAAAACGCTAATTTGAGAGTTTAATTGAGTTGTTAAAGTAGGAGGAGTGTTATCAAAAACAGTTATGATTTGAGTATAACTAGAACTGTTGTTACAACCATCAGTTATTGTCCATGTTCTATTGATAATATACTCACCCTCACATTGCGACTCTTGTCTGTCAATCGCATCTAGTACGTTTATAGTTACATCACTACAATTATCTGTTCCCGTCATAATTACAGGGTTTGGAACAGCATCACAAGAAACAGAAATATTTTGAGGTAATTCGCTTGTAAAAACAGGATTGGTTGTATCGATGATGGTAAAAGTAGCAGTAGTTGCAGCACTGTTTCCACAATTATCAGTAGCAGTAAAAGTCACCGAAGCTGAACCTGTTGCACCACACGTATCGGAAACCGAAGTAAAGTTGTTAGTCCAAGTTACATTCGAGCAGTTATCACTAGCCGAAGCACCACCATTAGAAGCCAACCAAGCATTTAAAGCTTCAGTATTTCCATTGCCATCGCATTGCACTTCTGCATTAGAAGCTTGCACTAAAATCACAGGATTGGTTGTATCGATGATGGTAAAAGTAGCAGTAGTTGCAGCACTGTTTCCACAATTATCAGTAGCAGTAAAAGTCACCGAAGCTGAACCTGTTGCACCACACGTATCGGAAACCGAAGTAAAGTTGTTAGTCCAAGTTACATTCGAGCAGTTATCACTAGCCGAAGCACCACCATTAGAAGCCAACCAAGCATTTAAAGCTTCAGTATTTCCATTGCCATCGCATTGTACTTCTAAGTTAGAAGCTTGCACTAAAATCACAGGATTGGTTGTATCGATGATGGTAAAAGTCTGTGTAATTGTTTGAGTACTACATGAAGTAATTATTGTATATGTTCTTGTTACTACAAGAGGACAACTACCATTTGAAGTATCAACATAAGATATAGTGTAATTTAATTGATTATTTGATACATTTCCACTGGCGTTAATAAAATCTTGAAGATTAATATTAACGGGTGTTTCACTATACACTAAAGTAGAAATTACAGAAGAATTACAGCCATTTATATTTACAGATTGAGGCGACGTAATTGTTGGATTTGTATCGATGTTAATTTTTAAAGTATAGTAACAACCATTTGCATTTGGTGGTACAGCATAGTAATTCAAACTTCCTAAGGTATTTGGAAATGGATTTGAATTTGTATATTCAATTGTACTTCCATTTACAGGATAATTGTTATAAAATTGTGTACCAATAGGATAGTTTGATGCAATCGAATTAAACGGCACTTGAGATATAGGACTACAATAATTAAAAACTAATTCGTTGATAGTATTTTGACAATTTTGATTAATGAAGTTTGTAGCATCAATCATTGTCGTTATAGGATTTAATATAGGATCTCCAATGCATAAACCACTTGTAACATAACCTTGAATAAAAGGTTTATTTATAATTTGTATTCCTGTAATTGCACCAATTCCATTTATATAACCAAATAATGATGCAGCAGGAACACAATTTGAATTTTTTAGTAAAAAGCAATCCTCAGTTATTTTTATTTTATATTTTAATTCTCCTAAAATTGTTGTTGGACTTACTGGAACAGGTAATGTTCCAATGTCCCAAATAAGAGTACCTGATGGACCATCGTATGGATTAAAATATATATTATTTGGAGTTGGTAGTGGACTAAAATTAACAACACCGTTTTGACTTCCATTTACAAATGTTGCTGTATATGGTAATTGAATTTTAATTTGTGCGTTATTTATATTTTCAGTACCTTCATTAAGAATTTTGATGGAGTATTCAATCTCTTGGCCTGGAGTGACAGTTGTCGTAGAAGCCGCTGGGACACCATTAATGGTTACTAATGACATAACACCTTCAGGATCTGGGATGTAAGCATCAACAGCCATTGCTGCCATAAAAATCACATAGGTATCTTGTGTAGATCCATATCTTAAAGTTGTAGAGGTTTGATTGTTAGTAATGACTGAATTATTAGGATTTGGAATATTGAACATTGAAATATCAAGACCCGTATTGTTAACTAAATTTGGATTTCTAGTATTTCCTCCAGTTTGAATAGAAGAATTAAAGAAATTATTAGTTGAATTTCCAGTGTGGTTTAAAGATTGCCAATTATTATCACTAGATCTTTGTATATTAAAATAATCACCACTGATACTTCTATCACCTTCACCTGCCATAAGACCAAGTTTAACATTAACTTGACCTGTTTGCACTGCATTAAAACCCGATATTGGAATTTGATGATTTGAAGTTGAATTTCCTTGTACATATGCATGTCCATCAAAAACGGTAATATCTCTCCATTTCATCTTTGAATTTTCATACACAACAATTATTCCCCAGCCTCCATAGTATCCTGTAGACCCCCCATTACCTTCAACAAGAGCAATATCTGCTACAGTATATTGACCAATTCCATTATTTTTAACATAGTCAGTTATTTCAGCAAATGCAGAATACATGAATCCATCAGAATTTTGTGGATAATAAATATCATTACTATTAGCAGTTATCTCGATATAAGATGTTGATGATGGACCTTTTAATTTTACTTTTCGTTTATTAAATAATTTTGTGACAGAATTTTTGGTTACATTAAATGTTTCTGGGCTATTAGATCCGTCAGATGCTCTTCCAGTCCAGTATAATCCTGCAAAAATAACTTTTGAGCATTCGGGAATGGCACCATTTTCATTTGAGAATGTCAAATTAGCACTTGAAGAATTAAAAGTATTTGAATCTCCATCAATATCAACATAAACCATATTATTATTACTATTTGGTTCGTTGACATCATAGTTATTAAGTGTTAAGTTAGTATTTCCTATTAAAGTAAAATCACCTTTAATACTAAAAATACTAGTAGAAGGAGAAGAAATAGGCTCACGAGGTGTAAAGTTTACTCTAACTTGAGAATGTATAGACAAACTAACAAAGAATAATAATATGAATAACCCGTAGTGCATTATAAAAAAAGTTGCTCAAAACACTAAAAATTAGTACATT
>NZ_CALBSN010000161.1 GCF_937967675.1 uncultured Flavobacterium sp. | reverse complement strand
TTCAAGCTAAAAAAGACAATCGAAAACTATTGGCTATTCTTATCGATCCAGAAAAGGTTTCGATAGAAAAAGTTTCGGTTTTGTCTGATAAAATTAAGGCTTCACCGGCAACTCACATCTTTGTAGGAGGAAGTACTTTTAGCGGAACGCATTTAGATGAGTTGATTGCATTATTAAAAAAAGAAACGCAATTACCCGTTTTAATTTTTCCAGGTCATCCTTCCCAAATTTCCAATGAAGCTGATGGAATTCTGTTTCTAAGTCTACTTTCTGGAAGAAATCCAGAGTATTTGATTGAGCATCATATTAATTCGGTTGAAGCGTTAGAAAAATCGAATTTGGAAATCATCCCAACAGGTTATTTGCTTATCGATGGTGGAAAAGAAACCGCTGTTCAACGCATAAGTCAAACCCAACCGATTGAAAATAACAATATCGAATTAGCTTATAAAACAGCAAAAGCTGGTGAATTTTTAGGTAAAAAGTTGATTTATTTAGAAGCGGGAAGCGGTGCTAATCAACACGTTTCATTAGATATGATTCGTTTTGTATCACAAAATATTCAAATTCCATTGATTGTGGGCGGAGGTATTCGTTCTATGCAAACGATTCGAGATGTGTATGAAGCAGGTGTTGATTTAGTTGTTATTGGAACTGCTTTTGAAAATGATAGTAACTTCTTTTCGATATGATAGAGTTTTTATTTTCTCAGTATAAAGAGTATCCCAACTATTTAATTGCATTGGAATTAATTGCTGTTGTATTTGGAGTTATCAGTGTTTTGTTTGCTCGAAAAAATAATATTTTAGTATACCCAACCGGTTTAGTAAGTACGATTCTATACGTTTATATTTTGTTTGAATTTCAACTGTATGGCGATTTAATCATTAATGGTTACTATTCCATAATGAGTGTTTTGGGTTGGTATTTATGGTCCAAAACAAAAGATGGTCATGAAGAATTTCCTATTTCAACTATAAATCGGAAAGAATTTCTGATTTCAACGCTAATTTTTACAATTACCTTAACGTTTGTTGTAGTAGTTTACCATTTTTTTGATAAATTTACCCATTGGACAGCGCATGTTGACGCACTCACCACAGGATTATTTTTTGTAGGGATGTGGCTAATGGCTAAAAGAAAAATCGAAAACTGGATTTTATGGATAATTGCAGATGTAATATCGGTTCCTTTGTACTTTTATAAAGGATTGACCTTTTCGAGTTTTCAATTTATACTGTTTACGATTATTGCTATTTTAGGCTATAAAGAATGGAAAAGATTTTCACAGAAGACGATTTAATATACATACATAACAGAGGGAACTCAATAGAAAAAATTCAACAACAGTTGGATTTTTTTATCCAAGGGCTTCCCAATGTTAATTTAGTTCGATCCGCAAAAGTGGGCGATGGTATTTGGCAATTTTCTAAAGAAGAAGTAGCCGTTTTTGTAAATTATTTTGATAAATACAAGAAAAATTATTCGATTGAAAAGTTTGTGCCTGCTTCTGGAGCTGCTACTCGTATGTTCAAATTTTTGAATGAATTTTTGAATGAGTTTGATGCTGATAATGATACTATCAATAGTTACATCAACAAACAAAACGCTAAAGATATTTCGATTTTTATTTTCGGATTGAAAAACTTTCCTTTTTACAGAGAATTGAAAGAAAAAACGATTCAATTATATCCTAATTATTATGACTTATCCAGTGATATAAAATACTACATCTTAATAAAGACGTTGTTAAGTAAAGAAGGATTAGATTATGCTAATAAACCAAAAGGCATCTTGCCTTTTCATGTTAGAGATGAGAAAATCATAACGCCTATTGAAGAAAATATTTTTGAAACTGAATTTTTCAAGAAGGAAAATCAAAAAACGAAAATTCATTTTACCATAAATAAAGAATTTCAACTTGATTTTGAGAAAATTACTGATCAATTTTCAGAATGTGAAATAAGCTATTCTTATCAAAATCAATCTACTGATACTTTGGCAGTTAATCATGATAATACGCCGTTTCGAATAGAAGACAATAAATTGTTTTTTAGACCCGGCGGACACGGTGCATTGATTGATAATTTAAATGCGTTACAATCGGATATAATTTATATAAAAAATATAGATAACGTATCTCAAAACCATAGAATTGCAATCGAAACAAATAAAAAGTTATTAGGAGGTGTTTTAATTTGGATGCAGTATAAGATTTTTAATTATCTTAAGTTGCTTTCAAGTGGAAATGTAACCGAAAATCAAATTAATGAGATTAAGGATTTTGCAGAAAAAAAAATGGCTTTTCCGTTGCAAGAGGAATTCAATTTTTTTCAATCTGATTACAAAGTGGAATATCTTATTAAGGTGTTAAATCGTCCGATTCGAGTTTGTGGAATGGTAAAAAATGAAGGGGAATCAGGAGGTGGGCCATTTTGGGTACAAGATGAAAAAGGACGTCAAACTTTACAAATTGTTGAATCTTCTCAGATAGATTTGAATAATTCATCGCAAAAAAATATTGCTAAAGAGGCTACGCATTTTAATCCAGTAGATATTGTTTGTGGTGTAAAGAATTTTAAAGGGGAAAAGTTTGATTTAACTCAGTTTGTTGATCCAAGAACAGCTTTTATAACAGAAAAAACAAAACACGGAAAATCAATTAAGGCTCTAGAATTACCTGGATTATGGAATGGCGCTATGGCAAAATGGACCACTATTTTTGTTGAGGTTCCGTTAGAAACTTTCAATCCAGTTAAAACGGTAAATGATTTACTAAAATCGTCACATCAACCTGATAATGGATAAATCAATAATAGCATCTGAGTTTTCATTTAAAGCGGTAAGAAGTAGCGGTGCAGGAGGACAAAATGTAAATAAAGTGTCTTCTAAAGTTGTTTTGTTTTTTGATTTAATCAATTCAAAAGGAATAACTGAAGAGAAAAAAATATTGTTGCAAGCGAAAATCGCAACTAAATTAAATCAGGAAGGAATTCTTATTTTAACCAGCGAAGAAGACAGAAGTCAACTGAAAAATAAAGAAAAAGTCATTAAAAAATGTTTTAAGTTACTCGAAAGTGCTTTGATTGTTCCAAAAGAGCGAAAAGAAACTAAAATTCCAAGATCAGTAAAAGAAAAACGCCTGAATGCTAAAAAAGTAATGAGTGTTTTAAAACAAAACAGAAAAAAACCAAATTTTTAAAAGTTCAAGAGCAAGTTCAAAATCAATATAAAAAAGGTTGAAATTGAAATTGTTCTTGTAATTGTCATAGATATTGCCTTATCTTTGCCCCGTCTCAAAGGGGTGCTCTAAATAACGAGCTGAGATCATACCCATAGAACCTAGAACAGATAATGCTGTTTAGGGAATTGACAAAAGTAAATGTGCACGTTTACTGGCGTCAAAGAGTATCAAAATTAATTTTAACCAAGGAATAATTGCCCCTTTTATTCGTATTTATTTTACGAATGAAAACTTTATTCAAAAAAAATGGCTTATTGCCAAAAACAAAAAGTCGCTATTTTAGTTGTCTTTTACCCTTTATCTTTTGCCTTTTACCTTTTGCCTCTTTCTCCCAAGAAACTAAGAAAGACACTACAAAAGTTACCGAACTTAAAGAAGTAACCGTTTCGTCTGTTAGAGCAAAAGACAAAAATCCAATTACGTACACGAATGTTTCTAAGGAAGAAATTGCACCACGAAATTTGGGTCAAGATGTGCCGGTTTTGTTGCAATATTTGCCTTCTGTGGTAAGTACAACCGATGCCGGAAATGGAGTAGGTTATACGTATATGAGAGTTCGTGGCTCCGATGGTTCTCGAATTAACGTTACCTTAAACGGAGTTCCTTTTAATGATAGCGAAAGTCAAGGAACGTTTTTTGTGAATTTACCTGATTTTGCTTCGTCATTAGAAAGTGTTCAGTTGCAACGAGGAGTAGGAACTTCAACGAATGGTGCAGGGGCTTTTGGCGCAAGTTTAAACATGGCAACCAAATCGTATCAAGAAAAAGCATATGCTGAAATTGCAAATTCTTTCGGAAGTTTTAATACGAGAAAGCATACTTTGGCTTTTGGAACAGGATTGCACAATAATTTCGAAATAAACGGGAGAATTTCCAACATTGCTTCAGATGGATTTATCGATAGAGCTACTTCTAATATGTTTGGTTATTTTTTTAATGCTAATTATGTGAGGGAGTCTACTTTGATTAAGTTTTTAGCTTTTGGAGGAAAAGAAAAAACGTATCAAGCTTGGTACGGTACCGAGGATTTAAACGGAAGTAGAACCTTCAATCCTGCCGGAATGTATTTTGATGAATTCGGCAACATGAAATTCTACAATAATGAAACCGATAATTATTGGCAAAACCATTTTCAATTGCATTGGACAGAAAAATGGTCGGATAAATGGATTTCAAATGCAGCATTACATTACACCATAGGAAAAGGTTATTTCGAGCAATACAAAGAAGACGAAGATTTAACCGATTATAATTTGCCTGCTTTTAACGGAAATTCAATTTCTGATTTGGTAAGAAAACGTTGGTTAGATAATGATTTCTTTGGAGCTACTTTTTCATTAAACTATAGAGATGAAAAGACCGATTTGTTATTTGGAGGAGCAGCCAATCGCTATTTAGGATTGCATTATGGAGAAGTAGTTTGGACACAAAATTATATTCCAAATCCAAATCGCTATTATGATAATTATGGAAACAAAGATGATGTAAATTTCTATACAAAAGCATCATACAACGTAACTAACAAGTTGAATTTATTCGCCGATTTACAATACAGAATGGTTTTTTATGATGCAACAAGTGTAAAATTTGATGCCGTTAATGACACCTTCAGATTTTTCAATCCAAAAGCGGGTTTAAATTTTAAATTAGATGATAAAAACGCATTTTATGGTTATTTTGGAATTGCTAATAAAGAACCACGACGAGATGATTACGAAAGTGGTGCCGTCAAACCTGAGCGATTGTTTGATTATGAATTGGGATGGAAATACAATTCTAAAAAAGTAAAATTAGCTGCAAATGCATTTTATATGCGCTATAACAATCAATTGGTTATGACAGGAGCACTAAACGATGTAGGTTCGCCAATTTTTACAAACAGTGGAAAAAGTTACAGATTAGGTTTAGAAGTAGAATCAACAATTGCTTTAACAAATAAATTAATTTTAAACCCGAATTTCACATTAAGTCAAAATAAGAATGAGGATTTTTATTATGAAATTAATGGAGTAGTTCAGAATTTAGGAAATACTAATATCGCATTTTCGCCTAATTTTATTTTCGGAAATAGGTTTACTTACTTGCTAGTTAAAGGATTACAATTGTCATTATTGTCAAAATTTGTTGGAGAACAATATATGGGAAATATCGATTCAGAAAATTCTATATTGGATAGTTATTTCATTAATGATTTTAATGCTTCTTACGATTGGCAAATCAATAAAGGAATTAAATCGATTGTTTTTTCAGCATTGGTAAATAATGTTTTTGATGTAAAATATGAATCGAACGGGTATTTCTATACGTATGATGATGATTCCTCAGGTAGTACAATTACTTATGGAGGCGCGGGTTATTATCCTCAAGCAGGAATTAATTTTCTTCTTGGGTTGAGTTTAAAATTTTAGTTAAATTAATTTAAGTTGAAAAAAGCCTGAAAGTTCAAATTTTCAGGCTTTTTTTGTTAGTTATAAACACGAAGTGAAACTTCACTTATTTGCTCTACTCGATATCGTTTCATGGGATATTGCATGCCTTGAGACTGCCCTGAAAATAAACTATAGCGTTTGTTGTCACATGAACAAATAGCATCAATACCACTCAATGTCATTGTAGAACAAGAGGCTAGAGCTTGATTTGGACAAGCTGCATCATAAGCTACATATCCACTACCTGTATTAAAAACGATAATTCCTCTAATACCTTGTCCAGCTGAATTAATATATACGGCGTTAGCAGGACTTAATAAATTACTAAATTGAGGCAAACCCATATTTATATTTAAGTTCACAGGGTAATTTGGTAAATAAGGGTTGTTGTTTTGAAAATCTTCTTTGTCACATCCAAAAAATAAAGGGATGAAAAGAAGATAAATATATTTTTTCATATTGGTTTTTGTTTTCATTTGTAAAACAAATTTAATTAATTACTTTTGACTAAACATTACGTTATTACTTAAATTAATATTAAAAATATTTATTATCTTTGTGAAAAGAATCCCATGCATGTGGGATTCTTTCTATTTATATAAACAATGAAGTTATGAGTACAGTATCTTATTACACAGCAGAAGGATTAAAAAAATTAAGAGAAGAATTAGATCAACTTAAGAGCATAGAACGTCCAAAAGCATCTCAAGCAATTGCAGAAGCCAGAGATAAAGGAGATTTGTCTGAAAATGCAGAATATGATGCGGCTAAAGAGGCGCAAGGTTTATTAGAAATGCGCATTGCTAAAATGGAAGAGTTAGTAGCAAATGCTCGTTTAATAGATGAATCGCAATTGGATTTGTCAAAAGTATTAGTATTGTCTACTGTTAAGATTAAAAATCAAGCTAATGGTATGGAAATGAAGTACACATTAGTAGCTGAAAGCGAAGCGGATTTAAAATCAGGAAAAATTTCTGTAACTTCTCCTATTGGGAAAGGGTTATTAGGAAAATCAGTGGGTGAAATTGCTGAAATTAATGTTCCAAATGGAGTTTTAAAAGTGGAGATTTTAGAAATTTCAAGAGATTAACAAGATTAAAATGGCAAGTATTTTTACCAAAATAGTAAATGGAGAAATTCCATGTTATAAAATAGCTGAAGATAACAATTACGTGGCTTTTTTAGATGTAAATCCGAATGCTAAAGGACACACACTATGTATTCCAAAGCAAGAGATTAACAAAATCTTTGATATGGAAGAAGATCATTATTTAGGTTTAATGAAGTTCTCTCGAAAAGTAGCCAAAGCCCTTGAAAAATCAGTAGATTGTAAACGAATAGGAGTTGCGGTTGTAGGATTAGAAGTGCCCCACGTTCATGTACATCTAATTCCACTTCAAGAGATGGATGATATGCGTTTTCAAAGAAAAACTAGTTTAACACCAGAAGAATTTCAAGAATTAGCCAAGCAAATAGCTTCCAACTTATAAAAATTAATCCCGATTCATTCGGGATTTTTTTATGCTGTTTTGTAACTAATCTGAATTGTAGTTCCTTTTCCAATTTCAGAATGAGCCACTTTTATTTTTCCTTTATGGTATTCTTGTACAATCCGCTTAGTCAACGACAACCCTAATCCCCAACCTCTTTTTTTCGTTGTAAATCCAGGTTCGAAAACTTTAGTAAATTGGTTTTTTGGAATTCCTTTTCCCGTATCGGTAATATTGATTTTTATCATATCTTCTAATTCTGAGATAACAATATTCAAACTGCCTTTCCCTTTCATGGCATCAATTCCATTTTTAACTAAATTTTCAACTGTCCAACTGTGTAATGCGGGATTAATATCAACATAAATGGGGTGATCGGGTGCATTAAAAGAAAAAATAACTTGTTGAGAAACACGGGTTTGTAAGTAATCGATGGTATTTTTCGTATCTTCAATAATATCACGTTTTTCTAAAACTGGTTCGCTTCCTATTTTTGAAAATCTGTCGGTTATCGTTTGTAAGCGGTTAATGTCTTTTTCTATTTCGATTATTGTACTTTCATCAATGTTTTCCAATTTTAAAAATTCCAACCATCCAATTAAAGAAGACAAAGGTGTTCCTATTTGATGTGCTGTTTCCTTTGCCATTCCAGCCCAAAGTTTATTTTGTGTTGCCATTTTGGTTGCGCGATAAAAATTATAGACAACAGCACCAAATAAAATTATAATCAACAATAAAGCAACAGGATAATATTTCAATTTGTTTAATAAAGGGGAATTCCCATAATAGACTAACTGATAACTTTTCTCGGAAAGTTGCATTTTTATGGGTTGGTTGTCGTTTTTAATTGAGTTAAAATATTTTTTTAACGCTGTAGTGTCATTTGCAATAGCTTCATCAATATTGTTGTGACTTATAATGGAATCTTTGCTATCCGTAACAATCATTGGTATTGTAGTATTGTTTTGGATAATTTGAAAGGGTAATTCAATATCTGTAAATTCATTGGCATTAGCTAAAGTTTTTTGTGCACTTGCCCAAAACTCCATTTTTGCTCGTTCTTCGTTTTTGAAAATCTGAAAAAAGTTATAGGTATTCCAAAGTATTAAAACTACAATGAAAAAAGAAGCTATTATAATAAACCAACGCGTAAGATTTCGTCTTTCTGAAAACTGCATGTATTCGTATTTGAAGTAAAAATACTAAAATCCTTTTTAATTTGATGTTTATTCTTGTATTTGCTTTTGATTTTTGTCCCAAAAATTTTGGGATTGAAATTGCCTTTGTTCTTGTTATCTTTGTAAAAAAGTTTCAACATGTTAAGCATCGATCCAAAAGAAATAGCGCCAGCAAAATTACAAGGCTATTTGCAAAGTGCCGTAGCACCAAGACCTATCGCTTTTGCAAGTACTTTAGATAGTAATGGAAATCCAAATTTATCGCCATTCAGTTTTTTTAATGTATTTAGCTCAAATCCACCAATTTTAATTTTTTCACCAGCAAGACGTGTTCGCGATAATACAGTTAAACATACTTTAATTAATGCTCAAAGTACAAAAGAAGTAGTCGTTAATGTGGTGAATTATGATATTGTAGAGCAGATGTCCTTATCAAGTACCGAATATCCAGACGGTGTAAATGAGTTTGAAAAGGCCGGATTTACAATGCTAAAATCAGATAAAGTAAAACCGTTTCGTGTAGCAGAAAGTCCGGTGCAATTTGAATGTAAGATTAATGATGTGATTGCATTAGGTGACCAAGGAGGTGCAGGCAATTTAGTGATTTGCGAAGTAGTAAAAATTCACATCAACGAAGCTATTTTAGATGCCAACGGAATGATTGATCAATACAAAATCGACTTAGTTGCCCGAATGGGAGCTAATTGGTACAGTCGTTCAAATGTAGGCATGTTTGAAGTGGAAAAACCGCTAACTACTTTAGGAATTGGAGTTGATAGTATTCCAGATTTTATTAAAGAAAGTGGTTATTTTACAGGGAATGATTTAGCAAGATTAGGAAATATAGAAAATATTCCAACCGAAGAAGAAATTGCTATATTTGTAAAAGAAAATTTTGAAGTCAAAGCCGTTTTAAGTGCTGATGATTTGGATACAAAATTTCAAAAAGCAAAAGAGTATGTAGATAATGGAAGAGCCGTTGATGCTTGGAAATTGTTATTAGCAAAAAAATAAATTTTAGTATTATGGAAGTTTTAGGAAGAGTAAAAGTTATCAATCCAGTTCAACAAGTAAGTGCGTCTTTTAAAAAGAGAGAACTTGTTGTTACTACAGAGGAGCAATATCCACAACATATTTTAATCGAGTTTACACAAGACAAAACCGATTTGTTAAACAATTATAATGTTGGTGAACAAGTTAAAGTTTCTATCAATTTAAGAGGTAGAGAATGGGTGAATCCACAAGGAGAAACTAAATATTTTAATTCTATACAAGGTTGGAGAATTGAAAAAGCACAAGCAGAAGTTCCTGCTGCAGCAGCATCGGCACCTCAAATGCCACCAATGCCACCAGCAGCAGCTTTTGAACCAGCAACCAACTTTAACGAAGAAGAACACGACGATTTACCTTTCTAAAAGTTAGAAGTTGGAAGATGGAAGTCAGAAGTTTAAGTGATACTTGAATTTCTGGCTTTTTTATTGAACTTGAAATTTTTTAACATATAAGATTCTGTGTTGATTTCAAATTTAAATCTTAATTTTTATTACTTTTGTTTTTCAAGACAGTCATTGAACTAGTCTCTATAGCGTGTTTAAACCATTTGTGTTTGCGCGCTATTTTTTGTTATATATTCTTTATCATACACTGTCTCATTTTTGAATAATATATAAATAAGTTCAAGTATTTTTCTCTGAACAGCGACTAATGCTTTCATTTTAATTCCGTTCTTTGATATGAGCCTAGCGTAAATATTTTTAAAATTTTCGTCCCATTTTACTGCTGTTAAAGAAGGTAAATGCATTGACTTTCTTAGATTTCTATTTCCTTTTTTTGATATTCTAGGTTTTCCTTTTACGGAAGTACCTGATTGCTTTTCTTTTACATCCAGACCTGCATAGCTTGATAATTGTGATTTATTTCTAATTAGTTCAAATCCGTTTGTTTCAGCTAAAACAATAACAGCTGTCAGTTCTCCAACTCCTGGTATAGTTGTTATATTATTTAGGACTTGTTTTAAATCAGGATCTTTACTTACTATATCTGTTATATCAGCTTTAATTTCTTTTTCCTGTGAATTTAAAAATCGTATTCTTGCTTGCATTCTTTCTAAACTTTTTTGATTAGGCTCTGACTCTGTCTTTTCGGCATGGATTTGATTTTTAATAACACTTCTTTCTTGAACTATTTGATCCCTTTCTCTTGTAAGTTGCTGCAACTCTTTGTAAATACTTTTAGGTTTAGCCCATTTATCTAATTTTCGTTCTAATCCAAATTGGGCAATGGCTTGTGAACAACTTTTATCTGTAATGGTTTTTAATTCTAATGTTCTGATGTAGTTGCTTATTTTATTAGGCAATACAATACTTATCTCACATCCATTATCCACTAAATAATAAGCAAGCTTTTGATGATAAACCCCTGTAGCTTCCATTACATATCGAACAGGTACTTCATAATCAGTTAACTTATTCACCCAATCAACTAATAATTTAACCCCTGAATCATTGTTTTTAAAAACTTTATAACTAAACAATTCTATTGAAAAATCGTCTAACATACGACCTAAGGTAACTACTAATTCTTTTTGTGCAACGTCAATTCCCGCTACTTGCTTTACTACTTTTCTCATCATTACTTTTGTTTAAAATTTAATCATAAAGTGATGAATCTTCCTTCGTCTTTTCTCCTGATTGGATATTCTGGATATTAAGATTCTCTTAATTCCTTACATTCTGTTCAGACTCTAAAAGATAAAAAGAAATGAGGTAATTTCTTATATTCAATGTGCTTCATAGAGCTATTTGTCATTTAACTTACTCTCATCTCTTTTCACTTTATTAATGCAAATTTAAAAATCATAACAACTTATAAATTAACTTTGCAAACATAGGAGTCATATAAGTTTTTAAAGGCGAATATCCCATATTAATAAAGTTCATTTTAAGATTTTTAAAATTATTTTAATTTCTTAAATCTGTGTTCCTAAAATTGATTTTATCTCGAATCTTTAATTTTGAATTTGTAATTGAACTTGAATTTGATTTTTGAATAATGTACTATTTAACTAAAGAACTTTTCTTTCCACCAGTTGAAACCGCTTCTCCAGAAGGAATTGTTGCAGTAGGAGGTGATTTATCTCCAGAGCGATTGGTGTTAGCTTATAATTCAGGAATATTTCCTTGGTTTGAAGATGATGAACCTATTTTATGGTGGAGTCCGCCAGAGCGAATGGTTTTGTTTTTCGAAGACTTAAAGATTTCAAAAAGTATGCGAAATATCATCAATCAAAGAAAGTTCAAAGTTACTTTTAATACTGCATTCAGAGAAGTAATCCTAAATTGCAAAAATATATCCAGAAAAGATCAGCCTGGCACTTGGATTACCGATAATATGGTAGAAGTGTATTGCAAACTTCACGAATTAGGCATAGCAAAAAGTGTTGAGGTTTGGCAAGATGATGAATTAGTAGGCGGTTTATATGGCGTTGATTTAGGTCATATTTTTTGTGGTGAAAGTATGTTTTCTAAAGTTTCAAATGCCAGTAAAATGGCTTTCGTCGCTTTGGCGAAACAATTAGAAATGGCTAATTATTGCTTGTTAGATTGCCAAGTATATAATGATCACTTGGCTAGTTTAGGCTGTGTAGAAATTGAAAGAGAAGATTTTTTGATGGTGTTGAAGGGTTAAAACTTTGACAACGTTCTCACATACAATTCTTCTATTTTTTTTCTAGCCCAATCTGTTTTTCTTAAGAATTTTAGACTTGAATTTACAGATGGATTTTCCTTAAAACATTTGATGTTTATTAATTCGGCTAAGGTGTCAAAGCCGTAGAAATTTACTAATTGTTCTACAATTTCCTTTAAAGGTTTTCCGTGAAGTGGGTCGTTGCTCATTTTTTTATTTTCTTGTAAAACATTCCATAATGTGATCATTTACCATTCCAGTAGCTTGCATATGAGCGTACATAACGGTTGAGCCTACAAATTTGAATCCGCGTTTTTTTAAATCTTTGCTCAAGGCATCTGATATAGGAGTAGTTGCAGGAACATCTTTTAATGTTTGGGGTTGGTTATCGATGGGTTTGCCTTCTACAAATCCCCAAATGTATTTGGAAAAACTACCAAATTCTTCCTGCACTTTTATATAAGCTTGCGCATTAGTAACCGTTGCTTTGATTTTTAGCTTGTTTCTGATAATTCCAGCATCTTCAGCCAATTCTGCCATTTTTTCTTCTGAATAATTAGCGATTTTTATCAAGTCGAAATTATCAAATGCTTTTCTGAAATTTTCTCTTTTTGCCAAAACAGTATACCAACTCAATCCCGCCTGGAACGTTTCCAAAATCAAAAATTCGAAAATAGTTTCATCATCATAAACCGGTTTTCCCCATTCATTATCATGGTAATTGCGGTATAAATCATCTTTTTCGCACCAAGCGCATCTTAGTTTAGTTTCCATTTTTTTCAGTTCCTAAATAGTTATCAATTAAATAATGACCTAAATATATCAAAGGAGTCAATCCAATAGCAATTATTAATTTCATAAAATAACCTGTAAAAGCTGAGGCTACAAACGTTTCTCCATTTATTTTTCCAGGTAACCAAAAGGCAATTCCTAACACAATAAAACTGTCAAATAATTGAGAAATCACGGTAGAGCCTGTACTTCTTAGCCAAATCATTTTTTTGCCAGTTCTGTTTTTTACAAAATGGAAAATGGTAACATCAATTAATTGGGAAACTAAAAATGCGGTGATGCTTCCCACAATAATCCACATACTCTGACCAAAAACCGCATTAAATTGTTCATCCGAAATTAATCCATCGCCTTTTACTGCGGGAATGTTGAGTCCAATTAACAACAAAAAAAAGGTGTAAGCAATTAAGCCTGCGGTAATAAAAGAGAGTTTTTTTACGCCTTTTTCGCCAAAATATTCGTTGATTAAATCGGTGGTAATAAAAACTACGGGCCAAGGTAAAATACCTAAACTCATTACGGTATCACCTACATAAATTAATTTTCCGCCAATTAGTTCTGCAACTAATGCATTGGTGATGAAAATTCCCGCTAATACAACATATATTATGTCTTTTTTTCTGTGAAACATTGCAATATTTTTATCAAAAATAGCTGAATTATGTCATAAAAAAAACTTCAACCCGAAGATTGAAGTTTTTATATGTATTTGAATTAGGTAGATTAACCTAAAGCAACAAAGCACAAATATTTAATTGTTTTTTACTTACAATTTTTTAGCATTGTATTAAGAAAATTTATTCATATTTTAACCCGTAGTGCATTATAAAAAAAGTTGCTCAAAACACTAAAAATTAGTACAT
>NZ_CALBSN010000160.1 GCF_937967675.1 uncultured Flavobacterium sp. | reverse complement strand
TACAAGTATTATCTGTTGTTGAACGAACACGTAAAGTATAAGTTCCTGGAGCTACACCTGTAAAGGTAGCACTTGATTGATAAGTCGTACCATCAATACTGTATTCCACTCCTGATTGCGTTGTGAAAACAATCGTTCCTGTTGTTACAGCACATGTTGGTTGTACGGTTACACTTCCTGCTGGTGTAGTTAAAACACATGGAGGAGAAACTGGAACCGGAGTACTAGTCGCGGAATTATTAGATGTAGTTGGATCAGGAGCATTGCTTGAAATAGATGCTGTATTGGCATAACTACCTGTATTTAAAACGGTAGCAGTTATTGTCATTGTGGCTGTTGCACTAGGTGCTAAAACCCCTATATTCCAATTAGATGAAGAAAAAGTACCCACAGACAAAGTTGGAGACCCAACTAACGTATATCCAGAAGGTAATGGATCATTCACAACAACATTATAAGCGTTATATAATGAACTATTATTTGTAGCTGTAATTGTAAAAGTTACATTACTACCAATTATTGGAGCACTATTATTTACCGTTTTAGTAACACTTACATCAGTGTCACAATATTCAGTTATTAAATTAATAGAAGTACTAAGATTAGGTCCTCCACAAGGGTTTGGTAGTACGTATTGAACGACAACTGTTCCAACACCTGTAAACGTTATATTATTACCCACCAATACTCCAGGTCCACTTAAAACAGAAAGTGTACCTCCTGAAGGAGATGGTATTAAATCCACATTGGAACCAATACAATACTTTGACGTTGGACCTGTTGGAAGAACAGACAAAGCAATTTCAGGAGTAGATGCACCACATAGAACAATTGGTGAAGTAGAAAATGTAAAAACAGATTCAGTACCCGAAGTAGTAACTCCATTTCCAATGCTACCATTAATTCTGTGACCAACATATCCATAATTTGATTCACACTGCTTTATAGTCATAGAAGTATGACCACCCGTTTCAACTGCTAACATTATATCAGAACCTGTCAATCCACCGGGAATTACAGGATTTGTTGGATCATTTGTTGCCCCCAACATAGTGTTATTATTTTCACCAAAAGCATAAATGTTTTTAGTACTATTAATAACATTTATTCCATTGTATTGAGTATCATGCTCTTGAGGACTCATCCAAATAATATTATTCATTACTGCTCCACCTGAAGCATATCTTGGTTGTACCCAACTTCTTCTTTCGGAAGTTGTAAAATCCCCTAGTTGTCTTACAGTATTATTTCCCATTGCATACAGATTTCCGTCTGTTGCTAATACATAATAAGATCTTTGATTAGAGCTATTGGTACCAGAACCAATCATTTTTGGAGTAATACCAGCTGGTAAAGTCATTTGTCTTGCTCTATTTTGAGTAGCAATAATTGCTGTATTATTTCCTAAATAAACATTACTACCCCATGTGTAAACAGTACCATCTGAACACAAAGCCATTAGTGCGCCTGCACTTCCTCTGGTTGCAACCACGTTAGTTAAAAATGGATTTCCAGTAGCCGTAGTTGTAACTCTACTCCAAACTGTATTTGAACCCGTAGCTCCGTTACCTCTCATATTGGGATCTTGAGATAGAATCCAAACATTACCACTACATGTAGTAAGAGCAATTGTTTGATTAGTTACAAACATCATTTTAACATCTGATGGAGCTACACCAGTAGGTAATCCATTTGAATTACCATTGATAGTTAACTTTTGAAAAGTTGAGCTACTCGTAAGGCTAGCATCTAAAATTGTTCCTTCAGTTGCCCAAGCATACAAACCATCTGTTGCTAATAAAATCCCTTGAACAGTTGAAACAAAATCACTTGCCACAGCAATTTTTAGAGGATTTGCTGCCCCTAATGCAGGATAATTTGTAGCATTAAAAACAACGGGAGAATAAAGATGAGTAGAACCATTATTGGCCATTTTCTCTCCCCATAATTGAAAAGTTCCATCGCCAGTTCTAGCAACTGTACTGTGAAATGAAGAAACAAAGTTATCATATTCTAAAGTAGTTGCATCAGTATTTGAATTAGCACCATAATTTGCTAAATTTGTATTTGGACATCCCACCGTTGGTACTGCACATTGTGAGTACATGGTATTAATGGACGCAAATAAAACGAATATCAAAATGAAATTTCTAAAATTACAAAATGATTTTATATTCTTTAAAGTCATAATCTTTCTAGTTTACAATTTCTAATTGATAATAGGTTTGGGCTTCATTGTTATTATCAATAAAATCAAACATCAAATATGTTTCTTTATTAACTACACCAGATAATTTATAACTTAAATTATAAGTTCCATTTTTAACAATAATTTCCTCTTGTAAAGGAATAGCAATCAAATTAACATCATTTCCAGTAACATTTACTTTTGATAATTTAATTTTACCACCTTCTGAAAGCGAATTTATAGTAACCGGTAATGTCATTAAAATGTCATCACAATTTTTCCCAACCCTGATTTTATCTGAAAACTTAATTTTTGAAAATTGAAATACCATTTCAGTTGGAGTTACATTAATTAACATTTTGTCTTTAAATTTTGGATGTACACATTCATTAGGCCCAAATTTTTTTACATCAGAAAAAAATAAGGTATATACACCTGGTTCTTTAAAATTAAAATTATTAATTTCGTTACCATACAAAATGGTTGTAGTTTTATTGTTGGGTGAAATAACCGTCCAATTTGCAGCGCTTTCAATTTCTCCAAAATAAACTTTTTTTCCGTAAGAAACTGTTTTAAAAAAATCAGAGTTTGAATTTAATTCTTGCGAATGTAGTTGATAGAATTGTAGAAAAAAGAATGTTATAAAAATACTTTTAAGTACTTTTTATAAAGTAATGAGGGGAGTAAGTAAATCATTTAATTGTCTATTTTAATTGTTTCATAATTAATAATAATTTGTAGGGGTAAAATTAATGTTATTTTTTATTTTAAATGTAAATCTATAATTGTTTTTAAGTCCTTGAAAGCGAAGGGTTTTGTGATATAATCTTTGACTCCTAGAGAAATCCCTATTTCTTTATCTTTTTGTTCCACTTTAGCGGATAGAAATAAAACAGGAATATCACTGTAATTTGAAGTTCTATGTAATTCCATAAAACCGTAACCATCTAATATAGGCATCATAATATCACAAATGATTAAGTCAGGTTGAATTTCTTTTACTTTTTCCAATCCATCTTTTCCATCTGATGATAGAAATATGTCATACCCTAGATATGTTAGCATCTCGGCAATAGTTTCTCTTAGATTTATTTCATCATCGATAATTAAAATTCTTGGCATTATTTTATTTTTATGGGGTTATTAATGGAAATTTTAATGTTACTTTTGTACCTACTCCTAATTTACTCTCAAGTTTAACCTTTCCTGAATTTTTCTTAGTAAACATTTTTATAATGTATAAACCTAAACCAGTACCTTGAATACCATTGGAATTACTTGCTCTGTAAAAAGTATTAAAAAGTTTTGATTGATCTTCTTCTGGTATTCCAATACCAAAATCAATTACTTCAACTACAACTTTGTTATCAATATTATAAAGATGCAACCTCACATTTTTATTTGAGCCTTGAGAATATTTAAAAGCATTATTTAAAACATTAAACAATGAATATTTTATTAAATTAATATCAGCAAAAATTACTGCATCATCAACATCATATACAGCTTCTACTGTTCTATTATCTTTTAAATGAGTATAACTGGTTTCTATAACATCAATACATATTTCTTTTAAATTGCAATAAACTGGATTAAAACTAGTCTTACCTGCATCATCTTTTGAAATAGTTAATACTGCATCCATTAGTTCTACAATTCTATCTATTTCCTTTGTTATAGTTTGAACTCTTTTTTCTATTTGAGAATTAAAATTATAGCCACTTCCTTCCAAATACATTGTAATTAACTCTGCACTTGTTCTGATAGTTGTCATAGGGGTTCTAAATTCATGAGATATTGTAGAAACCAAATTGGTTCTTAATTCATTTAATTGTCGTTCTTGAATTAATGTATCTTCAATAATTTGTTCAGCTTTTTTTCTTTGTGTTATATCACGTGTACTTGACTGAAAACTGACAGGTTTTCCATTTTCATACACTAAAGTTGCATTTGTTTCAAACCAAAAATATTCTCCATCCACATGACGTAATCGTAATTGTTCGGAAAAGCTACCTTTACTTGATATAATTGAAATAAATTTATTTTTTAATTTTTCTAAGTCATCTGGATGTACAATTTTTTCTGGCAATGTCCCTATTAAGTCTTCTGGTGTATATCCTAATAAATTTTTAACAGAAGGCGAGACATATTGAAATTTAGTATAAAGATTATGCAAACAAACGATATCAATAATATTATCAGCTAATAAGCGATATGTATTTTTAACTTCATTGAGTTCTATTGCTTTGTTTCTATTATTTTCTTCAATTAGTAATCGATTTTCTTCTTCCATTTTCTTTCTTTCAGAAATGTCGATTATTTGCGCTACAAAATGTTGAATCTCTCCTAGAGAATTTCTAACTAATGAAACCGTTAATAGCACCCATATTAAAGACTTATTTTTATGGACATATCGTTTCTCCATACTAAATCCAGGTTGTTCCCCATTAACTATCTTTTGCTTGTTTTTTAAATCTTCTTCTAAATCCTCTTCATAAGTAATTCCATAAAAAGTTAAATTTTTGAACTCTTCTTTTGTATATCCTAAAATTTGGCACAATCTATCATTAACCTCAATCCAATACCCATCTATATCTACAATTGCCATTCCAAGAGAAGAATAATAAAACGCTCCTTTAAAACGTTCTTCACTTTGTTGTAGTTTATCATTTAAAATTTTCTGTTCTGTAATATTCTGCATAGCACCAATCATTCGAATTGGTCTATCGTCTTTATCCCTTATTATTATTGCTTTATCACTCACATAAGCATAAGTACCGTCAGATTTTAAATATCGATACTCGTGTGACCATCTTTTCTCTCCTCCAGCAATAGCGATTTCAATTGATTCTTCATAAGAATTCTTATCCGAAGGATGAACAAAACTTTCACAAACTTCACCTGGAATTATATTATCTTTAAAATAATGTCCAAAAAGTATGGAATAACTTTCACCAACAAAAATTTTATTTGTTATCATATCCCAATCCCACAAAGCATCAGATGTTGCTTCACTTGCATAAGTAAATCTTTCATTACTTATTTTAAGAGCATCTTCAGCATTTTTTCGAGCCGAAATATCATTAAAGGTACAAATTACATATAACAATTCATTTGACTCCCCTAAAACAGGAATTGCATCAACCAATAGCCAAACTAAATCACCCTTTATTGGCCTATGAACTCCCATTATTATATTATTGATGGGTACTAATTTTTTTATAGCTTGAGGAACCGGATGTTCATGTGGTTTAAATTCTGCTCCATCAAGGTGAATAACTTTCCAATGTGGATCAAAAGAAGATTTTCCTAACATTTGTTCTTCTGTTAATCCAAGCATTTCACATGCAGCTTTGTTATATTCTAAAAACTCAGATTGTGGTCCTTGAACTAATATACCCACAGCAGCATTTTGAATAACACTATTAATTAATTGGCGACTTTTTAATATTTCTTCATGAATTCTTTTACTTTCTGTAATGTCAATACCATATCCTGTCATCATCTCAAAATTACCCCCTTCATCAAAAATGGGAATAAACTTTCTTGTGTGGTAAAATTGCTCGCCAGATAGACTTAAAAAGACATCTTCCCACTCAATAATTTGTTTACTGGTAAGTGCTTTATTGAATAACTCTCTTCTCTTCTTTGCAAAGGAATCATCACGTCCTGTATGAACTGCATACTCAAAATCATCTTTTCCAATAATATATTTTCGAAGTTCATCATTCTTTATAGCTTCGCGATTTAAGTATAAATATTTATGGTTTATATCCCAAACACCTAGGTCTATTGGCAATCGATCTAAAATTTTTTCATAAAATTCCTTTTGATAAGAAATTTCATTTTGAACTTTAATAAACTCGGTTATATCCCTACAGTTTCCAATGTAAAAATATTCTCCCTCGCGCTCAATTAATTTAACATCTGAAGAATGCCAAACATAATATCCATCTTTGTGTAGCAATCTATAAACAACTTCTTGTGTACTTTTTTGATTTACAATTAATTTACTCAAAAAATCACTTACATGTAAAACATCATCTGGATGAATTAAACTTGCTGTATTTTTACCTACAATTTCATTAACTTCATGGCCAACATTTTTTGTCCAACTCTCTGAAACAAATAATATAGTCCCATCTGTTTTAAGTTCATAAAATATTTCTTTTGAATTTTCGATAAACAAATCAAATCGATCTAGACTTGATTTAATTAATTTTTTTAAGCTATTTTTTTCAAAATAATGATCTAAAAATATTTGAAGCTGTTTGATTACAAACTCTATTGTTTTTATTTCTTTTTGAGTTAATTCTTTATCTGAAAAATCATAAAAACAAATTGCACCAGTAACATTATTATTGGAAATATTGATAGGAAAACCTAAAAAGTAGGAAATTAACTTAGTAGATTTTTCTGTACTAATTTCAACTTGCAAATTGGAGTAACTGCAAATTTCTTTTTTAGAAATAATCGCTAAATCAAATTCTGAAAAGACTGATGGAAGTAGGTATTTTGGACTAGATGAAGGCGAAACTACAACCTTCTGATCATCAAGAACAAGAAATATGTATCCGTTGTTAATATTCAAACACTCAATTAGAAAACTTATTGTTTCATCTAACTGATTATTTAAAGTACTATCTGTTATAAAATCCCTTATTTCATTGAAATTTTTCTGCAAAGGGGGTAAAAAATTATCCATAAAGTAAACTATGTTACATTTATTTCAATAAGCAGGGAGACAAGGGGCAACAAAAAAACAACTTTTTTTTAAATAAAACAATTTTTTTTAAATTATTGATAATTTTTAATAAAAAAAATTATGAACTACATGATAAAACAGAGCAACCAACTTTGTTTTTTGCCCAATCAGGACGTTTAACAAACCACTTCTCATTCCTCGGTTGTTCATCATAAGGATGTTTTAGTAACTCGTAAAGTTCATCAATTAAAGTGTAATCTTCCTTCTCTGCTGCATCGATAGCTAATTGTGCCATGTAATTACGTAATACATATTTCGGATTCACCTTATTCATCTTCGCTTTTCTATCGGCATCAGAAATAGGCTCCTCGTTTAGTTTTTGTAAATAAAGTTCCATCCAATTCAACCAAGTCGTCTTTAATGTCGCAACTATGGCATCAGGTTGATAAAAAGCATATTCAATTTTCGATAACGCAATTTCAGGAGTATCTGATTTTAATACATTCGCTAAGCTGCGATAGAAAATCGTCATATCCGTTTCTGAAACCGATAACAGCGTTCCTAATTCATCATAAAATTCCGTATTGTATTCCGAAGTCAACCCTAATTTATCTTGCATCATCACTGGAAACTTAGCATCAAAACGATGACTGTAACTGTTTAAAATAGCTTCCATTGCTGTAATATCTTCAATTAAAGGATACAAAGCATTTCCTAATTGAATCAAATTCCAAAGTGCAATATCGGGTTGGTTTCTAAATCGGTAACGTTTACCTTCAGCATCGGTGGTATTCGGTGTCCAATCAAGATTGTAATCTTCCAACCATCCATACGGACCATAATCAATCGTTAATCCTAAAATCGACATATTATCCGTATTCATAACGCCGTGAACAAAACCTACACGTTGCCATTCCACAATCATATCAACCGTTCGGTTCACCACTTCTTGATAAAAAGCCAGATATTTTTCTTTTCCAGTTGAGGTAATTTCAGGATAAAAATAGTTAATCGTATAATCTGCTAAAGCTTTTAAATTTGGCAAATCTTTTCGAGCCGCTAATAATTCGAAATTTCCAAAACGAATAAACGAAGGTGCCACTCTACAAACCACAGCTCCGTCTTCATAAGCAGGATTTCCGTTGTACAAAATATCACGTAACACCTTATCGCCTGTTGTTACCAAAGATAACGAACGCGTTGTTGGTACACCCAAATGAAACATCGCCTCACTACACAAATGCTCACGAATAGAAGAACGCAAAACCGCTAAACCATCGGCATTTCTAGAATAAGGTGTTTCACCTGCTCCTTTTAATTGTAATGCCCAACGTTGATTGTTATGCAATACTTCAAACAAATTAATCGCCCTTCCATCACCTAATTGTCCTGCCCAGTTTCCAAATTGGTGTCCGGCATAGGCCATAGCATAAGGTTGGGTTTCAGGATACACTTTACCACCAGAAACTATGTCTAAAAATTTAGCTGATGTTACCGCTTCCTTAGACAAACCAATTAAATTGGCTACCTCATCAGCAACATGAAGTAATTTGGGATTGCTGGGAACTCGAGGTGTTACATAGGAAAAACAAGCTCCAAAAACTTGTCGTCTTGTGTTTGAAGTATCAGTATCAGACTGAAGTTGTTTGTTAAATGTGTCGTTTAGGTTTAATTTCATTATAAAATGCTTGTTATCTGCAAAGTTACTGATTGTAAATTTGTAATAATCTTTACTAATCTTCAAATTTTGTTAAAATTTATTACAAAGTGTAATAAAAAAATCATTTGCGCTACTAACTAATTATATTTGTTTTAGAATTAGAAACCAACAAAAACTTTTTATGAAAAAAATATTTTTTTCAGGTGCTGTTTTATCTTTGATTTTGATGAGTTGTTCGTCAACAAAGGTAGCTACAAAAGCAGATGCAGGCACTTACATTAACACCATTACAGCTCCAGAACTAAGCAAACACCTATACATTGTAGCAGGTGATGAAATGCAAGGTAGAAACACTGGAGAACCTGGACAAAAAAAAGCAGGTGAGTATTTAATTAACGAATACAAAAAAATGGGCATCAGTTTTCCTCCTGGAGCGACTGATTTTTATCAAAAAGTACCTTCTGAATTCATGAAAAAAGGATTTGCTCCTAAATTAAATGATTCAGAAAACATTTGGGCTTTCATTAAAGGTTCAGAAAAACCAGATGAAGTTTTAGTTATTTCAGCTCATTACGATCACGTTGGAATGAAAAACGGAGAAATCTACAACGGAGCTGATGATGACGGTTCAGGAACTGTTGCTTTATTAGAAATTGCACAAGCATTCAAAGAAGCACAGAAAAAAGGACATGGACCAAAACGTTCTATCTTATTTTTACATGTTACTGGTGAAGAGCACGGCTTACACGGTTCAAGATATTATTCTGAAAATCCTTTATTTCCATTAGCCAACACTATTGCAGATATTAATATTGATATGGTGGGAAGAAGAGATACACTTCACCCTGGAACTAATAATTATATTTATGTTATCGGTTCTGATAGATTAAGTAGTGAATTACACACTATTAATGAAGAGGCTAATGCTAAATACACCAAATTAGAATTGGATTATAAATACAACGATAGAAAAGATCCTGAGAGAATTTACTACCGTTCTGACCATTATAACTTTGCTAAAAAAGGAATTCCAGCAATTTTCTTCTTCAACGGAATTCATGCGGATTATCACTTACCAAGTGACACTCCAGATAAAATTGAATATGATGCTTTAGCTAAACGTGCACAATTAGCCTTTGCCTTAGCTTGGGAATTAGCGAATCGTCCTGAACGAATTAAAGTAGATAGAGACGGAAAATAATTACGAATAAGAAAATTACGAATTACGATATCAAAAAAAATCCGAGCAATGCTCGGATTTTTTATTTATTTTTAATTAAAAAATTAAAATACAAACATCGCTCTTTCGCTCATTAAATCATTTACTTCTTCCGCTACTTGTTCTAAAACAGCTTCATCTGTATGATTCATTAATACTTTATCGATTAAAGCTACAACTGTTTCCATATCCTCTTCCACTAAACCACGAGTTGTGATTGCTGGAGTTCCCACACGAATACCCGAAGTAACAAATGGTGATTTATCATCAAATGGCACCATGTTTTTATTTACTGTAATTTCAGCTTTTACTAATGCATTTTCTGCCTCTTTACCTGAAATTCCTTTGTTTCTTAAATCGATTAACATCATGTGGTTATCAGTACCACCCGAAATTAATTTGTAACCTCTTTTATTGAACGCTTCTGCCATAGCTTGTGCATTTTTCTTTACTTGCATTGCATAACGGAAAAACTCATCTGTTAAACATTCTCCAAACGCCACCGCTTTAGCAGCAATAATATGCATTAAAGGTCCACCTTGATTTCCTGGGAAAACCGACATATCTAAAACATGAGACATCATTCTAATTTCTCCTTTTGGAGTAGTTAATCCCCAAGGGTTTTCGAAATCTTTCCCCATCATAATCATTCCTCCTCTTGGACCTCTTAAAGTCTTGTGAGTAGTTGTTGTTACAATATGACAATGTGGAATTGGGTCATTCAATAATCCTTTCGCAATTAATCCTGCTGGGTGTGAAATATCTGCTAATAACAAAGCACCAACGCTGTCAGCAATTTCTCTGAAACGCTTAAAATCCATATCACGAGAATAAGCCGAAGCTCCTGCGATAATCATTTTTGGTTTGTTTGCTAAAGCAATTTCTTGAATTTTATCATAGTTTAAAACACCTGTCTCCTCTTCTACTCCATAAAACACAGGATTGTATAATTTTCCAGAAAAGTTAACTGGAGAACCATGCGTTAAGTGACCTCCGTGAGATAAGTCAAATCCTAAAATAGTATCACCTGGTTTTAAACAAGCTGCAAAAACTGCTGTATTGGCTTGAGAACCAGAGTGAGGTTGTACATTTACATACTCAGCACCAAACAAAGCTTTTGCTCTGTCAATTGCAATTTGTTCTACAATATCTACTACTTCACATCCTCCGTAATATCTTTTACCAGGATATCCTTCAGCGTATTTGTTGGTTAAACATGAACCTGCAGCTTCCATTACTTGGTCGCTAACAAAGTTTTCAGAAGCAATTAATTCAATTCCGTGAATTTGTCTGTCTTGTTCATCAAGAATTAGGTCAAAAATTTGTTCGTCGCGTTGCATTGCAATAAATATTCGTTAAAATTAGGTCAAAATTACGAAAAAGGTTTGTTACATTGCTAGATAATTTTATATTTGATTCATAATTTTTCAACAACAAACTAACAATACAAATATGCCAAATATAGCAAACGATCCAAATAGAAAATCGTGGATTCCAGTTCCTGAAAATAGCGACTTCCCAATTCAAAACATTCCTTTTGGTGTTTTCATTACAAAAGAAGATGTAATCACTATTGGAACAAGAATTGGAAATTGCGCCATCGACATGGGGGCTTTACAACAATTAGGATATTTCGAAGGCATTGAACTTACTGATGATATGTTCATGCAAGACACTTTAAACGATTTTATTTCTGACGGAAAAAAAACATGGCGTTTGGTTAGAAATCGCTTAGCTGAACTTTTCGATGAAACCAATCCAACCTTAAGAGACAATAAAAATCACAGAGAAGTTGTAATCTTTAAAGTGGAAGACATCGAAATGCTTTTACCGGTTCAAATTGGAGATTACACCGATTTTTACAGTTCAAAAGAGCACGCTACAAACGTAGGAAAAATGTTCCGTGACCCAGAAAATGCATTGTTACCAAACTGGTTACACATTCCAGTAGGTTATCATGGAAGAAGTTCTACGATTGTTCCTTCAGGAATTCCAGTTCACAGACCTTATGGGCAAACGTTACCAAATGGAGAAACTACTCCTGTTTTTGGTCCTTCAAGATTAGTAGATTTTGAATTAGAAACTGCTTTTATTACTACTGATGCGAATTTAATGGGAGAACCAATTCCAGTTGAAGAAGCAGAAGAACATATCTTCGGAATGGTTTTATTTAACGACTGGAGTGCGCGTGATATCCAAAAATGGGAATATGTGCCACTTGGACCTTTCTTAGCGAAAAACTTTGCTTCGTCTATTTCACCTTGGATTGTAACCATGGATGCTTTAGAGCCTTTTAGAACAAAAGGTCCTGAGCAATCTCCAGAACCGCTTCCTTATTTAAAACAAAAAGGTGAAAAGGCATTTGATATCAATTTGGAAGTTTTAATAAAACCGGAAAATTCAGAAGAAACTGTAGTTTCACGTTCTAACTTTAAGTACATGTATTGGTCAATGGCACAACAATTGGCTCATCATACCATTAATGGCTGTAGAGTAAACTCAGGCGATATGATGGGAAGTGGAACAATTTCTGGCCCAACAGAAGATTCTTTCGGGTCGATGTTAGAGTTAACTTGGGGCGGTCAAAAACCATTAAAAATGAAGGATGGGTCTGAACGTAAATTCATCAACGATAATGATACCGTTATTGTTAGAGGATATTGCCAAAAAGGAAATTTAAGAATTGGTTTTGGTGAAGTTTCAAGTAAATTATTACCTGCTATTGATTTGAAGTTTTAAAATTAAACCCAAAAATATTAGAAACTCCGAAAGTTATTTTCGGAGTTTTTTTTGCTTAAAACTTTCCCATTTTCATTCATCGATTATTCACGACATTTTATCAAAAAAATTGAATTTCAGCTGTACTTTAAGACATTATGTCGTAAATTTATATGGTTTTCGGAGTTTTATCAGTCATTTTGTCTTGATTTAAGCATTGGAATACCAATTGCAGTACTCCTTTCAAAATCATTAAATTGAAAATAAAAACGAATCCCCAACTCGACAACAACTAAAAAATGAACTTAAAAAATTTAACTATTAAATCGCAAGAAGCATTGCAACAAGCACAGCAACTTGCACAAGAATTCGAACACCAACAACTGGAAAATGAACACATTTTCAAAGGTATATTGGAAGTTGACGAAAATGTAACTCCTTTCATTCTAAAAAAATTGAATGTAAATGTGGAGTTATTTAAAAAAGTATTGGATAGTACTTTACAAAGCTTTCCTAAAGTTTCGGGAGGTGAAATCATGCTTTCTCGAGATGCTTCAACAGCTTTGAATGAAGCCAATATCATTGCTAAAAAAATGAGCGATGAATATGTTTCAATCGAACATTTAATCTTAGCTATTTTCAAATCGAAAAGTAAAGTAGCCCAAATTCTAAAAGACCAAGGGGTAACCGAAAAAGGATTAGAAACCGCTATAGCGGAAATTCGTAAAGGCGAACGCGTAACCTCAGCATCAGCAGAAGAAACATACAATTCTTTGAATAAATATGCTAAAAACCTTAACGAATTAGCACGTACTGGCAAATTAGACCCAGTTATTGGTCGCGATGAAGAAATTCGTAGGGTTTTACAAATCCTAACTCGAAGAACCAAAAACAATCCGATGTTAATTGGAGAGCCAGGTGTTGGTAAAACAGCTATTGCAGAAGGTTTAGCACATCGAATTGTTGACGGCGACGTTCCGGAAAATCTAAAAGATAAAATTGTTTATTCTTTAGATATGGGTGCTTTAATTGCTGGTGCGAAATATAAAGGAGAATTTGAAGAACGTTTGAAAGCCGTAGTAAAAGAAGTTACTTCTGCTGAAGGTGATATTGTACTTTTTATTGACGAAATTCACACCTTAGTGGGTGCTGGTGGTGGTGAAGGCGCTATGGATGCGGCTAACATCTTAAAACCTGCTCTAGCTCGTGGTGAATTACGTGCGATTGGAGCTACGACTTTAGATGAATATCAAAAATATTTCGAAAAAGATAAAGCGCTTGAAAGACGTTTCCAAAAAGTAAATATCGACGAACCTGATACTGAAAGTGCAATTTCAATTTTACGAGGTATCAAAGAAAAATATGAAGCGCATCATAAAGTTCGTATCAAAGACGATGCAATTATTGCTGCGGTAGAACTCTCACAACGTTACATTACGAATCGTTTCTTACCAGATAAAGCGATTGACTTAATGGACGAAGCGGCTTCAAAATTGCGTATGGAAATCAATTCAAAACCTGAAGAATTAGACGTTTTGGATAGAAAAATTATGCAGTTGGAAATCGAAATTGAAGCCATCAAACGTGAGAATGATGAAACTAAGTTGAAAGTTCTTGGTTTAGATTTAGCGAATTTAAAAGAAGAACGCAACGAAATTTTCACCAAATGGAAATCAGAAAAAGATGTTGTAGATAACATTCAGTCGGTAAAATTAGAAATTGAAGATTTTAAAATTGAAGCCGAACAAGCCGAAAGAAATGGAGATTACGGAAAAGTAGCTGAAATCCGTTATGGAAAAATAAAAGAAGCACAAGAACGTTTAGATGCTTTACAAACACAATTAGCAGAAAATCAAGCTGGTAATTCTCTAATCAAAGAAGAAGTTACGCATGACGATATCGCAGAAGTGGTAGCCAAATGGACAGGAATTCCAGTAACTAAAATGCTTCAAAGTGAAAGAGAAAAACTGCTCAAATTAGAAGATGAGTTACATCGAAGAGTAGTTGGACAAGAAGAAGCAATTGAAGCCATTAGTGACGCCGTTAAAAGAAGTCGTGCTGGTTTACAAGATGCAAAAAAACCAATTGGTTCGTTCTTATTCTTAGGAACTACAGGTGTTGGTAAAACCGAATTAGCAAAAGCATTAGCCGAATATTTATTCGACGATGAAAATGCGATGACCCGAATTGATATGAGTGAATATCAAGAACGTCATGCGGTAAGCCGATTAGTTGGTGCGCCTCCAGGATATGTAGGTTATGATGAAGGTGGACAATTGACAGAAGCCGTAAGAAGAAAACCGTATTCAGTGGTATTATTAGACGAAATTGAAAAAGCACATCCAGATACGTTTAATATTTTATTACAAGTTTTGGATGAAGGTCGATTGACCGATAACAAAGGTCGTATGGCGGATTTCAAAAACACCATTATTATCATGACTTCAAATATGGGAAGTCAAATAATTCAAGAGAAATTCGAGAATTTAAAAGGTGGAATTGAAGCAGCAACCGAAGCGGCAAAAACAGAAGTTCTAGGCTTATTAAAACAAACCGTTAGACCTGAGTTCATAAACCGTATCGATGAAATCGTAATGTTTACACCGTTAACCGATAAAAACATTAAAGAAATTGTTGGATTGCAATTGAAAAGTGTGATTAAAATGTTAGCTCAACAACACATTACTATGGATGCCACTCCAGAAGCAGTAGCGTATTTAGCAGAAAAAGGATACGATCCGCAATTTGGAGCAAGACCCGTGAAACGTGTAATTCAACGTGAAGTGTTAAACCAACTTTCGAAAGAAATTTTAGCAGGAAAAGTGACTACTGATAGCATTATTCTATTAGATAGTTTTGACGGTCAATTAGTATTTAGAAATCAAAGTGAATTGGTAAAATAAATTCACAAAACATACCCCAATCCATGGGTTTATAATGGGTTAAGTTTGTTTTAGTTTGGGAAACACCGGTTCAATTTTGAATCGGTGTTTCTTTTTTTATCTGATAACCAATTATTTTTCTATTTTTGAAACAAATGCAACCCAATGAAAGAATTTACAACCCAAGAAAAACTAAAACATTTATTATCGTTTCCAGTAATTGTAGCAGCTTTAGGCTACTTTGTAGATATTTACGATTTACTGCTTTTTGGAATTGTTCGTGTTCCCAGCTTAAAAGATATGAATTTAGATGTGGATACGGCCGGAACCATGATTCTGAATTACCAAATGGTAGGTTTGCTTTTAGGCGGAATTCTTTGGGGCGTTTTGGGCGATAAAAAAGGAAGACTTTCCGTTTTGTTTGGTTCCATTTTAGTGTATTCTTTAGCGAACATTGCTTGCGGATTTTTGCCTCATTTTCCAGTTGAAGATAAAACCATGTTATACGCATGGTTGCGATTCATTGCAGGAATTGGTTTAGCAGGTGAACTCGGTGCTGGAATTACTTTAGTTTCCGAATCTTTACCCAAACAATTGCGCGCTATTGGAACTTCAATTGTGGCAGGATTTGGATTACTTGGAGCTGTTGTAGCCCAATTAACAGTTGAATTAGCTGGTGATTGGACAATAGCTTATTTCATTGGCGGCGGATTAGGATTAATGCTTTTGGTATTGCGAATCAGTGTCGCAGAATCTGAAATTTATAACGACATCAAACATGATTCAGGTATCAAAAAAGGAAATTTCTTTTCATTTTTTACCAATTGGAATCGTTTCGTGAAATACATGAAATGCATTGCCATTGGCTTACCTACTTGGTTTTGCATCGGAATTTTAGCGGTGATGGCGAATCAATTTGCTGTAGTTATGGAAATTGAAAATATTCAACCTGGAAAGGCTATTATGTGGGCGTATGTTGGAATTTCTATTGGAGATTTTGCAAGTGGTTTCATTTCGCATTGGCTGCATTCTCGAAAAAAAGCGATTTTTTATATGATGTTATTCACCATTATAGGAGTTGTTTTAATGCTTTTTGGAGGAACCAAATCAGAAAACATGTACTACTTCTATTGTGCTTGGTTAGGATTAGGCACTGGCTATTGGGCCATGTTTGTAACCGTTGGAGCAGAACAATTTGGAACAAACATCAGAAGCACAGCAACCACTACTATTCCTAATATGGTTCGAGGATTAGTTCCTATAATGTTATTAGCTTTTGATGGATTAAAAGTGAATAACGGTGTTATTGCTGCTGCTGCCATAGTAGGTTTCTTTGCTTTTGCATTAGGAATCTACTCTACTTTAACTATTTCGGAAACGCATAATAAGGATTTAGATTTCAATGAATAATTTCATTAAATTTGATTAACTAACCAAAACTAATCATCATGAACAACATTATTTTAAAAAAAGGATTATTTGGAAGCATTATTGTTTCTGCATTGCTTATCTTTATAACGGCTTATATGAAAGCTAATCCTGAGAAAGAAGTGAGTATGATGATTGGATTTGCAGGGATGCTTCTAGCTTTTTTCTTTGTAGTGACAGGAATTAAACAACAAAGAGAAGCAAATAATGGTTCCATTTCTCTAGGAAAAGGTTTCCTTACAGGTTTTTGGATTACGTTAATTATTTCAACCATTTATGTGATAGTTTGGCTAATTATCTTTTATAATTTCTTCCCAAATTTCGCAGAACATTATACAGATATGGCGATTGCAAAAGCAAGTCCAGATGAAGTGGCTCAAGTAACCGAAGATATGAATTCCTTTAAAGAAATGTATAAAAGTCCAATTATGGTTATATTACTAACTTATATGGAAATATTACCATTAGGAATTGTATTTTCATTTGTAAGTGCATTAATTTTAAAGAAAAAGCAAATTAACTAAATGAAAAAACTACAACTTTATACACTATTATTCTTTGTAGGTTTAGTAGTTTCTGGAATTTATCCAAAAGAATATTTTACTTGGTTTTTAGAAGTTTTACCTGCTGTAATTGGGTTTGCGATTTTAGCATTCACCTTTAAACGCTTTCAATTTACCAATTTCACGTATTTCTTCATTCTAATTCATTGCTACATCTTATTTCTTGGCGGACATTATACGTACGCTGAAGTTCCACCTTTTGAATGGATAAAAGAAACGTTTCATCAAACTCGAAACAACTACGATAAAGTGGGACATTTTGCACAAGGCTTTGTTCCTGCTTTGATTGTGCGAGAATTATTCATTCGTAAAAATGTTATTTCTAACAAGAGTTTTTTCAACTTCATCATTGTTGGAGTTTGTTTAGCAATAAGTGCCGCTTATGAATGGCTAGAATGGGGAGTTTCTTTATGTACTGGCGAAGGTGGTGATGCCTTTTTAGGAACGCAAGGTTACATTTGGGACACACAATCCGATATGCTGTATGCTACCATTGGTGCCATTTGTATGCTGATTTTCTTCAGTAAAAAACAAGACAAGGCAATTCAAGAAAAAATTTAAGCTCAATAACAAAACTCAAATAAAAAATAATGTTACAACTTAACTTCTCTCCTTTCCCAATATTAGAATCAGAACGATTACACTTTAGAAGATTAATAGATGCTGATGCTCCTGAAATTTTTGCACTTAGAAGTAATCCAGAAATCATGAAATTTATTCCAAGACCTTTAACTACAGATATTGAAGGCGCTTTGGCACATATCAAATTGATTAATGACAAAATTGACGAAAATTTAGACATCAATTGGGCAGTTACTGAAAAAGGAAGCGATAAATGTATAGGACTCATGGGGTTTTACAGAACCCAACCTGAACATTTCAGAACCGAATTAGGCTACATGATTTTACCTGAACACAATGGAAAAGGTTACGTTACAGAAGCCGTGAAAACCTTATTGAATTTTGCTTTCAACACTTTAAATTTTCATTCTATCGAGGCTGTTATCGATTCTAGACATATTGCTTCGGAACGCGTTTTACAAAAAAATGGTTTTGAAAAAGAAGCTCATTTTAAAGAAAACTTTTATTACAATAACGAATTTACGGATACCGTAATTTATGGCTTGTTAAAACGAAATTTCAACAAATGATTGTAACTATAACAAATAACAAAATTTCAGCATCAATTGATACAATAGGTGCCGAATTAATTCGATTGGAAAAAGACAACCAAAACTGCATTTGGACAGTTGATGATACTTATTGGAATAAAACTTCACCTATTTTATTTCCTATTGTAGGTCGCTTAAAAAATGATTCTTACAAGTACGATGGTAAGACTTACGAACTCCCACGTCACGGTTTTGCCAGAAATTTCGAATTTCAAATTCTGAATAAAACAGAAAACTCCATAATTTTTGTATTAGACAGTAATTCCGAAACTTTAAAAAATTATCCGTTTGAATTTCAATTGCAGTTGGAATATGAATTGGACGGAAATGAATTAAAAATGAAGTATTCCGTTGAAAACAAATCGCAAGTAACGATGCCTTTTTCTATTGGATCTCATCCAGCATTTGCAATTGAAAATTCATTTTCTGATTATTCTTTGAAATTTAACCAAACCGAAGAATTTACATCATATGAATTGGATAACGAGCAATTTAGCAATTCATTCAGAAAAATAAATTCAGAAAATGGACAGATTAATTTAAACTATTCGCTTTTTGAAAAAGATGCTTTGGTTTTCAAACATTTACAATCAAACAAACTAACACTTTTAAAAAAGAATGAACCTGTTCTTTCCGTTCAGTTTGAAGGATTTCCCTATTTAGGAATTTGGACCAAACCTAACGCTCCATTTTTGTGTATAGAACCTTGGTGTGGTTTAGCAGACAACGTAAATCATAATGGAAATATTTTTGAAAAAGAAGGGATTAATTTATTACACCCACAAGAATTTTTTTCTAGAACTATCAAAATAAAAATATAAAAAAATCCCGATTTCTCGTGATTTTCAATTTAGTCGATATAGGTTTTATTTCCGTTTTTATTGATATAATATTTACCACCTCTTGGTCCTGTAAATACTTTTTTTCCTTTGTATTTTCCAGTTACTTTATCCGTAACCTTTTTCTCTGCTGCTCTAGAAATTGCGGTTTCTTTCAAGTCTTCTTTTTCTTCAGCTTCAGTCTTCTTCACTTTAGTTTTAGCTTCCGCTTTTTTTGTTTCTACTTTAGCCTTAGTGTCTGCTTTTTTTGCATCAACTTTTGCTTTAGCTTCTTCTTGCTTTGCAATAGCTTTAGCTTTTGAAGTTGATGCTGTAGCTTTTCCTTTTGCAGAAGTTTCATCCACTTTTGATTTAGAATCTTTTTTTACTTTAGTTACTTTTTCTTCTAATTCTTTCTTTTTCTTTTCAGCTTCTTTTTTATTCTTTTCAATTTTTTCTATTGAAGCTTTTTTAGCTTCTTTAATTGTTTTAGATTCTTGTGCTACAGAACCCAATGTAAATAATAGGGATAGACCCAAAAGAGCGATTTTTTTCATATATAGTCAGATTTTAAATTAAATAATTTTATGTATTCTTTTTACTGGAATTACAACTCCTTGCTTTAATATTACTCGTTCCTCAGTAACTCCCCAAATAGTTGTTTCAACCACTTTTTTAGAAGTATCATCTTCAAAATAAATTTTAATTTTTAAGTGTTCTAAATTTCCAAGTGAAAGCGCTCTATCCAAATCATTTATCCTAGCAATCATTTCTTCCTTATCTTTGAGTACATCAATTTGAGGAAAATTCAAATGTGTAATAGATTCTTTATCTATCAATTCAAATATTGAGTTCATAATTAATTTATTAGTTTAATACTATAAAGTTAATAAAAAGAATTACTAATTTAAAAATTTAACCATAATAAATAAAAAAAGAGGATGAATTATCATCCTCTTTTTTTATAAACTAACCAATAACACTTAAAATTTCATACCTACTCCAACTCCAAATAACCAAGGGTCGATATCTACTTTAGCAGGAATACTTAAACCAGGAGCTAAATTTGATGCATCAACTGTAACATCTGTGTTTAAAAACAATTTTTTTGCATCTACGTTTATGAAAAACTTATCATTTAACATTAAGTCAAACCCCAATTGAGCTGCATATCCTAATGCATTATCATATTTTACATCAGCAACATCACCTGATTTAACATTGTAAAACAATGTATAATTTACACCTGCTCCAATATAAGGCTTGAAAACTTTTTTATCCGATGTATAAAAATGATATTGAGCCGTTAATGTTGGAGGTAATAACCACACACTACCTAAATCTACATTACCAGCAGCAGTATTAATTGCTTTTACATCGTGTTTTGCAGTTCCCAAAATCAATTCGGCAGCAAAATGTTCAGTAAAGAAATAAGTAAAATCTAATTCTGGAATTAAAGCATTCGAGATAGCAACATCTCCACCTATTACACCAATTTTAGCACTTTCATCTGGAGTTACACCTACTGCTCTTAAACGAACTTGCCATCTTTTAAAATCATTTACCTTTTCATCTTTATCTTGTGCATTTACAAAATTTACTGTCATCAAAGACATTGCCATTAAAGCAAAAACTATTTTTCTCATTTTGTATAAGTTTAAAATTATGAGTCAAAGATATTTAGATGTAAAATCGTAAAAACTGATATAAATCATTGTTTGAAAATTATTAATCTCTAATTATCATTTTAAAATGCTATAATTTTGATTTACATTTGTAGTCTATATGCAAAAGACCGTTAACATACTTAATAAAAGAGCTAAATTCGATTACGAAATTTTAGACAAATACACCGCTGGAATCGTTTTAACCGGAACCGAAATCAAATCCATTCGTCTGGGAAAAGCTTCTATTGCTGAAAGTTTTTGCGAATTTCATGATGGCGAGTTATTTGTAATTAACTCCCATATCGAAGAATATTTGTACGGAACCCACTACAATCACAAAGCAAAAAGTGAACGTAAATTATTATTGAATAAACGCGAACTAAAAAAACTCAATAAAGATTCGGATAATAAAGGATTAACTATTGTTCCGCTTCGTTTGTTTACCAATGAAAAAGGATTAGCTAAATTGGATATTGCACTATGTCGGGGTAAAAAGAATTTCGACAAACGCGAATCGTTAAAAGAGCAAGATACCAAACGCGATTTAGAACGAATCAAGAAAAGTTTCTAATCATACTTTATGAAAGAAATTTTAAAACAAGCCCGAATAGATAAAGAACTTTCAACCAGGAAGTTAGCCGAAATTGCAAAAATCGACCAAGCTTTGATTAGTAAGTTTGAAAACGGATTTCGTATTCCAACCAAAAAACAAGTGCAAACGCTTGCCCAAATTTTAGAAATCGATTTAAAACCTTTATTAGTTGCTTGGTATAAAGTAAAATTAGACCATAATTTCGATTTAAATCCATTTGCGATTCAAGCTATTACCGAAATTCTTCAAGAAAAAGGTATTGAAGTTGGCAATTCATCCAAAGAAAAAGAAATTACTTCCATCTTAGATGAATTAGAAGTTTTAAAACAAAAATTAACGAATCTTCGCTAATTAGTTTTTGTTTTCTAATAAAGGAACAAATCTAAAATCACCAAATTCGTGTTTTTCAAATTGCGTTTCGTTTTTACGAATCAATAACGTCATGATTTGCTCTTTTTCACCAACAGGAATCACTAACCTTCCTCCTATTTTTAATTGCGCCATTAAAGGTTGCGGAATAAATGGAGCTCCAGCAGTAACAATAATACTATCAAAAGGAGCGGCTTCAGACAATCCTTTATAACCATCACCAAATATTAACTTTTTAGGTCGAATATTTAATTTTGGCAACAAAAGAGACGTCTTTTTAAACAATTGATTTTGGCGTTCTATTGAATAAACATTAGCTCCCAATGTGAACAAAACAGCAGTTTGATAACCACTTCCAGTTCCAATTTCTAATATTTTATGATTTTTTTGAACTTCTAATAATTGCGATTGAAAAGCCACTGTATAAGGTTGCGAAATAGTTTGATCAGCACCTATCGGAAAAGCTTTATCTTGGTATGCAAAATCTTCAAAACTAGAATCTAAAAACAAATGACGCGGAATTTTTCCAATAGCCGCTAACACGTTTTTATCGGTAATTCCTTTTTCTTCCAATTGCTTTACCAACTGATTTCTAAGTCCTTGATGTTTATTAGTATCTTTCAATTTGGGATGATTTTGTTTGGGTAAAAATAGCTTTAAAATCTCAAAAAACAAATCAGAAAATAAACTAACTTTTTTCCGAAGTTTCGGAATTTAATCTTTTGCACTTTCAACTAAAATCGTACTTTTGATAAAATTAATTTTTTATGCTAAAAGTGGGAGTTTTAGGTGCAGGTCACCTTGGAAAAATACATTTGCGATTATTAAATCAATCTGAAAAATATGAATTAGTTGGCTTTTACGATGCTTTTAAAGAAAACGCCAACAAAGTAGCAGCCGAATTTGGTTATAAAAAATTCGATTCTATTGCCGACTTAATCGCTGCAGTTGATGTAGTAGATATCGTAACACCTACGATGCAACATTTTGAATGTGCCAAACAAGTTATCGAAGCTGGAAAGCATATTTTTATTGAAAAACCAATTTCCAATACTGTTGAAGAGGCGGAAGAAATCATCGCTTTAGCAAAGAAACACAACGTAAAAGGGCAAGTGGGTCACGTGGAAAGATTCAATCCTGCTTTTACTGCTGTGAAAGATAAAATCAACAATCCGATGTTTATTGAAACGCATCGTTTGGCGGAATTCAATCCTCGTGGTACGGATGTTCCTGTGGTTTTAGATTTGATGATTCACGATATTGATGCGATTTTGAGTGTTGTAAAATCGAAAGTAAAATCAGTAAATGCTAGTGGTGTTGCTGTAATTTCAGATTCACCCGATATTTCAAATGCTCGTATTGAATTCGAAAACGGTTGTGTAGCCAACATTACTTCGAGCCGAATCTCGATGAAGAACATGAGAAAATCGCGTTTCTTCCAAAAAGACGCTTACATCTCGGTGGATTATTTGGATAAAGTATGCGAAGTAGTTCGCATGAAAGACGCACCCGAAGTTCCAGGCGATTTCGACATGATTTTACAAAATGCTGAAGGCGTTAAAAAACAAATCTATTTTGATAATCCGCAAGTGGATGCTAACAACGCCATTTTGGACGAATTAGAAACTTTCGCGGATGCTATCAATAACAACACCACTCCAATCGTAACTTTAGAAGATGGTACCGAGGCACTTCGTGTGGCGTATCAGATTATTGAGTGTATGAATGCAAGAAAATAAAAACCAAACAAACCTAAAATAAAAATGAACACAATCGCAGTAATCGGAGCAGGAACAATGGGTAACGGAATTGCTCATACTTTCGCGCAAAGCGGATTTACCGTAAAATTAATCGATATTTCAGAAAAATCATTAGAAAAAGGAATGGCAACTATCGCCGCTAACCTTGACCGAATGGTAGCAAAAGGAAGTATCACCGAAGAAGACAAACACAAAACTATCGGGAATATTATCACGTATACTGACGTTAAAGATGGTGTTGTAGGTTGTGATTTAGTAGTAGAAGCCGCTACAGAAAACGTACAATTGAAATTCAACATCTTCAAACAATTAAGCGAAGTTTGCGATCATAACGTAATTTTAGCGACTAATACTTCTTCAATTTCAATTACTCAAATTGCGGCTAACGTAGTTCACCCAGAGCGCGTAATCGGAATGCACTTTATGAATCCGGTGCCGATTATGAAATTGGTGGAAATCATTCGTGGTTACAACACTTCAGATGAAGTTACGAAAATCATCATGGATTTATCGGTGAAATTAGGAAAAACACCAACAGAAGTTAACGATTATCCAGGTTTCGTAGCCAACCGAATTTTAATGCCAATGATTAATGAAGCTATCGAAACGTTATACAACGGTGTTGGTGGTGTTTACGAAATCGACACGGTTATGAAATTAGGAATGGCACACCCAATGGGACCATTACAATTAGCCGACTTCATAGGATTAGACGTTTGTTTATCTATCCTAAACGTAATGTACGACGGATTTAAAAATCCAAAATATGCGCCATGTCCGTTATTAGTAAACATGGTAATGGCTGGAAAATTAGGAGTGAAATCAGGAGAAGGTTTCTACGATTACTCAGAAAGCAAAAAAGCAGAGAAAGTATCGAAACAATTCTTAAAGTAAACAGTCACAGTTTTGAGTCGCAGTCAAATCTGAATACTGCGACTGAGACTGTAAACTAAACAAAATGGCTAAAATAAAACCTTTCAAAGCAGTACGACCAGCGCCAGACAAAGTAGCTTTGGTAACGTGTAGAACGTATGACGATTATAGTTCGGCTGAGCTTGCTGCTTGGTTGGATTTCAATCCGTATTCGTTTTTGCATGTGATTCATCCTGCTTATGCTAATGCGCAAAAAGTGTCATTGGAAAAGCGTTTTAAAGCCGTTGCCAATAAATATCAAGATTTCAAACACGATCAAATTCTTATTGAAGAAGAACATCCTGTTTTTTATCTGTACGAAATCCAATCAAAAGGACAGACTTTTACTGGAATTATTGCGGGAACTTCGGTGAAAGATTATCAAAATAACGTCATCAAAAAACACGAAGATACGCTGCAATATCGCGTAGAATTGTTCAAAGATTATTTGCATCAAACTAATTTCAATACGGAACCTGTTTTGATTACCTATCCTGATAGTGTGGAAATCAATACGTTTATTGCGTTACGAAAAAAGAACAAACCAGTTTACGAATATTCAACAACCAACAAAGAAAAACACACCCTCTGGAAAATTGATACACAGAGTGAAGTCGATTGGTTGCAAGAACATTTCGAAAACATCCCGAATTTATATATTGCGGATGGACATCATCGTTCGGCTTCGGCGGAATTGTTGTTCGAGCAAGACAAACATTTAGGTAATGAAAATCTGAATTATTTCATGAGTTTCTTAATTGCCGAAAGCAACGTAAAAATCTACGAATTCAACCGTTTGATTCGCGATTTGAATGGTTTGTCGAAAGATACTTTCATTAAAAAATTATCTGAACATTTCGTCATCATAGCAAAAGACCAAGAAATTTGGAAACCTCAAAATAAGTTTGAATTTGGAATGTACTTAGATGGCAGTTTTTATGCTTTGCTTTACAAAAAAGAAAATCACCAGCAAGCTTCTATTTTAGACAATTTAGACGCCCAAATTTTATACGACAAAGTGCTTTTCCCATTATTAGGAATCGAAGATTTAAGAAACGACGAACGTATCGATTACATTCCAGGAAAACAATCGATTTCTGTTATAAAAGATTTAATCGACGAAGGCGAATTTGAAGTTGGCTTCATGCTCTACCCTT
>NZ_CALBSN010000159.1 GCF_937967675.1 uncultured Flavobacterium sp. | reverse complement strand
TAAAAGAAATTCCATTGGTTTCCACCTCAACACCATCGTTTACTTCTTGAAAACTCGTTACCGTTTGACTGTTTAAAATCAGGATGTCATTTTGATGTACTTTTTTTAGTAACGCTTGCATCATATTTCCAGTATCAATTTGTGCTTCGAACGGATTGAAGATTAAATTTTCGAAAATACCTCCAAAATTAAATCGATCTACTTCTTTTGAAAAAACATCGGTTTTAAAAAGCGGTTTTATGATATCATTGATAAATGGAATTTTCTGAATACATTCGTTATAGAACGATTCGTCTTCTTTCAAAAATAATTCGTAACCGCCATAAGCTTTTAAATCAATTACAGAATCACCTAGATTTTTTCGAAGCAATTGCAATCCTGCATATCGTTTTTGAATGAGTTGAATGACTTCTTCTTCGGTATGGGTTTTTAAATCGTCTATGATTTCGGAAATACTTCCAAAGCAGGCAAATCCAGCATTTTTTGTACTCGCACCTTGAGGTAAAACACCTTTTTCGAGAACTAGAATTTTGGCAGAAGGGAATCGTTCACGCAAAGCTAATGCGGTATGCAAACCCACAATTCCACTACCTACGATAGTAAAATCGACATTAGAAAACCAATTTTTTATTTCCCAATAACTAAGTTGCATTATTCTTGCGTATTAGCAGTCTTTTTTCTGGCTTTAATAGCTTTCATTATCAATGGAAAAGAAGTTACAGCAATTAAAATTAAAATAATCGTTTCAATATGTTTCTTTAAATCAATACCAAATTCTTCGTTAAAGAAACCGTACAAATAATGTCCAGCAAAAACTAAAAGAAACGACCATAAAAGCGAACTCAATACGTTATAAAACATAAATTTCCCTTTTTCCATATGAACAATTCCTGCTATGATAGGCACAAATGTTCTTACTATTGGTAAAAAACGAGCAAATATGATAGCTTTTCCACCATGTTTTTCAAAAAAAGCTTGTGATTCGTATAAATATTTCTTTTTGAAAAAGAAACTATCCTCTTTATTATATAAAAACTGACCACTTTTTGCACCAAACCAATACCCAAAAATATTTCCTAAAGTTGCTGCTGTAGCAATCAACAATGCCAAAATGGTAACATTAGACAAATCGCTTGGAATCATGAAAAAGGTTTCTACCAATTCGCGACTGTAAATTCCCGAAAGAAACAAAAGACTATCACCTGGTAAAAAGAATCCTGCAAATAAGCCTGTTTCGGCAAAAACGATGAATAAAACCATGTAAATGCCAATAGGAATTCCACCTACTTCCATAGTAATGTAGAATTCAGGATTAAAAAGTTTGGTCCAATGAAAATTATCCATGTTATTCTTCAGGTTTAGATTCCCATTTATCTATAGCAGCTGTTGACAATGCATTTCCTAAAACATTCGTCATACTTCTTGCCATATCACAAAAATGATCAATTGGTAAAATTAAGGCAATTCCTTCAGGCGGAATTCCAAACATAGCACAAGTAGCTACTACAACAATTAAAGAGGCTCTTGGTACACCTGCAACTCCTTTACTTGTTAACATTAAAACCAATAACATGGTCAATTGTTCGCCTATTGACATATCAATTCCATACACTTGCGCAATAAAAATACTAGCAAAAGTCATGTACATCATGCTACCATCTAAGTTAAACGAATAACCTAGAGGTAAGGTAAATGACACAATTTTGGGTTGACAACCAAAGCGTTCTAATTCTTCAACCATTTTTGGAAAAACAGCCTCACTACTAGTAGTTGAAAAAGCAATTAACAATGGACTTTTGATTCTTTCTAACAAGACAAATAATCGTTTCCCTAAAATAATGTACCCCACTAAAAGCAACAATAACCACAATACTAAAATCCCAACAAAAAAGGCACCTAAATATTTTGCATACAACGTGAAAACTTCAAAGCCATGTTTTGCTATAGCTCCTGCAACTGCTCCTAAAACTCCTAATGGTGCTGTCCACATGATATATGTAACCATTTTTAAAACTACGTGAGACACTGTATCTAGTAATTTCAAAATAGGTTTTGCTTCTTTTTTTGAAAATGCTGCCAAAGCCACACCAAATAAGATAGAAAAAATTACAATTTGAAGAATTTCATTGGTTGCCAAAGCTTCAAATAAACTCTTTGGAATTACATGCTTCACAAATTCTTCTAAAGAAAATCCTTTTGAATTTTCTAACAATTCAGAAGCACTAGAAGTATCTTCTAACTTAATAGAAGTTCCTTTTCCGGGAGCAAAAAAGTTAACTAAAACCATTCCAAGAAGTAATGAAATCAGTGAAGCAGAAATAAACCATGCCATTGCTTTAGCACCTACTCGCCCAACCATTTTCATATCGCCCATTTTAGCAATTCCAACTACTAAAGTTGAAAACACTAATGGTGCAATAATCATTTGAACTAAACGTATGAATATAGTTCCTAGTAATTTTATATTTTTTGAAAAAGTATCAATTGAATCTGGAAACTGGTAGTGTACAATTCCACCCATTGCAACACCAATTACAAGCGATATGATAATTAAAATGAATAGTTTATTATTTTTCACAATCTGTAAATTTTTAAGATTGTGAAAATAGGGATATTTTTTGAAAAAATTGCTACATTTAGCTTCGTTTTAAAAATAACAGATATGAAAAATTACATTTTTCTCATTTTCAGCATGATAAGTATGAGTACATTTTCACAACAAAACCTAACTCCAGAAACCTTATGGCAATTAGGAAGAGTTACACCTTTAGGAATTTCGAAAGACGGAAAACTTTTAATTTATAAAGTTGGAACACCTTCTATTGAAGAAAACAAAATCAATTCAAAATATTATACAATTCCCGTTCAAGGTGGTAATGCTACATTAGTGGAAGATTACAAATCATTATTAGCTGATAAAAATATTTCTCCTGATGGGAAAAACCTTTTATTTTCAAAAGAAGTTAAGGTAGAAAAATTATTAGGAAAAGACCTTTATCCAGAATTATCAAAAACTACGGCTCAAGTATATACTGGATTAGATTATCGTCATTGGGATACTTGGAATGACGGAACACACAACCACGTTTTCTATTCGGAAAATAAAAAAGATGCGGTTGGAATTGACATTATGCCAAACGAACCTTATGATGCACCCCAAAAACCTTTTGGTGGCGATGAAGATTATATTTGGTCAACTGATGGGACAAAAATCATCTACGTTTGTAAAAAGAAAGCCGGAACAGCTTATGCAACAAGCACGAACACCGATTTATACGAATACGATTTAGCAACCAAAACTACTAAAAACCTTACCGAAAGCAATTTAGGTTACGATACGCATCCAGTTTTTTCTCCAAAAGGCGATTTGTCTTGGTTACAAATGAAGCGCGATGGTTTTGAAGCGGATAAAAACGATATTATCGTTCGTCATAGAGGATTAGACATTAATTTAACTGCGGGTTGGGACGGAACAGTGGACAGTTTTACTTGGAGTACCGATGGGAAAAAAGTGTATTTTATTGCACCAATTAAAGGAACAAAACAACTTTTTGAAGTCAATTTCCCTGGTTTAACGAAAATTGCAGTTCGTGTAACGCAATTAACCGATGGCGATTTTGATGTGAATGCGATTGTAGGTTTTTCAGGAACTACAGTATTAGTAACTCGAAATGATATGAATCACGCTCCAGAAGTATATTCTTATGATTTAGCTAAGAAAACTTGGAAACAAATTACGAAAGTAAACGATGAAGCTTACGCTAAAATCGCTTCTTGTAAAACAGAAAAACGTTGGGTTACAACTACAGATGGTAAAAAAATGTTGGTTTGGGTAATTTTACCTCCAAATTTCGATAAAACTAAAAAATATCCAGCGCTTTTATACTGTCAAGGTGGACCACAAAGTGCGTTGACACAATCGTATTCTTTCCGTTGGAATTTCCAATTAATGGCTTCGCAAGGTTATGTAATTGTGGCACCAAATCGTAGAGGAATGCCCGGACACGGAACGGCTTGGAACGAACAAATTTCAGGCGATTGGGGCGGACAAGTTATGGATGATTACTTAGCCGCAATTGATGATGTAGCAAAAGAATCATACGTAGATAAAACGCGCTTAGGTGCTGTGGGTGCGAGTTACGGGGGTTATTCTGTATTTCAATTGGCTGGAATTCATAATAATCGTTTCAAAACGTTCATTTCGCACTGTGGTATTTTCAATACGGAAAGTATGTATGGAACTACAGAAGAAGTTTTCTTTACGAATTGGGATTCCGGTGGCGCTTATTGGGAAAAAGATAATGCAAAAGCGCAAAAAACGTATAACGAATTCAACCCAATTAAGTTGATCAACAATTGGAATACGCCAATTTTAATTATCCAAGGTGGAAAAGATTACCGAGTGCCAATTGGACAAGGACAAGAAGCTTTTCAAGCCGCACAATTAAAAGGGATTAAAAGTAAATTCTTATTGTTCCCAGATGAAAATCATTGGGTATTAAAACCTCAAAATGCGTTGGTTTGGCAAAGAGAATTTTTTGGTTGGTTGAAAGAAACGCTTTAAAAGTTCAAGGGCAAGAGCAAGTTCAATTTTCAAATTGTTCTTGTTCTTGAATTTGATTTTTGACCTTGAAAATGATGCTTTTCCAAGACATAGAACTCACTATCAAAACCTTTCACAAACATGATTTAGTGAAAGAAGCGGGTTTGTGGCTTTTAAAGATGTATGAAATGGAACATCCCAATTTTGGAGGATTTGAATTTAGAGATGAAATTCAACCCGACAGTATTTTAATGACAGCTGAAGGCATCATTGGCGGACCTCAAATCGTTAGAATTCCTAAAAATACGTTTTCATTTTCTTTGGTTTTGGTTTTGAATTTATTGGCTCACGAAATGATGCACGTAAAACAAAAAGCACCAGGAGTTGCCATGCAAGACAAAAACGAACGCGAATGGCAAGCGTATTACGAAATGTTGTTTCACAAAGAGTTTCCTTTAATTCCGAAGGCTTCTGTGCATCATCAAAAGTTTTTTGCAGAAAAAGCGATGATTTATTACAACCGTTCTGAAAAAGAAGCCAATCCGTTGCGATTGAAGTATGAAAATCAGAAAATAGAAATTGACGAATTAATTAAAAGTTTAGGATAAAAAAAGCGATTTCAAATTGAAATCGCTTTTTGCTTTTTTATTCTTGAGGGTCTTTCATTACAAAAGATTCCATGAATTTTGTAGTATAATTTCCAGCCACATAATCTGGTTCGTCCATTAATTGTCTGTGGAATGGAATGGTAGTTTTGATTCCTTCGATTACGAACTCATCTAAAGCACGCTTCATTTTATTGATAGCCTCTTCTCTAGTTTGAGCAGTTGTAATCAACTTAGCAATCATAGAGTCATAATTTGGTGGAATTGTATATCCAGCGTAAACATGTGTATCTAAACGCACTCCGTGTCCTCCTGGCGCGTGTAAAACCGTAATTTTACCTGGCGAAGGACGGAAATCATTATAAGGATCTTCAGCGTTAATACGACATTCAATAGAGTGTAATTGTGGATAATAATTTTTACCCGAAATTGGCACACCAGCTGCTACTAAAATTTGCTCACGAATTAAATCGTAATCAACTACTTGCTCCGTAATAGGATGTTCTACTTGGATACGTGTATTCATTTCCATGAAGTAGAAATTTCTGTGTTTGTCAACTAAGAATTCAACTGTTCCAGCACCTTCATATTTAATATACTCTGCTGCTTTAACAGCTGCTGTTCCCATTTTTTCACGCAATTCATCTGTCATGAATGGAGAAGGCGTTTCTTCAGTTAATTTTTGGTGACGACGTTGAACTGAACAATCTCTTTCCGAAAGGTGACATGCTTTTCCGTAAGAATCTCCAACTACTTGAATTTCGATATGACGTGGCTCTTCAATCAGTTTTTCCATGTACATACCATCATTTCCGAAGGCTGCAGCTGCTTCTTGACGCGCACTTTCCCATGCTTTTTCTAAATCTTCTTCTTTCCAAATAGCACGCATTCCTTTACCACCACCACCAGCGGTAGCTTTCATCATTACAGGATATCCAATTTCTTTTGCTACTTTTTTAGCTTGTTCGAAATCTTCTAAAATCCCTTCAGAACCTGGAACACATGGAACTCCAGCTTCAATCATCGTTGATTTTGCTGTAGCTTTATCTCCCATTTTTTCAATCATTTCTGGAGAAGCACCAATAAACTTGATACCATGCTCTTGACAAATTTTTGAAAACTTAGCATTCTCAGATAAGAATCCGTATCCTGGGTGAATAGCGTCTGCATTTGTAATTTCGGCAGCAGCTATAATATTTGACATTTTTAAGTAAGAATCTTTACTCGGTGCAGGTCCAATACAAACCGCTTCATCAGCAAATTTTACGTGTAAACTTTCAGCATCAACAGTTGAATAAACCGCAACCGTTTTGATGCCCATTTCTCTACAAGTTCTAATTACACGTAGTGCAATTTCACCTCTATTGGCAATTAATATTTTTTTAAACATGTTTTTTTAATTAGATAATTAGACCATTCTGAATTTAGAATTTAGAATTTAGAATTCAGAAAAACTGAAAACTTCTAATTTCAAATTTCTAACTTCTAACTTTATTATGATGGATCAACTAAGAATAATGGTTGATCAAATTCAACTGGAGATGAATCATCTACTAAAACTTTTACAATTTTACCAGCAATTTCAGATTCGATTTCGTTGAATAATTTCATTGCTTCAATTACACAAAGTACATCTCCTTTATTGATAGTTGAACCTACTTCAACAAACATTGGTTTGTCTGGAGCTGGTTTTCTATAGAAAGTACCAATAATTGGTGATTTTACTGTTACATATTTTGAATTGTCGTCCGCCGCTGGAGCTGCTGATGAAGCTGCTGCTGGAGTAGCTACAACTTGTGGAGCCGCAACCTGAGGAGCCGCTTGCATAGGCATTTGCTGTACATAAGTTGTTGTACTTTCTGTCCCTTCAGCAGTTGTTTTTATGGTGATTTTAAAATCGTCCATTTCTAATTTTACTTCTGTAGCACCTGATTTAGCTACAAATTTGATTAGGTTTTGAATCTCTCTAATATCCATAATATTTGATTTAGTTTAGTTTTGTTATTATTTAGTGTAAGCCCATTTTAAATAGATAGCACCCCATGTGAATCCACCACCAAAAGCTGCAAAGATAATGTTATCTCCTTTTTTCAATTGGTTTTCGAAATCTGATAATAATAAAGGTAGGGTTGCCGAAGTAGTATTTCCGTATTTTTGAATGTTGATTAGAACTTTAGCTTCGTCTAATCCCATGCGATTTGCAGTAGCATCAATAATTCTTCTGTTGGCTTGGTGCGCCACTAACCAATTGACATCATCATGAGATAAATTATTGCGCTCCATGATTTTCTCACTTACATCAGCCATTCCAGAAACAGCATATTTAAAAACTGTTTTACCGTCTTGGAAAACAAAATGTTGCTTGTTTTTTACAGTTTCTTCAGAAGGAGGCAGAATAGAACCACCTGCTTCAATTTTTAAAAATTCTCTTCCGATTCCATCGCTTTTTAAGATTTCATCTTGAAGTCCTAATCCTTCTGTGTTAGGTTCAAACAATACCGCTCCTGCTCCATCACCGAAGATGATACAAGTAGCGCGATCTGTGTAATCGATAATCGATGACATTTTATCAGAACCAATCAATAAAACTTTTTTGTATTTACCTGATGCGATATATGCAGAAGCAACTGACATTCCATATAAAAAACTTGAACAAGCAGCTTGCAAGTCAAAAGCAAAGGCATTTGTTGCTCCAATTTCTGTTGCTACAAAAACTCCTGTTGAAGCTACCGGCATATCTGGAGTTGCTGTTGACATGATTACCAAATCGATATCTTTTGGATCTAAGTTTGCTTTTTCTAATAAATTTTGAGCGGCTTTAATTGCCATGAAAGAAGTTCCTTTTCCTTCTTCTTTTAACAATCGTCTTTCTTTAATTCCGGTACGAGTGGTAATCCATTCATCATTAGTATCTACTAACGTTTCTAACACTTGATTCGACAAAACATAGTCAGGAACATAAGAACCTACTGCCGTAATTGCTGCTGTTATTTTATTCATCTTCGATTAATTTTTCTTTTTGGATTTTAAAATTCAAAAAGTGGTGGAAATTACAAAAAAAATTTCAAACGAATCCTATTCGAATTGTATTATTACAAACTCGAATAGGTATTTAACAAAAAAACTCTCACGATGTGAGAGTTTTCTCTATTTTTTTTATACAATTAAGCTACAGCTTCTGTTTTATCAATTACAACTTGACCTCTGTAGTACATTTTACCTTCATGCCAGTAAGCTCTATGGTATAAGTGAGCCTCACCAGTTACAGGACAAGTAGCAATTTGAGCAACTGTTGCTTTGTAATGCGTTCTTCTTTTATCTCTTCTTGTAGACGACTGTCTTCTCTTAGGATGTGCCATTGTTCTATTTTATTTATCCGTTAATAGTTTTTTTAAATTCTCCCATCTAGGGTCAATATCATTATTTTGTTGTTCTTCTTTCTTATGTTCTTTTGGAGAAAGCGATTCTAATTTTTCAATTACATCAGATAGCGAACCATCTTTAACACCAGGATGTATTCTTCGCAAAGGCACTGATAATATGATCGACTCATAAATATACTGTGCTACATTTACTTGAAATTCGCCATGAGGCAAAATGAGCAACTCCTCATTTTCATCATTAAAGGCATCTCCAAACTTAACTAAAAGTTTTAATTTTCCCTTAATTGGCAAATCAAACTCTTCACCTGAAACATCACAAGGCACATTTACAGTTCCTTTGTGTTTGAAATCAAGCTCAAGCATGGTGCTTTTTTTCTCTAAAACAATATCAACTTTGACTGAAACGTCATTAAATTCGTCGTAATCAAAGTTTTTAAAGAACGTATTATCTATTTGATAATCAAACTGATGCTTCCCTATTTTTAATCCCACGAATGGAATTAAATATTCTTTTAAATTGTTCATAACAACAGTTTTACCTTTTTAAAAGGTGTGCAAAGATATAAAATATTTATAAATTCAAACTAGTTGTAAACATTTTTTTGTTTATAACTGTTTTTCTTTTGTTTTTAAAGGGTTCTTTATCAGCTCTTGATAGTCATTTCTTTTCTTAAAAATATCAATTGCTAAATAAACCGCCTCTTTAAATGACTCGTGATTAGCCACTCCTTTACCTGCAATTTCATAAGCAGTTCCATGATCGGGAGAAGTTCTAATTTTATTCAATCCAGCTGTATAATTTACTCCGTTGCCAAACGATAATGTTTTAAACGGAATTAACCCTTGATCGTGATACGTTGCAATAACCGCATCATATTTCTCATATTGTGCCGAACCAAAAAACCCGTCAGCAGAAAAAGGTCCGAAAACCATATTTCCTGCTTCAAATAATTTTTTCAAAGCTGGTTTAATAATTTTTTCCTCTTCTTGACCAATTACACCATTATCACCCGAATGTGGATTTAATCCTAAAACCGCTACTTTTGGTTTTTCGATTTCAAAATCTTGTTTTAACGTTTGAATAATCGTTTTGATTTTACTCGAAATTAATTTTTCATTCAAATGTTTTGCCACTTCATTTACTGGAACGTGATCAGTCAGTAAGCCAACACGTATATCATCATGCACCATCAACATTAAAGCATCACCTTCCAATTCTTTATCTAGATAATCGGTATGACCAGGAAATTTAAAATCTTCTGATTGGATATTGTACTTATTAATAGGCGCAGTCACTAGAACATCTACTAAACCCTCTTTTAAAGCTTTTGTTGCGGCAACAAATGATTTAATGGCATAACTTCCTACAACATCATCGTTTTTCCCTAGTTCAAGATTTACTCCTTCTCGCCAAACATTAAGTACGTTAATTTTTCCAACAACTAATTGCTCAATTTTATCAATTCCATGAATCGCAATATCAACATTCAGCTCTTTTCTCAAAAAAGAAACAATCTTAGCATTTGCAAAAATTACTGGCGTACACAATTCCAACATTCGAGTATCTTCAAATGTTTTTAAAATAACTTCGCTTCCAATACCATTTAAATCTCCAATCGAAATTCCTACAATTATATTTTCTGCTTTTTTAACCATGACAAATGTGATTTATTGCTTACTTTTGATGTGCAAATTTAGTAAAATTAAATCAGTTATGTTTACCGGAATTATAGAAACCCTCGGAATTATAAAAGAAATCGAAAAAGATCAGGAAAACCTGCATGTAACGGTGGAATCCGACATTACTCATGAATTAAAAATTGATCAGAGCGTAGCACATAATGGCATTTGTTTAACGGTAGTGAAAATCGAAAACAAAAATTACACTGTAACCGCAATTAAAGAAACCATTGATAAAACTTCAATTGGAAGTTGGAAAATAGGAGACATTGTCAACCTTGAACGTGCGATGAAATTAGGTGACAGATTAGACGGTCACATCGTACAAGGCCATGTGGACCAAACTGGCACATGTACCAACATCAAAGAAGCGAATGGGAGTTGGGTTTTTACCTTTGAATATGACGCATCATTAAACAACATCACTATTGAAAAAGGTTCGATTACTGTTAACGGGACGAGTTTAACAGTTGTAAATTCGGGATTAAATACTTTTAGTGTAGCAATTATTCCATATACCTTTGACCACACTAACTTCAATAGATTCCAAATTGGCACCACAGTGAATTTAGAATTTGATGTAATTGGAAAATATGTAAATAGACTGAATGATTTAAGAAAATAAAAAAGGCTCCAATTAAGAGCCTTTTTTTATAAAAATATATTTTTTCAAAGAATAGAATCCTAAAACCAATGCTAGAAAAAAAAGTATTATAGCCATACTATCTAGTGGCAACCCTGGAGGAGGTGGCGGTGTAGGAGGAGGAGGATTAGTTCCTGCAGCAAAAATACTATGAATACCAAAAAGTACTACAATAATCACTATAATTTTATTCATATTTATTCTAATTGGGGGCAAAAGTATAATCTATGTATATACATCACTAACTAAAGAGTAATCCTTAATAATTTGTTAACTGCAACAAACTAGTTTATTAAACGACGGATATTTTTTTGTTATACTTAACAAGCTATTTTCAAAAAACTAAAAAACCAATCTGAAATGATTTTTTTAAGTGGTCCCACCTGGGCTCGAACCAGGGACCACCTGATTATGAGTCAGGTGCTCTAACCAACTGAGCTATAGGACCAATATTAAAGCTGCAATATTAAGACTATTTTTTATGGAACGCAAATCTTTTTTGCAACTTTATTTAATTTCTTGACATAGCTCTATCAAAACCCCATTTGTACCCTTTGGATGAAGAAACGCAACCAATTTATTGTCAGCACCTTTCTTTGGAATTTCATTCAAAACAACAAAACCCTCTTGTTTAAGACGGGAGATTTCTTCTAAAATATTTTCGACATCGAAAGCAATATGATGAATCCCTTCTCCTTTTTTTTCTAAAAATTTAGCTATTGGACTTTCGGAATTTGTTGCTTCTAACAATTCGATCTTATTTGGTCCATTCTTAAAAAAAGAAGTTTTTACACCCTCACTTGCCACTTCCTCTTCCTTATAAGGTGGATTACCAAATAATTTCTCAAAAAGCAGATTTGAATCCTTTAAGTTTCTTACCGCAATACCTATATGCTCTATTTTTCTCATTAATATTTAATTTTGATTGGAACAAAGTTAACAAAAATTGTTACTGAGACTAGCCAATATCTTTATGAAGAGTTAAAGAAATTTTGCTTGTTAATTTTTTTGTATTTTTGCAGCATGGAAACAAATAGACAAAAAAAAATAGGAGCACTTTTACAAAATGATTTAGTATCAATTTTACAAGGTGAAATCCGTAAAAATAACATCAATAATTTAGTAATTTCGGTTTCAAAAGTGAATGTAACCTCAGATTTGTCCATTGCAAAAATACATTTGAGTATTTTCCCAACAGAAAAAGCTTCCGAAATTTTAGCTGCTATTAAAAGTAACTCTCCGCTTATCAAACACGATTTAGCACAACGTGTAAAAAATCAATTACGTAAAGTTCCTAGTTTAATTTTCTATATCGACGATAGTTTAGATTATATTGAAAAAATCGACAAGGCTTTGTCTGGAGAAGAGAATCCTATTGAAAACAGAGATTTATTAGACAAAAGAAAGAAATCATAAATTGAAACTTTCCTTCTACATAGCTAAGCGTTATGCTATAAGTTTTAGTAAAAACAAAGCAATCAATATCATAACAGGTATTGCTTCAGTAGGCATCATTGCAAGCACTATGGCCTTATTTGTATTTTTATCTGTTTTTAGCGGATTAAAAGAATTTAGCTTAAACTTTGCAAATATTTCTAATCCTGATTTACGAGTAGAAACTAATTCAGGCAAAACTTTTTCTGTAAATCATAAACAAGAAGAATTATTACATAAAAGCAAATACATTGCTTCTTTTTCCAAAATAATTGAAGAACGTGTTTACTTTATGTACGACAACAAAGAGTTAGTAGCACATATTAAAGGTGTTGATAATCAGTTTGTAAAAGTAACAGATTTCAATAAGCATTTATATGCAGGAGAATGGTTTGAAAATAATTCTGAAAATGTAGTTATTGGTGCTGATATAAGCAGAAAATTAGGTTTAGGTTTATTTGACTATAATAATGCACTTGAAGCCTACGTCCCAAAACCTGGAAAAGGAGATATTGAAAATCCAAGCGAAGCTTTTAATAAAACTTTACTATTTCCCTCTGGTATTTACTCTATCAATGAAGAATTAGATGGTAAATATGTTTTTTGTTCTATTGGACTAGCCCAACATTTTTTAACTATGAAAAATAACGAGATTACAAATCTTGAAATCAAATTAAAACCTAATTCTGACGAAAATAAAGCCAGAGAAGAACTTAACTCTATTTTTGGTAATTCTATAAAAATAAAAAACAGAACTCAGCTAAACGATTCACTTTACAAGATGCTTCAATCTGAAAATCTGTTCATTTATTTATTTAGCACATTAGTTGTAATTCTAACATTATTTTGTTTAGCTGGAGCTATCGTAATGATTATAATTGATAAAAGAGAAAATCTTAAAACCTTATTCAACTTAGGGCTAACTCAGACTTCAATCCGTTCCATTTTTTTTACACAAGGAATTCTCATCACCATATTTGGATTAATATTAGGGTTATCATTAGCAATTGCTATAATTTTACTTCAGCAACACTTTGCTTTTATTATGATTACACCTAGCATGCCTTATCCTGTTCTTTTTGAATGGCAAAACATCTTAATTGTTATTATGACAATAGCTATTTTAGGTATAATATCTTCTTGGATTGCCTCTGGAACGGTGAATAAAAAAATTCTTTCGTAATTTTTATGTATTTTTGTTAAAACTATTCGAAAAATTGAAAGCAACAAGAAAAATCTACTTCGCCTCCGATCAACACTTTGGCGCTCCAACACCAGAATTAAGTTTTCCAAGAGAACAAAAATTCATTCAATGGTTAGATGTAGTTAAGCAAGATGCAGATGCTATCTTTTTACTTGGCGATTTATTCGATTTTTGGTTTGAATACAAAACCGTTGTCCCAAAAGGATTCGTTAGAGTTTTGGGGAAATTAGCCGAAATTAAAGACTCTGGTATTCCAATTTATTTCTTCGTTGGGAATCACGACTTATGGATGAGTGATTATTTTCAAAAAGAGTTAAACATACCTGTTTATCACGATAATCAAGAATTCACATTTAACGGAAAAACATTCTTAATTGGTCACGGCGATGGAAAAGGACCAGGTGATATGGGTTACAAACGAATGAAAAAAGTCTTCACCAATCCGTTTTCAAAATGGCTGTTTCGTTGGCTACACCCTGATATTGGTGTGAAATTAGCCCAATATTTATCCGTAAAAAACAAACTGATTTCAGGCGTAGAAGATGTAAAATATTTAGGAGAAGATAATGAATGGTTGGTTCAATATTGTAAACGAAAGTTAGAAACTAAAGAGTACAATTACTTTGTTTTTGGCCACCGTCATTTACCTTTAGAAATTGAATTAACCGAAAATTCGAAATACATCAACTTAGGCGATTGGATTGGGTATTTCACCTATGGCGTTTTTGATGGCGAAAAAATGGAATTAAAAGAATTTAAAAATTAAATCGTTTCCAAATCTTTTTCGATATCCAATTCTCTGAATTTTGGTGAGGCTACAGCAGTAACTCCCACAATTCCTAAAGTCATCATGCCACCAAAAACAACAGCTGGAACTACTCCCATAATTTTGGAAGCCAATCCACTTTCAAAAGCACCTAATTCATTTGAAGAACCTACGAAAATTGAATTCACAGAAGAAACGCGTCCACGCATGTGATCAGGTGTGTAAATTTGAAGAATCGTTTGACGAATAACTACTGAAATTCCATCCGTAACGCCACTTAAAAATAAAGCTACTACAGATAACCAAAAGTTAGTCGATAATCCGAAAACAATAATACAAACTCCAAATCCAAAAACAGCTAACAATAACTTTTTACCCGCTTTTTGATGTAACGGGATTGAAGTTGAAATCAACATAGTAATTAAGCCACCGATAGCTGGAGCAGCTCTTAAAATTCCAAAACCTTCCGAACCGACTTTTAATATATCTTGTGCAAAAATGGGTAATAAAGCAACGGCTCCACCAAACAAAACCGCAAACATATCTAAAGAAATTGCATTTAAAATTGGCTTTGAACTAATGACAAAAGACAACCCTTCTTTCAAACTTTTAAAAATGGGTTCGCCTATTTTTGGATTTAAAATCGGTTTTCTTTCAATTTGTGTCAATACGATTAAAGCCATAATCACACAAAAAACTACAAAAACCAACGACCAAAACGCACCAACCCAACCAATAGCGAATCCCGCCAATGCTGGACCAATTACAGCCGCAACTTGCCAAGTAGAACTACTCCATGTCGCCGCATTAGGTTGTTCTTTTTTGGGAATAATCAATCCTAACAAACTAAAAACCGACGGAATTAAAAACGCACGAATGATTCCGCCTACAAAAACTAGAGCGTAAATTCCGTACAAAATAGTATTTTTTGAAAAAGAATTGATAAAATTCGGATGCACTAACAAACACATCAAAGCACTGATTGTTGCTAATCCAGAAAAACATTTGATTAGCAAACCTTTCTTTTCATTTTGATCTACAATATGTCCAGCAAACAACGCCATACTTATTGCAGGAATGATTTCCATTAAACCAATTAATCCCAATGATAGCGGGTCTTTCGTGATACGATACACTTCCCACTCAATCAATACAAATTGCATCGACCAGGCCAATACAATAAACAATCGCATGGCTAAAAACCAGCGAAATTCGGGTATTCGTAAAGATGAAAATGGGTCTTTTTTAGCCATTTGAAGCATTGATATCGCGTAATTGCAGTTGCAAAGTTACAGTATCTTTCCATTCATTTTCTTCTAAAGAGAAAATTGCATCAAATTTATTTTTGTTGGCAACCCAATCTAATTTATTTCCCAATCCAAAACCAATAGCTCCAAAAGATTCCGAATTTCCTTGTTTTACGAATGCTTTCAAATGTTCGTTATCCGAACCCAATGTTTTCGCATAGCCTGAATCTGTCAATCCTTTTGCTAAAAACAAAGGTGTCATATTTTCAGGTCCGAAAGGTTCGAATTGTTTTAATAAGCGCATCAATTTCGAATTGATTTCGGATAATTCGATTTCGGCATCGTATGAAATTTCTGGAGTTAACAAATCCGGGTGAATGGTTTCTTGCACGACTTTTTCGAAAGCATTTTTGAAATTTTCGTAGTTTTCTTCCAAAAGCGTCATTCCAGCCGCATACATGTGACCTCCGAATTGTTCCAAATGTTCGGCACAAGCTTCCAATGCATTATACACGTCAAAATCTTTTACAGAACGTGCCGAAGCTGCTAATTTTTCACCACTTTTTGTAAAAACAATAGTTGGACGATAGTAATTTTCTACCAATCTTGAAGCAACAATTCCAATTACACCTTTATGCCAATTTTCTTGATATACAACAGTTGAAAATCGGTTTTGTTCGTTATTTTCTTCGATTTGAAGTAAGGCTTCTTTAGTAATTTGTTTGTCTAATTCTTTTCTATCGGAATTATGTTGCTCGATTTCGGAAGCGAATTGTTCGGCTTGGTCTAAATCGTATTCCGTTAATAAAGCTACCGCTTCATTTCCATGTTTGATTCTTCCAGCGGCATTGATTCTTGGCGCTACGATGAAAACCACATCCGTTATCGTCAGTGCTTTTTTCTTCACATTTTGAATCAATGCTTTTATTCCTGGTCGTGGGTTAGAATTAATCACTTCCAAACCAAATTTCGCCAATACTCGATTTTCACCATTAATCGGAACAATATCAGCCGCAATTGCAGTCGCTACTAAATCTAAATATTCTACTAAATCTTCAATGGTTTGGTTTCGATTTTCGGCTAAAGCTTGAATTAATTTGAATCCTACACCACAACCACACAATTCGTCATACGGATACGAACAATCCTCTCGTTTTGGATCTAAAACTGCAATCGCATCAGGCAATATATCACCTGGTCGGTGATGGTCGCAAATAATAAAATCGATGTTTTTTGCTTTGGCGTAATTTACGTGGTCAATCGATTTGATACCACAATCCAAAGCGATGATTAAGGAAATATCGTTGTCTTCGGCATAGTCAATTCCCACATAGGAAATGCCATAACCTTCTGCATATCTATCAGGAATGTAAGTTGCAACATTCGGATAAAAACTTCGTAAATAACTAGAAACTAAGGAAACAGCGGTTGTTCCATCAACATCGTAATCACCGAAAACTAAGATATTTTCGTTGTTAGCAATGGCTTTTTCGATTCGCGCCACAGCTTTGTCCATATCTTTCATGAGATACGGATTGTGCAAATCGGCTAAAGTGGGACGAAAAAAGGTTTTGGCTTGTTCGAAGGTTTCGATTCCTCTTTGAACTAAAAGTGTCGCAATAATTTCATCGACTTGAAGTGCTTGCTGAATGGCTTGTACTTTTTCTGGATTTGGCTTAGATTTTGGATTCCAACGCATAGTTTAATTACGAATTAAAAATTATGAATTATTTTATTTTGGCTTATATACTTAAATGACAAAGGTATAAATATTTTTGAATTTACTTAATGAAAAAAATTAACCACATAGAAACATAGGTTGATTTTTATCAAAATAGTTGTTACACTTTTTATAGGTTAGATAGGCTTTGTGTATTCAGCATGAACTAAAACTAACTTTTTTATCTATGTTTCTATGTGGTAAACCCTTTTAATTAAATTCTATGATAAAAAATCGCCACCTCAACTTTTGCAAATTGTCGGAACATTTCCATTACACCACAGTATTTTTCAACCGATAAATTCACAGCTTTTTCAAGTTTTTTCTCATCTAAATTACCACCATAAAAATGATAATCTACTTTTACTTTGTGATACGTTTTTGGATGTTCTTCAGTTAGTTCACCTGAAGTTTCAATTTTGAAATCGGCTACTTCTAACTTCATTTTTTCCATTAAAGAAGCTACATCTAAACCCGTGCAACCCGCTAAAGCCGATAACATCAACGCTTTTGGACGCAAGCCTTTTCCTTCGCCTCCATTTTCAGGACCAGCATCAATTGAAATAATATCGCCACTAGGGTTCGTGGACTCAAATTGCATGTTACCTTTCCAGGTGGTGATTATATTGTGTGTTTCCATAGATTCATTTTTTTCAAATTTAAGCAAATTACTTTTTGTAACAGAAAAAGTGTTTTTATGTTTTAATTATATAACAAATTAATTAATCTTTTACAAATGAGCAAAAAGTATTACAAAAACCCAGAAAGAAGAATCAAAATCAACAAAAAAGTCATCATTTATCTGATAATAATTATTGGAATTTCAAAACTAATTGAAAAAGAAAATCACACAAATTCTATTGAAATTATAGAATTTGTCAAAAATCCTTTAAATATAATAGCAATTATTAGTCTTTTCAGACCTTTTTTAATTATTGAACCAAGCAAAAAAGAACTTTATGTAAATATTGAAGAAGAATTTGAAAGATTAAAAAAACAAGATAAAATTAATGCTCAAATTGAAAAAAATGCTAGTTTATAGAAATCATTTTTTACCTCCCACAACCACAACAATTTCCCCTTTAGCTGGTTTCGCTTCAAAGTGTTTTAGTACTTCTTCGGCAGTTCCTCTTACGGTTTCTTCGTGTAATTTGGATAATTCTCGAGAAACAGAAACCGGTCTGTCGGTCCCGAAATATTGTGCAAATTCGGCTAAGGTTTTGTTTAATTTGTGTGGCGATACATAGAAAATCATGGTGCGATATTCTTCTTGTAAGGCTAAAAATCGGGTTTGTCTTCCTTTTTTATCGGGTAAAAAGCCTTCGAATACGAATTTATCATTGGGTAAACCACTATTTACTAAAGCCGGTACAAAAGCAGTTGCGCCTGGCAAACATTCCACGGCAATTCCGTTTTCTACACAAGCGCGCGTAAGCAAAAAACCTGGGTCAGATATTGCTGGAGTTCCCGCATCGCTAATTAAAGCAATGGTTTCGCCTGCTTGTAAACGCTTCACCAAATTTTCAACGGTTTTGTGTTCGTTGTGCATGTGGTGGCTGTGCATGTGTGTAGCAATTTCGAAGTGTTTTAGCAATTTTCCGCTGGTACGCGTGTCTTCTGCTAAAATTAAATCGACTTCTTTTAGTACTTTAATAGCACGAAAAGTCATGTCTTCTAAATTGCCAATTGGCGTTGGAACGATATATAATTTACTCATTTAAAACTATTTATAAACACAAATTTCACGAATTAGCACGAATTAACTATGTAGGCTAAGAAAAACTCAAACAATAAAAAAACCTATGTTTCTATGTGGTTAAACTAAAAACTCGAACTTCAAGAATTAGCACGAATTAACTATGTAGGCTAAACAAAACTCAAACAATAAAAAAACTATGTTTCTATGTGGTTAAATTAAAAACTCGAACTTCAAGAATTAGCACAAATTCACAAAAGAAATCTGTGACTGAAAACTGAGACTGCGACTAAAAACTAACTAAACTTTTTCTCCACAATTTCCATGAAACGCGTTTCGAATTCTTCAGCACCTTCCCAATTGTTATAATCCGGCTTTACGAAATCATCTACGAAAGCTTTTGCTTCTTCAAAACTATCAAACGTATTCAATTGCGAAACCACACGGTTAAAATCATCCGAACTACCACCAAATAATTTCTTTTCAAATCCAATTCTATCATTTAAGCCAAAAGTAATAGCCTTATTCAATCTATCATTTAACGAACTGTTTTTTGGTTCTTGGCTTACTTTTTCAAAAGTTACTTTAACTTCTTCTTCTAATACTTTTGGTTCTTCAGCAAAAATTGGTTCAGCTTGAATTTCTTCCTTAACTTCTTCAACTGGCATTAGAGCTTCAAAAACAGTTTCAGTAACTTTTTCAACTTCTGCTGGAACGTCTTCTACCTTCACAAAATCCAATTCTTGGTAATCGTGTACCAATAAATCTTCAAACGAAATTTGTTTCGCTGGCTCCTTAGTTTTTGGTTCCGAAACTTCGGAAGCGGCAACTGGTGCTTCTTCGATAATTTCCTCTTCAATTGGTTCTTCATCCATTGAAGTAATCAATACTTCCTCCTCTTCGTCTTCATCATCTTCAACGATTAACTCCGCCACCACAATTTTTTCTTCTTCTACTGGAGTTTCTTCCACTTTTTCTTCTGCAATTGGTTCCGAAACTTCGGAATCAACCTCTACTTCCCTTTCAGGTGCAATTTCTTCCACAACCGCGATTGGTTGTTCAAAAATATCGGCTTGCTTTCCTTCTAATTTCGCTTCTAAAACTTCTTCTGAAATTTCGTTTTTCACCAATTCGAAATTCTCTTCATAAAAGCGTAAAATCGTTAATTGATCGTACAAATTTTTAGCTTCTTGCTGCAATTGAACGGTTTCTGAATGGTTTTTCAACTTTAAAATTCGGTGGGCAATACTGATTAATTCAGCGCTTACTCTTTTCTTCATAACTTTATTGGATGGAATTGAATATATCGATACTTTTTTAATAATTTTGTTTTGATTACAAATGTAACAGAAAATAATTTTTAACGTACGAAAGATACAAAATGTTTCTCGAAAATACCGTAAATCAACAAGAACAATTTGGCTGGATTGAAGTAATTTGTGGCTCCATGTTTTCGGGTAAAACCGAAGAATTAATTCGCCGCTTAAAACGCGCTCAATTTGCTAAACAAAAAGTAGAAATCTTCAAACCGGCTGTCGATACAAGATATGACGACGAAATGGTGGTTTCGCACAACAAAAATGAAATTCGTTCTACACCAGTTCCTGTTGCTGAAAATATTCGAATTTTAGCTCAAGGCTGCGATGTCGTAGGTATTGACGAAGCGCAGTTTTTCGACGAAGAAATTGTTGCCGTTTGTAATGATTTAGCCAACTCGGGAATTCGAGTTATCGTGGCTGGATTGGACATGGATTTTAAAGGAAATCCGTTCGGACCGATGCCTGGACTTATGGCTACAGCCGAATATGTTACCAAAGTGCACGCCGTTTGTACTCGTACCGGAAATTTAGCGCATTATAGTTTTAGAAAATCGGATGATAAAAGATTGGTTATGCTTGGCGAAACAGAAGAATATGAACCGTTAAGTCGTGCTGCCTATTTTAAAGCCATGCGTGAAAACATGGAAGTAAAAGATGTTGAAATTGTAAACAAGCAAAAAGAAGATAACCAATAAATTGAATCTCAACCTTACTCATATTATTTCATTTTGTAAAGGCGTTTTTCACGGAAATTCGACTGAGTTTACCGCAAGTCATATTTCGATTGACAGCCGTTCGTTACAAAATGGAAGCAACACTTTGTTTTTTGCTATCAAAGGACAAAATCACGATGCACATTTGTACTTGGAAGAGTTGATTGCAAAAGGCGTTCGCTATTTTGTGGTAGAATATATTCCGGAACATGTATACGAAAAAGCGAATTTCATTATCGTTGAAAATTCGTTAAAAGCGCTACAACAAACTGCTATTGGCTACCGAAAACAATTCGATTTTCCATTTGTGGGAATTACGGGAAGCAACGGAAAAACCATCGTAAAAGAATGGTTGAATTTCTTATTAAGTCCGA
>NZ_CALBSN010000158.1 GCF_937967675.1 uncultured Flavobacterium sp. | reverse complement strand
TTGACATCAAAAATTCCTAATCCGATGGTATTGCCTTCTTCTGAATTTTTACACATCAATTGCATCCCCAAACAAATTCCTAAAACCGGTTGTTTAAGGGTTGGAATCAATACTTCTAATTCACTATCAACCAACATTTTCATAGCGCTACTCGCCTCGCCTACACCAGGAAAAATCACTCTATCAGCTGTCTTTATAGTATTCCAATCATTCGTGACAATTCCTTCAAAACCAAGTCGCTCCAAAGCGAATAAGACACTTTGTACATTTCCGGCTCCGTAATCTATTATTGCTATTTTCATATTTTTATTTTTTGCCACGGATTAAAGGATTTTAAGGATTTGTAATCCGTGTTAATCTTTGTAATCTGTGGCTTATTTTACAACATTCCTTTAGTTGAGGGTAAAATCATTTTCTCTGTATCTCTTTTCACAGCCACTTTAATTGCTTTTGCGAAGGCTTTGAAAATCGCTTCAATTTTGTGGTGTTCGTTTGTTCCTTCTGCCTTGATGTTTAAATTCGCTTTTGCACCATCTGTGAACGATTTGAAAAAGTGAAAAAACATTTCGGTTGGCATTTGACCAATCATTTCACGTTTAAATTCTGCTTCCCAAACTAGCCAATTTCTTCCTCCAAAATCAATGGCTACTTGCGCTAAACAATCGTCCATTGGTAAACAAAATCCGTAACGCTCGATGCCTAATTTATTACCTAAAGCTTTTGCAAAAACTTCGCCTAAGGCAATTGCGGTATCTTCGATTGTGTGGTGTTCGTCGACTTCTAAATCGCCTTTGACTTGAATATCTAAGTCCATTTGTCCGTGACGCGCAATTTGGTCCAACATGTGATCGAAAAAGGAAATTCCGGTGTTGATGTTGCTTTTTCCTGTTCCGTCTAAATTTAAAGTAATAGCGATATTGGTTTCATTTGTTGTTCTTTTGATAGAAGCTGTTCTTTCATCCAATTTGAAAAACTCGTAGATCTTTTGCCAATCGGTTGTTTGTAAAGCGATTACATTTTGGAGTTCTTCCAATGACGTTGCGATTTCGTTTCCGCCCAAATTCTCTTCGTTTTTGATAAAAATTGCTTTAGAACCTAAGTTTTTAGCCAATTCCACATCGGTAATTCTATCGCCAATTATGAATGAATTCTCCAAATCGTATTCCGGATTGTTCAAATACTTGGTTAACATTCCCGTTCTAGGTTTTCTGGTTGGAGCATTGTCTTCAGGAAAACTTCTGTCGATAAAAATTTCGTCAAATGTTATGCCTTCATTTTCAAATGCTTTCAGGATGAAATTTTGGGTTGGCCAAAAAGTTTCTTCAGGAAAACTTAAGGTTCCTAAACCATCTTGATTGGTTACCATTGCCAATTCAAAATCCAATTCTTTAGCGATTTTACTCAAAAATTGAAATACTTTTGGATAGAATTCTAATTTAGTTAAACTGTCTAATTGATAATTTTCTGGCTCTAAAACCAAAGTTCCATCTCTATCTATAAATAATACTCTTTTCGGCATTGTTGAAGGTTTTTAATAATTCAATAATTTGTTCAGTTTCTTCTTTAGTTCCAATACTAATTCGCAAGCAATTTTCGCATAAAGGTTGATTGCTTCTGTTGCGAACCACTACTCCATTTTCGATAAATTGCTGGTATCTAAAATTCGCATCATCCACTTTAATTAAGATAAAATTGGCGTCCGAAGGATATATTTTCTCAACAAATTCGCATTTTGAAAGTGCTTCGATGAGTTTATTTCGTTCCACCAATATTTTTCTAACTTGCGTTGGCATCGTACTTTGCAACAATTTTTTGACAGCAGTTTCTTGTGACAAACCGTTAATGTTGTAAGGTGGCTTAATTTTATTCAAAACTGCAATAATTTCTCTAGATGCATACAAAATTCCGATTCGTAATCCTGCCATTGCATACGCTTTTGATAAGGTTTGCGTAATAATCAAATTAGGAAAATCTTTCAAAACACTTAACCAACTTTCATCTTTTGAAAAATCGATATACGCTTCATCAATTACCACTAATCCTTTGAATTGATTGAGAATTTTAATTACGGATGAATCTGTAAAAGAATTTCCTGTTGGGTTATTTGGTGAACACAAAAAGATGATTTTCGTATTGTTATCCACAGCATTTATAATGGCTTCTACATTCGGTTGAAATTCCTCATTTAGTAACACTTCACGATTTTCAATAGCATTGATATTGGCTAAAACTCCATACATTCCATAGGTTGGCGGCAATGTAATGATATTATCGCGATTCGGTTCACAGAAAGCTCTGAAAATCAAATCTAAAACTTCATCACTTCCATTTCCTAAAAGAATATTTTCTTTTGAAACGTTATTTTTATCCCCAATAATGGCTTTTAGCTCTTTTTGCTGTGGATCTGGATAACGATTTATGCCGTTAGTAAACGGATTTTCATTAGCATCTAAATAGACCATTGGCTTTGTAAACTGTTCAAATTCATCGCGTGCTGAAGAATATGGACTAAGTTTTTTTACGTTCTTTCTGATTAAGTTTTCTAAATTCATAGCTTTTATTTTAATCTTAATGTAACTGCGTTTTTGTGTGCTTGTAAACCTTCGGCCTCTGCCATAGTTTCTATTGCTTTTCCGATGTTTTGAATTCCAATATCTGATATTTTTTGAAAGGTCATCGCCTTCAAGAAACTGTCCAAATTTACGCCACTATAGCTTTTAGAATATCCGTTTGTGGGTAATGTGTGATTGGTTCCAGAAGCATAATCGCCAGCGCTTTCTGGAGTATAATTTCCAATAAAAATCGAACCCGCATTTTGAATTCCGTCAACGAAATAGTCTTCGTTTTTAGAACATACAATAAAATGTTCAGGACCATATTCATTAATTAACGATAAAGCGGTTTTTTCGGTTTCAACAAAGATTAATTTGGAATTATTAATAGCCACTTGCGCGATTTCTTGTCTTGGAAGATCTTTCAATTGTTTATAAATTTCTTCTTCCACATCGTTTAAAATGTTTTTATTGGTAGTAACCAAAATCACTTGGCTATCTTTTCCGTGTTCGGCTTGACTTAATAAATCAGAAGCTACGAAACTTGGAATTGCGGTTTCATCAGCGTAAACTAATAATTCGCTTGGTCCTGCTGGCATATCGATAGCTACTCCGTTTTGAGAAGCAAATTGTTTGGCAATGGTTACAAATTGGTTGCCAGGTCCGAAGATTTTATATACTTGCGGAATGGTTTCTGTACCGAATGTCATTCCCGCAATGGCTTGAATTCCGCCGACTTTGTACATTTTTGTTACGCCACACAAATCGGCAGCATATAGAATTGCGGAATTAATTTTTCCATTTTTATCAGAAGGCGAACACAATACAATTTCTTGACAACCTGCTAATTTTGCAGGAACAGCTAACATCAAAACCGTTGAAAACAAAGGAGCAGTTCCACCTGGTATGTATAATCCAACTTTTTGAATTGGACGTTTTTCTTGCCAACACGTAACTCCAATAGTTGTTTCTACCACAATTTTATCTGTTTTTTGAACAGCGTGAAATTGTTCGATATTTGATTTGGCTAATTGAATGGCTTCTTTTAATTCAGCAGGAACTTCATTTTTAGCAATTTTAATTTCTTCTGGTGATACTTGAATATTTTCTAAAGTTACACCATCAAAGAAAGAGGTATATTTTGCAATCGCTTTGTCTCCTTTTTGTTGTATTTCTTTGAAAATTTGCTTTATCGTTTCTTCTATGTCTGAGAAAGTTTGGGTTGGTCTTTTGCAAATTTCTGACCAAGATTCGGGTTGTGGGTTGTATATTTTTTTCATAAGTCTATATTCTAAATTCTATTCTCTATTTTCATTTAAAGGACCATTTTCTCGATTGGGCAAACCAAAATTCCTTCGGCTCCAGCTTCTTTTAATTGGTCGATGACTTCCCAAAATTTATCTTCATCAATTACGGAGTGAACACTACTCCAACCTTCTTCGGCTAATGGCATAACTGTTGGACTTTTCAATACAGGAAGAATTTTACTGATTTCTGAAATTTTATTATTGGGTACATTCATTAAAATGTATTTCGATTTTCTTGAACGTAAAACCGATTGAATTCTGAATTGTAACTTGGTTAAAACTTGTTTGGCTTCATCAGAAATTTGTGGAGAAACAGCTAAAACAGCTTCACTTTTTAAAATCACTTCGACTTCTTTTAGACCGTTTTTAAATAAGGTGCTTCCACTGGAAACGATATCTACAATCGCATCTGAAAGTCCGATGTTTGGTGCAATTTCAACCGAACCTGAGATTTGGTGAATGTCTACGGAAATTCCTTTAGAAGAAAAATAATCTATTACCGTTTTAGGATATGAAGTTGCAACTCGTAATCCATTTAAATCTTGAATGGAATTGTAGTTGAAACTCTTTGGAACCGCTACTGATACTTTACATTTTGAAAATCCTAATTTCTCAGCGATTTCAATGTTTTGGCCTTTTTCAACTAAAAGATTATCGCCTACAATCGCAATATCAACTACACCATCAATCAAATATTGTGGAATATCTGAATTTCGTAAATAGTACACTTCTAGAGGAAAATTGGAAGCGGTAACTTTGAGTTGGTCATTACCATTATACACAGAAATTCCACAATCTTTTAAGATTTGGATACTTTCATCGTGAAGGCGACCTGATTTTTGAATAGCAATTTTTAACGTGTTCATTTTAATTTTATTTAATTTTAAAATGAGTACACCAAGAAGATTTTTAAAAAATGCTTACCAACAAAAAACCCGCTTGATGTACTCAAACGGGTTTCTGATTTATATGGATTAATTACATAGCATCATTACTTCGCTTGAGCGGAGGTATGATGATGATGTAATTGATTTAAAAACATAATTTCTTTTATTATTTAACTTTGCAAAGTTAACAACTTAATTTTCGAATAAACAAAATGTTTTATAAATTTTATATTTTGTTTAATGATCGTCGTCATGTGATTCTTGTTCGCTATTTGTCTCCGAAGCATTACCAATATTAGTATTTTCACGAATTTCAGTGTGACGAATTTCGCCACCTGTTGTACCTGTTTGTTTCCCTAAAAATACTCCTACAATTGCAATTAAAACAGCCAAGTAAGAAATCAAATTGGCTTTTGCATGATTTTTAAAATTTAAATACAATCCGATAAGTGAAACTATACCCAGTGCATATAAAACGACAGCTAATTTCTCAGCCATTTCTTCATGCTCATGAATAATTTGATCGGTTACTGAAGGTAATTTTTCTGCAATTTCCTCGGCTCCTTCTCCAGTAGCCATACTTACGGCACTAAAAATTGCGGCTACTACGAATATTACGTATGCTACATTTTTTATTACGCTGTTTTTAAAAAAAATACCCGCAATTAAGATTCCTAATCCAAAAATTGTCCCAATAATTGGAAAATGGTTTACTACCATGTGTAAATGTGCGTCGTTCATGATTTTTTGTTTTTTAATTAGTTAAATCGAAAACTCCTTTGGTTAATAATTTAGAGCTTTCATTAATACTTTCGTTAGGTAAAATTTCAACAAACTGTTCTGTTTTTTCACCAATATTTACTAGTGTTTTCTTAAAAACATAACTTCCGTCATTTCTATTTTGTTGTAATAAAAGTACGAAATTTTTATTGTCTTCTGTAATTAAAGCATCATTTGGAATACCTAATCCTTTTTTAGAATCAATAATAATATTGGCTTCTACAAACATTCCTGATAATAATTTTGATTTGTCTGCAGGATTTAAAGTTCCGAAAACTGAAATGGTTCGGTCTTTATTTTCAATTGATTTTCCAACCAATTGTACTTTAGATGTAAAAATATCTTTACTAGCTTCTGGTATAGTGAAATTAATAGATTGTCCTGATTTAACATGCAATATATCTTTTTCAAAGATGCTTAAATTTAAGTGTAAATAGTTGGTATCTACAATTTCCATTATTATATCTGAAGGCGACATAAACATTCCAACATTGGCATTTAAAACGGTAACATCTCCTGAAATTGGTGAAGATAATGCTATAACAGAAGTAAATTTACCTTTCTCAACATTAGTTGGATTGATATTTAAAAGCAATAATTTTTCGCGTAAACCTTGATACATTCCTTTTGCTTGACGATAATCACTTTCCGCTTTTAAATAATTTTTTTGCGAAGTGATTTTTTCATTGTACAACGTTTTCTGACGCTCAAATTCCGATTTTAAATAGTTAATTTGTTCGGCTACTTCAACATAATCTTTTTGAATATCTAGATATTCTGTGTTTTCAAGGGTAATTACAACTTGACCTTTTCTTACTTTATCTCCAACTAACAAAGAAGTTGATTTTACATAACCACCAATAAAAGGAGTGATTTTAGCTTTATACTGAGGCGGAACATCAATTTTTCCAGAAGATTTAATAGTTACATTAAAATCTTGTGTTGTTGGAGAAGCAACAAGCATTTTGGTAGATTGAAATTGTTCTTTTGTTACTGTAATTAAACCGTCTTCTTTCTGTGGTTCTTCCACTACTTCGTTTTTACATGAAGTAATTACAGCAAATAAGGCGATTAATTTGAATATATTTTTCATTGTTTGATGATTAAAAATTAATGTATTGTAAATCTAATTGTGTTTTGTTGTATTGAATAACAGCATCTAAATATTCCACTTGAATTGTGGCGGCATTTTCTAAACTTAAGATATATTGAAAAAAGTCTATTTCTCCTTGTTTATAGCTATTATTGGCAACTTTGATGATTTCATCCGATACTTTTTTTCCGTATTGCTTGTAATAATCTATCGCTTGTTGAAATTGGATTAACTCATTATTTTTTTGATTGATATAAGCCTCAATTTTCGTTTCTTCGTTTTTCTTTTGTTGTTCCCAAGCTTGAGATTCTAATTTAGCTACTTTAGATTTTGCAATGTTTCCATTAAATAAAATCGGAACAGCTAAACCAACTTGAAATCCATATAAAGATTGTGAAAGTCCAGTGTTTTTTCCTTGGAAATATTCAAGGTTAATATCAGGTAACCAATTTTGTTTTTGTAAACTTTCATTAGCTTTATATTTTTTTGTAAATGTCTCTAAATAATTATAGTACAAATTTTTACTTGAATTAACACTTAAATTATTTATTGGTTTTAATTCAGCTAATGTTACCGCTATTTTTTTATCTAATTGAACAAGTGATTGTAACAATTCGAGTTGTGCTAATTTTGCTTTATCTATTTGCGATAATTTCGTTCTGATTTGTCTAAACTTGGCTTCTGCAGTAATTTTTTCCAAATAATTAGTTTCACCTAACTCAAATCTTCTATTGCTTGCTTTTGAAAAATTTTGATACAAACTATCTAAATAACGATATAATTTCTCTTGATTATTAAGATATACAATTTCATAATATACCTTAGAAATTTCGATAGTTAGTTTGTTTTTTTGAATTTCAAATCCAGCTTGTTCTTTTTCGTATTCCGCGTTGTAAACTTTACGTTGACTTCCATATACTGTTGGAAAAGAAAAGGATTGTTGGGCTCCAAAAACTTTTAAAGGCAAATTATTTAGTGCTAAGTTATTTTGGTCATAACTATAGTAAACATTGGTTTTATTAAAATCATAAGCAAGTTTTGTAGCTGCTTTAGCTTTATCCACTTGCAACTGACCTGATTTGATACTTGCATTGTTATTTAAAGCATTAGAAACCAAACTATCTAATTCTGTATTCTTTTCTTGACCATATGATAATGTAGTACCAAAGAATAAAATTATGATGTGAGTAGTTAGCTTAATATTTTTAAATTTTAATTTTTTCTCTTCTTTTTCATCATATATTTTGAACAAGATTGGTAATACAATTAAAGTTAAAAGTGTAGCGGTTATTAATCCTCCAATAACTACCGTTGCTAATGGGCGTTGCACTTCTGCACCTGCTCCTGAAGAAATTGCCATAGGTAAAAATCCTAGTGCAGCGGCTGCAGCTGTTAATAAAACAGGGCGAAGTCTGTCTGTTGTTCCTTTTAAGATTAATTCATTCATATCGGTAAATTTTCCACTATGTTTTAATTCTTTAAAATGCTCTATTAATACAATTCCGTTTAATACCGCAATACCAAAAAGTGCAATAAATCCTACTCCGGCTGAAATACTAAAAGGTAAATCGCGCAACCAAAGAAATAAAACACCACCAACTGCCGATAGTGGAATAGCTGTATACACCATCATAGCTTCTTTAATAGAACCGAACGCGAAATGCAACATAATAAAAATCAAGAATAAAGCGATTGGAACAGCAATTAATAATCTTGCTTTAGCACTTTCTAAATTTTCAAATTGTCCTCCATATGTTACTCTATATCCTGGTGGTAAATTTATTTTTGAATTGATGATTTTTTTCACATCATCTACTACACTTTGTAAATCTCGATTTCTAACATTAATTCCAACTACGATTCTTCTGTTGGTATTATCACGAGATATTTTTGCTGGTCCTTCCGTATAGGTAATATTGGCTAATTCACGTAAAGGAATTTGTTCACCATTAGGAATTGAAACATATAAATTTCGTAAATCTTCAATATCCGTTCTGTTTGTTTGATTCAAACGAATTACCATATCGAAACGTTTTTCGCCTTCAAAAACATTTCCAACTACTTTACCTGCAAAACCTAAAGCAATCATTTCGTTTAAATCGGCAATATTTAAACCATAACGAGCGATTTTACTTCTGTCGTATTGCACAAACATTTGAGGTAAACCTTCTGTTTTTTCAATAATAATATCGGAAGCACCTTCAACATTACGAATGGCTTTCTCAATTTCATGCGCCTTTTTAGCTAAAATATCCAAATCTTCTCCAAAAACTTTAATTGCAACATCTGATCTTGAACCCGAAATCAATTCATTGAAACGCATTTCGATAGGTTGGGTAAACTCTATTTCCATATTTGGAATTTGTTTTTCAATTGCCGCTTTGATTTTATCAGCCAATTCATCTTTAGAATGAGCTGAAACCCATTCTGATTTTGGTTTCAATTTTACAATAACATCGCTTTCTTCCATACTCATTGGATCAGTAGGAACTTCAGCAGCTCCAATTCTACTGACCACTTGTTCTACTTCAGGGAAATTTTTTAAAATTGTTTTTTCAATTTTAGTTGTGGTTTCTATGGTTTTACTTAATGAAGTTCCTGTTTTGAGAACGGGCTGGATAACGAAATCACCTTCATCTAACTGAGGAATAAATTCACCACCCATAGTTGAAAACAAAGCCACAGCGATAATCAAAATAGCAACCGCACCTGATAATACTTTTTTAGTGTTTTGTAACGCCCATTTAATAACTGGTAAATACCAAGAATTCAGCTTGTTAATTAATCGATTTGAAAACGAATTTGGATTTTCTTCTTGTGGTTTTAAAAACAATGAAGCTGCCACTGGAACATAAGTAAAGCAAAAAAGCATAGCGCCTAATAATGCAAAACTGAAGGTCATTGCCATAGGTTTGAACATTTTTCCTTCTACTCCAGAAAGTGATAAAATAGGAATAAAAACGATTAAAATAATCAATTGCCCAAAAACGGCCGAATTCATCATTTTAGAAGCACTTTTATACGTAATTTGATCGATTTCTTCTTGACGTTCCTTTTTACTTAAACCTACTAAATGAGTAGATTTACTAACAATTTGAAAAGCGATAAACTCTACAATAATTACAGCACCATCGATAATAATACCAAAATCGATTGCTCCTAAACTCATTAAGTTAGCATCGATTTTAAAAATATTCATGAAAGTAATAGCAAAAAGCAAACATAGTGGAATAACAGAAGCTACCACTAATCCTGAACGCCAATTACCTAACAAAAGAACTACAACAAAAATTACAATTAAACAGCCTAAAATTAAATTTTCAGCTACTGTAAAAGTTGTTTTTCCTACTAATTCACTTCGTTCAAGAAAACCATTAATATAAACACCATCAGGTAATGATTTTTCAATTTCTGCTATTCTGTGTTTTACATCATCAATTACTTGTTTTGAATTAGCATTTTTTAGCATCATTACTTGACCTAACACCTTTTCTCCTTCTCCATTTCCAGTTATAGCACCAAAACGATTAGCATGACCGAATTGTACTTGAGCGACATCCTTGATATAAATTGGAGTACCAAAATCGTTTTTTACCACAATATTTTGGATATCTTCAATAGAATTAACTTTTCCTTCACCACGAATGAAATAACTTTCATTCGTTTTTTCTATATAAGAACCTCCAGCAATACTGTTATTTTTCTCCAATGCTGTAAATACATCAGAAGTAGTAATATTCATTGCTTTTAAACTAGCTGGATGAATAGCAATTTCATATTGTTTTAAATAGCCACCCCATGTATTAATTTCTACAACACCTTTAATTCCAGATAATTGACGTTTCACTACCCAATCTTGAATAGTTCGTAAATCTGTAACGGTATATTGATTTTTAAATTCGGGTTTTACTTCTAAAGTATATTGATAAATTTCTCCCAATCCTGTAGTAATTGGTCCCATTTCTGGAGTACCAAATCCTTGAGGAATTTTTTCAGAAGCCGCTTTGATTTTTTCGGCTATTAATTGTCTTGGTAAATACGTACCAATTTCGTCTTCAAAAACAATGGTTACAACCGATAATCCAAATTTTGAAATAGAGCGAATTTCTTTTACACTAGGTAAATTCGCCATTTCTATTTCAACTGGATAAGTGATATATTGTTCGATATCTTGAGTTGATAAATTTCGTGATGTGGTTATAACTTGAACCTGATTATTGGTTACATCTGGAACAGCTCCAATTGAAATTTGGAAAACTGAGAATAATCCAAATCCAAAAACAGCCAATGTAAACAACAAAACAATTAGCTTGTTTCTTAAACTAAAAGCAATAATTTTTTCTAACATTTTTTTTTTATAATATAATTAATGAATTGTATCTAAAAAGATAAAACTATACTATTTCCATTCGGAAACTGTATTCAATAAAATATTATAAAATCTTAGGAGGCAACCAAATAGAATCAATTAAATTGGATTGAAAAGATTCACTGTATAAAAATATTTTTTGAGTAGAAACCCAAGATTTAACAACTGAAATTTGGTAGTTAAAGTTGGTAAAAACAAATAAAGAACAAGTAGATGTATCAAATGTTTTAAAAGGTAAATCTTGATGATCTAAATTGTTTTCTACGTTTTTAGAATAATGTAAAACTAGGTAATCGATAAATGAAATAGAATTTGAACCACTAACCTTTTTATGATCAACATAATGCTCAATAAGATTAGGAAATTTTAATAATTGCCCAATTGATGTGTTAGCACACATGAAAATTGAAAGTAAAACTATAGCAAAACACTTTTTCATTATAATTTAAGAAGTTCTTAAAATTACTAAAAACTACAATACAAATGTAAAGATAGTTTATAAGAATTAACTTAAGAACTACTTAAGGTTTACTTCAGGAAATCTTAATATAAATGTGGTTCCTTTATTGATTTCACTAGTTAGAGTAATTTCTATTTTCAGTAAATCGCATAATCTTTTAACTATAGATAATCCCAAACCAGTTCCTTTAATTTCAGAATGATTTACTACATCGGATCTAAAAAAAGAAGTAAAAATTTTATCAATATCTGTTGCAGCAATACCCATCCCTTTATCTGACAAAGAAAATAAAATGGAATTGTTATCTTCAAAAAGTTTTATAGTAAGATCTGTTTCATTATTAGAATATTTTATAGCATTAGATATCAAATTACTAAAAATAATTGAAATTAAATAATTGTCCGAATTGATGTAATAATCATCATTAAACGATGTTATAATTTTTATTTTTTTGTTATCAATTTTGTCTGAGAATCGGATAAGATTATCTAAAATAAGAGCATTTAGATAAATGGTTTCTTTCTTAATATTTTGCTTTTGATTTTCAAATCGGGCCAATAGTAAAAGTTGGTCTACCATATGATTCAATCGATCTACTTCTGAAACACAAAACTGAATTCTTTCTTCGTATTCTTGCTGATTTCTTGGTTTTCGTATTAAAACTTCTAAAGTTCCTTTAATTACTGCTAAAGGTGTTCTTAACTCATGAGAAGCATCTGAAGTAAACTGCTTTTCACGATCGATTGCATTTTCAACTCGATCTAAAAGATGATTAATATTTTCTGATAACACATATAATTCATCTTTATTAAATGGTAATGGAATTCTTGTTTTTAAATTATCTTTAGTAATTTGACTAGATGTTTCTATAATAGTTTGCACCGGTTTAATACTTTTACCCGCAAAAAATCTTGCAATTAAAAACAGTAATATTAAAATCAGAGGAAAAGTAATTAAAAGTATATTTTTTAAAATTAATACAATTTGAAAATCTTCCAAAGACATCGCTACAACTAAATACCCAACAATTTTACCTTTATTAATAATAGGTGTCTGAATTTGTCGAATGGGAATACTATTTAATTTAGTATCAATAAACTTATTATTTACATTGTTTAAAAGTTGAATGTTGGAATTTTTAAGATTTGGTGATTTATCTATTATTTCTTTGTGGTTATCATAGAATTCAACAAAAACAGGATTTACACTTATTGAATTATGCTCTCTAGCTCTCCATTGATCTACTTGAATTAAATAGGTGTCATTAGAATCGGTTGAAATATCGTTTAAGTGTTTGTTTAATTCTTCTTGAATTTCTTCATTAATATGATTGTTAACACTATATTTAACAACACTATAAATAAAAACAAATACCACCGCTATAAGAAATGAACCACTTACAATATAGTTAAAAGCTATCCTATTTTTAAATGAAAAAGAAAACATAATTAACGTTCTATTGATTCAAAATTAGGCTCAATATGAATTAATACATGGCCTAATTCAAGAAGTTCTTTTCGTAAAGTATCTTTTAAAAGATGGGCAATGTCATGTCCTTCTTTAACCGATTTATTACCATCTACCATAACATGTAAATCTACATGAAATTTCATTCCAGCTTTTCTTATAAAACACTTTTCAATGCATATAACACCTTTTACTGTTTGAGAGATTCTTTTTATTTCAGCCTCCAAGTCATGATATAAATGTTCGTCCATAATTTCACCCAAAGCCGGACGAAATATTTTATAACAATTGTATAAGATAAAGCCAGATGCTAATAAAGCTGCCCAATCATCAGCTGATTCATATCCTTTTCCAAAAAATAGCGCAATTGAAATCCCAATAAATGCGGCAACTGAGGTTATTGCATCGCTTCTATGGTGCCAAGCATCAGCTTTAAGAGCACTACTATTAGTTTCAATACTTCGTTTCATTACTATTTGAAATGAAATTTCTTTCCAGAGAATAATAGCACCTAAAACAAATAGCGTAAAAGGTTTAGGAAGTTCATGAGGATTTTGAATATTTTGAAAACTTTCGTAAGCAATAATGGTGGCAGAAGTAATTAAAAATCCAACAACTAGAAAGGTAACTAAAGGTTCTGCTCTACCGTGACCGTAAGGATGATTTTCATCTGCGGGTTTGTTCGAATATTTTATGCCAAAAAGTACTAAAAAAGAAGCAAAAACATCTGCCGTTGATTCAATAGCATCGGCAATCAGAGCATAAGAATTTCCAAAATATCCTGTAATACCTTTTATTAAGGCTAATAATGTATTTCCAATGATACTAAAATATGTTGCTTTAATTGCTTTTTCTGTGTTTGGCATGCTAAATTTCGTTTGCGATATACCCTACTCCCCTAATGGTTTTAATTAATTCTTGATCTTTTGATAGGTTTAGTTTTTTACGAATAGCATTCATGAACACATCGATAACTCCTGTATCATATTCAAAATGAATGTCCCAAACGTCTTCAATAATATTGGTTCTTGTACAAACCTGACCTTTATTTTTAATTAAATATTCGAGTAACTCAAATTCTCTTTGTGTCAAAGATACTTCTTTATTATCAACAAAAACCTGAAATTTTGATTTGTCTAAGGTAATATTTCCAAGCTTTAAAATTTTAACTTCATCTTTTGTGCGAAAATGAATTTTTATACGCTCTAATAATTCTTCAAATGAAAACGGTTTCTTTATGTAATCATTCGCTCCTGCTTTTAATCCTTCAATCGTTTCTTGAACTGTATCTTTGGCGGTTAAGAAAATAATAGGCAAATTACTTTTTTGTAATCGAATATTTTTACAAACATCAATTCCTTGCATTTTGGGTAACATCCAATCTAATAAAACTAAATCTATTGGAAATTCAATTGCTTTTCTCAATCCTTCTTCACCATCTGAAGCAGATGAAATGGTATATCCTTCTTCTTCTAAACCTTGTTTTAAGAAGTCAACAATACCTTTTTCGTCTTCCACTATTAGAATGTGCATAATTAAATTAGATTATTGTTCCACAAATTTAATTCCAAAAGTGATAATATTAGCATTTAAACCATCATTTCTATCATAATGATTGAATCTAAAATCTATACTTTTTAATCCAAATTTCCAAATTTTCGCATTAGTTAGAATATCGGTATACCCAATCCCAAAACCATATTGATTTGCACTAAAACTAGATAAATCATAATCAGAAGTATAAAACTTTTCAGTTGATAAATGAGTTTCATAAGGTGCAAAATATTTAGATTGATTTTGTACATAATATCGATACATTGGAAATACAGTAAATTTATCTGATAATTTAATAGGTAACTCTAAACTAGCAGTATGAGATGTGATTCCCCAATCGTCCCAATAATATCTATAATATGTTCTCAATGAAAACCTTTCATTTAAATAATAATTTAATCTACCTCCAAATGGTAATTTAAAGCGAGTTCCTGGTAAACGTTCTATATCATCGGCTAACTGATAAACCCCTTTATTTTGAGATGATTCATATACTGGAATATATTGAGCCTGACCAATATAGTAATTAGCTTTATCAGCAAAATAAACTCTATGATAAGGTGTTGATAGCATACCTTCTTGCTGCAAAAGATCAAAAAATATTGAAAATTGCATTTTTTTTGTAGCAACTTGGGAAAAACCAAATGAAGCAGCATATGAATTTCTATTCGTTGTTTTCCACTGTTCAAATGAAGAAGGTAAATAACTATTGGAAGTTAATCCATTTTGGTCTATTATGTCAACACCTTGAAAATAACCTTGGTTTTGAAAATTATTACCATAAACACCATATTCGTGTAATTCTGTCGGATATATTGGTCTCCATTGATCTAAATAAACATTTCCTTTGATGCTAACTTCAGAGTTTTTATTATTAAATAATTTACTTATTCCACCACCAAAACCAAATGAAGTATAGTCATATTCATTTGAAAATGAAACATCTGCATTCCAGATTAGATTCCTGTCATCTGAACTGTGACTATAATTTATTACAGCAGTTCCCAATACATCTTGAGCCGATGCACCAGATGAAGCTTGCCAAGGAGTACCATAAGGGCCTGTATTAGCTCTATCATCATCATCATCATCATCATCACCTCCAGAAGCTCCTGTAGCATTAAATGGATTTATATTACTAGAGGATGCTGATGTGTAAGCTGATAATCCCATATCAACAGTTAAAACATCATCATCATTTAAAGGTATAGCAACGACAATATTTGATGCTAAATCGGTTAACTTTTCTGAACCCATACCACCAGATACAGAAGAGTGAACACCATCTTGCTTATAGTAACTTAGTAGGAAATCAACTTCAATTGTTTCTAAAACACGTTTTTTATAAGTAATTTTTGTAGAATCTGCTACTTGTGAAAAAGCATAATTGCTAATTAAGACAAGTAATAAAATAATTTTATTCTTCATTATTAGTTATATTAATTACATCCACAACCTCCACCTGTCTTTCCTCCATTAGCTCCAGAAGCAGCTTCTCTATATACTTGAAAAGTTGTTTCATATCGCTCAGAAGCTCTTGCTGACAATTTCATATCAGGGTCATTAATATATTGTTTATCATATTCTTTAACAGAATTGCAAGAAGATACTCCTATAAAAATTAAAAAAACGATTATAAATTTTTTCATACTATTGATATTTTTTGATGTCTATATTTTTTGATACGTGAATTCCTCCTTTGTCATCCACTATAATACATTCTATTCCTTTTAATTGATTTACTAAATCGATACCTACTTCTACTCCCAAAACAAATATTCCTGTAGCAAGTGCATCAGCAATTTCTGTTTGCTTAGCAAAAACAGATACACTTATAATACCTGTTGCAGGATATCCCGTTCTTGGATCTATAATGTGTGAATATCGTTTTCCATTAAAAGATACATATTTTTCATAACTTCCTGAAGTTTCAACTGCACTATCATCGAGTGGAAAAGTGGCAAATACTTTATTTTTATTCATTGGGTTAACAATACCTACTGTCCATGAGCTTCCGTCCAATTGTTTTCCCCAAGTATTAATATCTCCAGAAACATTAACTAATCCAGATTGGCAACCTTTTTCTTGAAGTAGATATTTAATTTTATCAGCAATATATCCTTGACCAATTCCTCCAAGTCCCAATTTCATCCCCTTATTTTTTAAAAAAATTGTTTGCTCATTAGGGGCCAAAATTATATTTTGATAGCCTACTTTTTCAACTGATTTCTTAATTGCTTCTTCAGATGGCATTTCTTTCATACTGCCATCAAATTTCCATATTTTATCCATTGAGGCATAACTAATATCAAATGCTCCAGAAGTTAATTTAGAAATCTTAACGGCTCTTTCAACTAATTCAAATACTTCTATATCTACTTTAACTGGTGATATTCCAGCATTTTGATTGACTTTAGAAATTTGAGATGATGGTATCCAATCTGAAATTAAATTTTCAATTCTTTTTACTTCAGAAATAGCTAAATTGTTAAAATAATTACCTTCAATTGAATCTTTAGCGATAACTGTAATTTCGAATGGACTTCCCAACAAACTTTGCTTTTTCTTAAAAAGTTGTTGGCTGTATAGTTGTGATGAAATAACTACAAGTAATATGAAAAAACTATTTCTCATTATTTGTCAAAAGCATGAATCATTTTAATATACTCTTCAGGGGATACGTTTTTGAATCCCATTTTTCCTAATAATTTCCCATTTTTGTCAAGAATAACAACTAAAGGAAAACTCCCTTCTTGATTAAATTTATCAGCTAACATTCTGTTGTGCTCTGTTTGCTCTTTTGATAAAGTATTTGCTTTTTTTCGAGGAAAATCAGCTCTTACAATTATCCATTCTTTAGAAGCTTCTTTTTGAAAAACTTCAGATTGCCAAATATTTTTATCTAATTTGATACATGGTGCACACCAATCAGAACCAGAAAAAACTATAATAATATTTTTACCTTCCTCCGAAGCTATTTTTTTGGCTTCTTCAAAATTATATTTCCAATCTTGTGAAAAACTAAAGGCTGAAAACAACAATAGGATACTTAAAAATAATTTTTTCATTTTTTTTATTTTTTAATTTCTATACAAATAAACTCCAATAGATTTAAATAATTGTTTTCTAATGATTACATTAAGTAAAAATTAAGTTTATTTCAATTTACCATTTAAATATAAATAATCAGCAGTCTGATACCAGGAAATCGTTTCTTCCAAAACTTTTTTATTAACAGGAAGTGGCGATAATTTATTTGATCCTTTGTCCCATTTATAATAATGTCCCGATTTCTTATTGGATAATATCATAACCTTATCTTCTTTTTTTAGTGCTAATTTTAGATATGTTCCAATTAATGCTCTTTGTTCATAATTTTTAGACAAAACATTTTTTCCAAAAAAGTTTGAAGTGTAGCTCCAATTTAAAGCTCCAAATAAAGTTGGAAAAATATCCATTTGACTACATAAAACATCTACGGTATTTGGTTTAATATGGTTTTTACCATAAATAATTGCTGGAATATGATAATTTTCTACATCAATTTCATCTTTTCCAGCACTACTAGCACAATGATCTGCTACAAAAACAAAAATTGTATTTTTAAACCATGGCTTGGTTTGTGCCTTTTTTAACATCTGTTTTAAAGCATAATCAGAATATTTAACTGCTCCATTTCTTCCTGTTCCACTAGGAATATCAATTTTATTTTCAGGATAAGTATAAGGTCTATGATTAGAAGTAGTCATAATAAAATTAAAAAAAGGTTGTTTTTTATTATGATATGAATCGGCTACTTGAATCATTTTATTGTAAATATCTTCATCACATATCCCCCAAGCATTTTCAAAGGTAACTTCGCTGTCATCTATATTGTTACGTGTTGTTTTTATAGCATCACTTAAAACACTACCTCTACCTCTATCGTAAATGTCAAAACCATTACCACCATAAAAAGCATTCATGTTATCAAAATAACCATCTCCTCCATAAAAAAAGTTACATTTATAGTTTTTACTCTTAAAAACATTAGAAATTGTATATAAATTAGAGTTATTTGGTCGTTTTACGATACTTTGTCCAGGAGTTGGAGGAATAGATAATGTTACTGCTTCCATTCCTCTAACGGTTCTATTTCCAGTAGCTTGTATATTTCTAAAAAACATACCTTGATTTGCAATACTGTCTAAAAATGGAGTAATTTTTTTTTCATTTCCAAATTCGCTCATAAAACTAGCACTCATGCTTTCCATTAAAACAAAAATAACATTTGGCCTAACATCAGAATTTAAAGAATCTGAAATTTCTCTTTTAATAGAAAAATCATTAGTAACAAACTTTATATTGTCATCGGTTAAATTATTACGAATGATTTGAAATGCATCTTGATCAGAAATGAATGGGTAAAATGTTTTAAAATCTAATTTATTGTTTCTGAATTCAGCAAAGAAAGAATAAATACCAGCTTTTGATATTTCATTGTTATATCTGTTTTTAGACCATTCAGCATCAGAATTTTGAATAAATAAGACGAAAAAAAACATCAAACAGAGTGAAATGAAAAAAGGTAAAATTCGTTTTTTGACAGTTATTTTAGCTTCGAAAGTTTCTTTAAAAAAATTATTTTTATAAAAAAAGTAAAAAATAACTGCAACAATTAAAAAAATCGAAGGAAGCAAAATGTACAAAGGATACGATTCATGTATGTTTTGAACTACCTCAAATGTATAAATTAGATAGTCTACCGCAACAAAGTTAAATCGGCATTTAAACTCGTCCCAAAAAGTAATTTCAGCAAAAAAAGTAAAAACAAATATGAGTAAGGACAAAATAAAACTAGAATATATTGTTATTCTGTCTAATTTTTTACCAATAAATTTACTAGGTATAATTAATATGTAGAGCGTACTTATTACATATAAAAACGATAAAACACCTAAATCAAAAAAAACTCCGGTAAAAAGAATACGTAATAAGGATAAAAATGAAATATCTATCTCATTGAGTTGCCAGAATAAAAAGATAATTCTTATAAAAAAAGAAAACAACAAATACCATGCTGAAAATCCCAATAATAATTGATAACGTTTAGATGTTGAATCAAATAATTTCATATTTATTTTGTTTAATCAAAGGTGTAATTTATAAATTTAAGAACACTTAAGAATCACTTAATTAAAAATTAAGATTTAATTAAATTACAATAGCCCGTTATATTTTCGGATAAACCATTCAAAACTTAAAGCTGTAATGGCAAGAATTAACAACCAAATCCAATCAATTAGAGGTAATTTATTAATGCTCTCTTTTTGGGTAGGGATATACTTTTCATTAGCTATCAAACTCTGAATTAAATTCTCAATTTGATTTGGATAATACGCTTTTCCACTTGTATTTGTAGCCAATTGCTCCAATCGGTTTTTATCTGGATTTACGAATTGTTTCTCGATTTCAAAATCTAACACTTCAAAAGATGCAGAAAAATTAGTATTCGATTGTTTTTCAGTCACTTTAAAAGTGTAATTTCCAGCTTCTAAACCGTCTAAATTTACTTTATAGGAATTCGTAGCTTTCAATAAATCGTATTTCTTAGTCGCTTTTGTTTTGGAATTAGTGACTTGAATTGTCAATTGGGCTTTTTCGTCAAATTCGTAGTTTTTATTGAAATATTCGGTTGTAATTTCAATACTTTCACCTGAATTATAGAAGCTTTCGTAAGTAACATTCAAATTCTTTTTGGAAGCGTTGGAAACTAAAAACTGAATGATTTTATCAGCAAACAAATCAAAATCCTCAAATGATTTCTTATTCAAATGATTTTCCAAACGCCATTTCCAGATGTTTTCACCCAATAAATAAGCTTCACGTTTACTTCCATTTTCCGTAAAAGTTAAAATTGGATTCTGAACTGGAACATTTCTAACTCTAGCCGATAGTAAGGTATTTACATTATTTTTTGCTGTAATTACTCCAAAACTATGTTCTAAAGGTGGAAAGTTTTCAAATCCAATGTTCGACTGAGCAAACAAATTGAAATTGGATTCAAACGTAGCCAAATAATCTTCTTTTGATGTTGACATTTTAAAATTCAAATCGTCCTGAACTTGATTTAGAAAATTAAAATCAGTTGCCGTTCCAGTAATCACAAACGTATTGATTTGGGCAACTTTATTTTGATCGAATATCGATTTAAAAGCTGTCGTTGGCTGATACAAAATTAAAACATTGAAATCTTGTAACGATTTAATTTCATTTGGTTTTATAATTGAAACTTTTCGTTGTTGATTAGTTTCAATACTTCTCTTCAAAGCCCCTAAATCCGGATGATTGATAGCTGAAACTAGAGCGATTTCACTTCGCTGATCGATAATTTCAACGGCAAAATTCTTGGTATTGTTAACAGTATTTTTCTCTTTAATGTTGGAAGAAATAACAGCTTTGTATTTTGCTATTCCCACTTTATCCGCATTTAATAAAATAGTAACCGATTGGGCTTTTTTATCTTTTGAAAAGGTAACGGTTTGTTTATGAACCGTTTGATTACCCGATTGAATTGAAAAATTGGATGTAATCGTTTCATTTCCATTATATTGCAGAAAAACCTCAACTGGAAATTTGTTCTTTAAAAAAGCATATTTATTAACGTTAATTTGATTAATTTTCAAATCCAAAACCGAAGTTGTATCTCCTAAAACAACTGGAAAAACACTTGTATTTTCCTGAAAACTAAACACATAATCATTTCCCATGGTTTGATTTCCATCGGTAAATAAAACTACAGGATAATTGGTATTTCGGTATAATTGCTTCAGATTTTTAGCAACACCATCAAGATGCGATTGATTTCCTTTAAAATCAAGCTTTTCTAAGGATTGAAATTCTTCGGCAAACGAAAACAATTGCACATCATATTTTTCGGAAATCGCTTTATTTTCAGCAATTTTAAGATATAATTCTGATGCTTCTTTAGTGGCTTTTAATTCGGAAATAGATTTGGAATTATCTACTACTATTGGTAAAGGTGTTTTCTTAATTTCTGTTATTTTTCGACTAATAATTGGATTTATCAGCAACAAAAAGATTGAAAACAAAGTAATAAAACGTAAAAAAGCCAAAAACCAATTCAATTTTGACTGATTTTTGACTTTATACAAATATTGGTAAAACGACAATCCAGCAGCAATAATTACTGATAATATGAGAAGTAAAATTGTGCTTGTTGTCATTTATAGTTTAAACTCTTAAGTTAACATTCCACCGTCAACATTAATAACTTGTCCGGTTACATAAGCACTCATATCAGAAGCTAAGAAAACACAAACGTTTGCTACATCTTCTGGAGTTCCACCGCGTTTTAATGGAATAGCGTCTCTCCAACCTTTTACTACATCTTCGTTTAATTTAGCTGTCATTTCAGTTTCGATAAAACCTGGAGCGATTGCATTGCAACGAATATTTCTTGAACCTAATTCTAACGCGATTGATTTAGTAAATCCGTTCATACCTGCTTTAGAAGCTGCGTAGTTGGCTTGACCAGCGTTTCCTTTTACTCCTACTACACTACTCATGTTTACGATAGAACCTTTACGGTTTTTCAACATAATTTTTTGTACCGCTTTAGTCATGTTGAAAACCGACTTCAAGTTGATTTCGATTACTTTATCAAAATCCTCTTCAGACATTCTCATTAATAAGTTGTCTTTTGTGATTCCAGCATTATTGATTAAAACGTCGATAGTTCCAAATTCAGCAATTACGTCATCTACTAATTTTTGCGCTTCGTTAAAATCAGCTGCATCTGATTTGTATCCTTTAGCTTTAATTCCTAAAGCATTTAATTCATTTTCTAAAGCCATTGCCGATTCTACAGACGAACTATAAGTAAAGGCAACATTTGCTCCTTGTTCTGCAAAAACTTTAGCTATACCGCTACCAATTCCACGGCTTGCACCAGTAATAATGGCAACTTTTCCTTCTAATAATTTCATGGTAAATATTTGTATTAGTTTGTTTCTGTAATAAAGTTCAAATATAGGAATATTTTAAAGTATAAAAAAAGTCAAAGTTCAATTAAACCTTTTTTATAAATCATTGTCTTACTAAAATAATCTTAAAACAATCAATTATGAAAAACCAATTTTTTTTAGGTCTTTTTGTCATTTTCGTATTGACTTCTTGTAGTAATAATTCTGATGATAATTATGAAGTAATTCCGTCATACCCATTTGTAGAAGCTGAATTTGGTTCTTCAATAGATTTAAACAATTTAGCAAATTATGCCAATCAAATTGTTCCACCCTATATTACGAAAAATAATTCTCAAGGAAATGTTATAACAGATAAAGGCGCTACTTTAGGAAGAGTATTGTTTTATGATAAAAATCTATCATCAAATAACACAATTTCTTGTGCTAGCTGTCATAAACAAGAATTTGCTTTTAGTGATACTAATGTTGCGAGTACAGGAGTTAACGCTTCAACTGGTCGTCATTCAATGCGTTTAATAAATTCAAGATTTGCTACCGAAACTAAGTTCTTTTGGAATGAACGCGCAATTAACCTAGAAACTCAAACCACAATGCCAATTAAAGACCATGGAGAAATGGGATTTAGTGGAGAAAATGGTGATTTATCATTTGACGATTTAATTACAAGATTAAACGGAATTGGTTATTACAGAGAACTATTTAAATTTGTTTATGGTTCAGAAGAAATAACAGAAAATAAAATTCAAAATGCTTTAGCACAATTTATTAGAAGTATTCAATCATTTGATTCTAAATATGATGCAGGTAGAGCTTTAGCTACAAATGATGGGCAACCTTTTTCAAATTTTACTGCACAGGAAAATCAAGGTAAAAATTTATTTTTAACACCACCCGTATTTAATCCGAATGGTGTAAGAACTAGTGGCGGATTAGGATGTGCAGGATGTCATAGAGCTCCTGAATTTGATATTGATCCTAACACTTTAAATAATGGTATTATTGGAACTATTGCTGGAACAGGCATTGATACTGGAAATACAAAAGCTCCAACACTACGCGATTTAGTAAAGACAGATGGTACTACTAATGGACCAATGATGCACACAGGTGTAATTACTTCATTACAAGCCGCAATTGGACATTATGGAACTATTAATATTGCGCCTGGAAATAATAATTTAGATCCAAGATTAAGACCAGGAGGTTTAGGACAACAATTAAATCTTACTGCAACAGAAGTTAATGCAGTTATTGCTTTCTTAAGAACATTATCTGGAACTGATGTTTATACAAATCAAAAATGGTCTAATCCTTTTAATTAATATTTAATTATTCAATTATTAATTTATTTCCTTTTGGAATCAAAACGATACAAAAAGGCGAGGTAATTACAGCTGTAACTATTTCGCCTTTTTTTGGAACTATTTCATTTTTCTTTACCAAAATGGTTTGATTGTCATTTCTAACTGAATCTATATCAATTGAATAGCCTCCTGAGTTTTTTTGCCCCTGAAATAATACCAAAACATTTTTCGTTTTAAAATCTACTTTTAAAAAATTAGCATATTGAGATTCGTCTAATTTTAAAGATTCTATAAAATTTATGTAAGTCTCATTATCTTGAATTAAAAGATGCCCTGGTTTTTCTGAACCACCAAAATCACTTTTATGTATTATAGTGAATGAATTATCCGAAATAACTTTAGTATTACTGCATGACATTATCAAGAATAAAATGGGAAGAATTTTGATCATTATTTAGAATTTAAAGCTTTAAAATATACTTTTTCGTATAAGGGTACAATATTATGGATATCAAATAGCTTGGCTGTTTCTAAAGCATTCACTTTAAATTGGGCTAATTTATCCTCATTTTTTAACAAAGAAATAGCATCACTACTCATTTTAGCAACATCGCCAACATCACTCAAATAACCAGAAAAGTCATTTTTATTTACTTCGGGAAGTCCACCAGAATTACTCGAAATTACAGGAACACCGCAAGCCATTGCTTCTAAAGCGGCTAATCCGAAACTTTCTGTTTCTGAAGGTAATAAGAACAAATCGGAAAAACATAAAATTTTATCAATTTCATTACTATTTCCAAAGAAAATCACTTTGTTTTGAATTCCTAATTGTTCACATAATTGCTCTGCTCTTTCTTTTTCTGGACCTTCACCTACCATCATTAATTTTGATGGCACTTCTTTCTGAATTTCATAAAAAATTCTAACTATATCTTCGATACGCTTTACTTTTCTAAAATTAGAAATATGAGTTATGATTTTCTCGTCCTCATTAGCCATTAACGAACGATGGCATGGAATATTTTCTTTTAGTTTTTCTTTGTTTAATTCAATGAAATTTGGAATAACTTGGATTTCATTTGTAATATCAAATAAGCGATATGTATCGTCTTTTAAGCTTTGTGAAACGCTCGTTACCACATCCGATTTATTGATACTGAAACTTACTGCAGGCTTGTAAAATGGATGATTTCCAACTAAAGTAATATCGGTTCCGTGCAATGTTGTTACCATTGGAATATGAATACCTTCATCTGCTAACATCTGCTTTGCCATATAACCTGCATACGCATGTGGAATGGCATAATGTACATGTAAAACATCAATTTTGTACAATTTTACCATATCCACTAACTTACTCGAAAGTGCTAATTCATATGGCTGATAGTGGAACAACGGATACTCGGGAACGTGAACTTCATGATAATGCACATTCGGATTTAACAATGCCAACCGCACGGGTTGACTGTATGTAATAAAATGAATGTCGTGACCTCTTTTGGCTAATTCCAAACCCAATTCGGTGGCCACAACACCACTTCCTCCAAATGTAGGATAACAAACTATCGCAATTTTCATCTATTTAAATTTTGAAATAAAATTACCACTTCTAACGTTGGCAATTCTAAAACATTTGTTAAAAGTTATTTTTTAAAAGCCGCTTCGTAAGTAGCTATCCAATCTTGTACTGTAACTTTTTTTACTAATTCACCAATCAATTCAAACGGAATATTTTCTGGATTTTTCATGCGCAAACAGCTTTTTCCAATGTCTAATTTTTGCTTTGAATGTTTTGGATATTCGGTTACAAACCAATCGTATAATTCAGGTTTTGCATAAATTCCCATATGATAAAAATTGATGCTATTTTTCTGACTTGCAAATGACATAAATGGTAATGCTTGTTTAGGATCACAATGATATCCTTGAGGATAAATAGAATGTGGCACAACATAACCCGCCATACCATACCCCATGCCTTCTTGAAATCCTTCTGGAAGATTCTCTAAAATAACATTTCTTAATTTATGTAACGCTTCTCTTCTGTCTTCTGGAGCTTCGTTGATATATTGTTCTACTGTAGTTGCTTTTGATGTCATCTTTAATTGGTTGAATTTTATAAATTAAATTTACAATAATTAATCAACAATAGCTTCGTAAATTAATTTTTGAATATTTTCTCTAATATTTTCTTTAGATAATTTATTAGTTGCATTTGAATCTGGATATGTTCTGTTAGATAAGAAAACATAAACAATTTCTTTTTCAGGATCAGCCCAAGTCATGGTACCTGTAAATCCGGTATGCCCGAAACTTGTTAATGAAACACAACCACATGTTGGTCCTTCATTTCCTAATTGTGGTTTATCAAACCCAACTCCTCTTCTATTGCCCTCCTTACAAAAATAACAGGTATTGAACATGTTAAATGTGTTTTCAGAAATATAAGTTCTTCCACCATAAGTTCCTTTTTGAAGATACATTTGCATCACTTTAGCTACATCCAAAGCATTGGCAAACAAACCCGCATGACCTGAAATTCCACCTTGCATAGCAGCAGCCATATCATGAACATATCCTTGAATTACTTGATGTCTAAAATACGTATCATTTTCCGTTGGAATAATCAAATTAGAATTCACTTTTCGCAATGGATTGTACATAATAGAATTGGCTCCAAGTGGTTCATAAAAATTAGTATGCGCTAAATCTTCAAGCGATTTTTTATTGTGCATTTCCAAATATTCTTTAAATAGAATAAATGTAAAATCGCTGTATTTGTATTGTTTTTTTGGTAATAATTCGCTGTCCAAAATAGTTTTAACAATCGAATCATTGTAGTCTTTTCTTAAGTATAATTTATCGGCAACATGAATAGGAAATTCTTCAGAAAATTCACTTCTATAATAATGTGTACTAGGTCGGTTTAAACTGTCTAAAGTAGCTTTATAAAAAGGAATCCAAGGTTGAAAACGAGCCTGATGTGTTAACATATCTAAAACCGTTGCGTTTGCTTTATTTGAATTTTTTGCTTCTGGCAACATAGTTTTTAATTTCGTTTCTAAAGTTAAATGACCTTGATCAAATTCTTGCATGACATTAGGTAAAGTAGCAATAATTTTTGTCAAAGAAGCAATATCATATACATCGGTATTCATTACGTTTTGATTTGATTCATAGGTGTGATTTCCAAATGATTTTTGGTAAATAACTTTTCCTTTTCGAGCTACAACCACTTGAAGTCCAGGCGTCATTTTCTTAGAAATAGCATGATTAGCAATGGAATCAATTTTAGTTAAAACTTTAGAATTCATACCCACGTTTTCTGGAATTGTAAACCCTAAACGTTTTATTTCTAATGTTTCAATTCCTTCATTTACTTTGAATTCGTCATCAATTGAAACAGGCAATTTTCCTTTTGCTCCCATGGCTCCAAAAATAATTTGAGGGGCAATCGTTTGTGCAATATCATTGTTTTGATATGCCATAACTATAGTTTCAATATCTTCGAAGTTTTTCAAATTCGTAAGCGAATATGGCTTCGTAAAACAAGTTAAAATTACATCGTTTTGCTTTGCAATTTGGTTTATCCAAAGCATTTCTTTGAAATTTAAATTGTGATTTCTCCAGGCACCATCTTGCTTATGATACCCAATAATTACTTTCGTATAATCTTGCAATTGTACTAAAACAGAATCTAAATTTTTGTTTGTAATTTCACTAATTGAAGCGTAATTTCTCAAATTAGCTAAAAATGTATCTGATTTATCGTTTCCTAATTTAATGTAGGCAATTTTCTCTTTTTCAATATCGCGAATAGGAACTAATTTATCATGATTTTTGATTACTGTTACTGCGTTTTCGTATAATTTATAATTCAAAGCGTCATATTCAACTGCATTCAAATCTTGATACAAATTATCTAAAACGATTGGTTGATAGTTGTTCAAGTTCGCTTTGTATTTATACGCTAAAATCTTTTTTACCGAATACATCAAACGATCTTCTGTAATAATTCCAGCATCGAAAGCTTCTTTGAATTTTTTAATCGCAACCGGAACATTTTCCGCAAATAACAATACGTCATTTCCTGCTAAAAATGCTTCTAAATCAATATCACCAGGTTTTTTAAAATTACTTGCGCCTTTCATATTCAAGGCATCGGTAAAAATTAAACCTTCAAATTGCAATTCTTTTTTTAAGATATCTGTAACAACCGGATACGAAATGGATGTTGGATAATTTTCTCTCGGTTCTAAACTTGGCACATTCAAATGCGCCACCATAACACTAGTTAAGCCATTTTTAATCAATTCTTTATATGGAAAAAGTTCTACATCGTTCAAACGATTTCTATCGAAATTTACTATCGGTAATGTATGATGTGAATCAGTTGATGTATCACCATGACCAGGAAAATGTTTCGCTGTTGCATAAACTCCTTCATCTTGTAAACCTTTCATTAAAGCAATGGCTCTAGCGGTAACGTTTTCTTTAGTTTCTCCAAACGAACGATTGCCAATAATTGGATTTTTAGGATTTGTATTAATATCAACAACTGGAGCAAAATTGAAATGAATTCCCATTCGTTTTGATTGTTTTGCCATTTGATTTCCCGCTTTTTCAATCAATTTCATGTCTTGAACTGCTCCAAGCGTCATGTTCCAAGGATAACGATAGGTAGAATCCAATCGCATGCTTAAACCCCATTCGGCATCAATTCCGATGAACAATGGCACTTTTGATTTTGCTTGATAACGATTTGTCAACTTAGCTTGACGCACTGGTCCGCCTTGAAAGAAAATCAGACCTCCAATTTTATATTCCTCAACTAAATTATCGATGGATTTATTGTGTGCTTCATCTTTATTAGAATATGCAGCAACCATAAACAGCTGCCCAACTTTTTCTTCAAACGAAAATTGGTTGTAAATACTGTCGACCCAAACCTGTTGTGAAACTACTTTTTTAGCCGTTAAAACAGGTTTAGTTGTATTTTGGGAAAATGATATATGTATGAAAACTACCGAAAACAGTAGTGTGAGCACTCTTTGCATAAATTATAGTTTGATTTTTTAACTTAGAACTAAATCCATGCCAAAATACTACATCTTTACTTTAAAATAAAGCGTTTTAGGTTTATTTTATGAAGAAAGTTGTTAACTAGGGATTCTATTTTTTTTTACGAAGATATGAATAGACTAATCCATTAAATCAATATGACGGTCGTGGTAGCCTAACAAATACAAAACACCATCTAAACCAATGCTTGAAATAGAACTTTGTGCGTTGTCTTTTACTTTGGGTTTTGCATGAAAAGCAATTCCTAAACCAGCTAAATTTAGCATGGGTAAATCGTTAGCACCATCACCAACAGCGATTGTTTGATTGATGTGAATTCCTTCTTTTTGTGCGATTTCTTTTAAATATTCTGCTTTTTTATTTCCGTCTACAATTTCACCAATATATCCACCGGTTAGCACTCCATCTTTGATTTCTAATTCATTGGCATAAACGTAATCGATTCCTAATTCTTTTTGTAGATATTTTCCAAAATAGGTAAATCCACCTGATAAAATTGCCGTTTTGAAACCGTATGATTTTAATGTACCAATTAATCTTCTTGTACCTTTTGTGATGGGTAAATTAATAGCAACTTCTTCTAGAACTTCTTCACTTAAACCTTTTAAAAGAAGCATTCTTTGCTTGAAGCTTTCTTGAAAATCAATTTCGCCTTGCATGGCTGATTCCGTAATGGCTTTTACTTGTTCTCCAACACCCGCGAGTTCTGCTAATTCATCAATTACTTCAGTTTGGATTAGAGTGGAATCCATATCAAAGCAAACTAAACGTCTGTTTCTTCTAAAAATATTGTCTTCTTGAAAGGCAATATCTAAATTTAAGTCACTCGAAATTTGCATAAATCGTGACGTGAATTCCGATTTATTATGTATTACACCACGAATTGATAACTGAATACAAGCTCTTGGGTAATCTTCCTCTTTTATTAAAGATGCTCTACCAGTTAGTCTTTTTATAGCATCGATATTCAAATTTTTTTCAGATATTACCTTGGTTACCTCTGAAATGTGCTTAGCAGTTAATTTATCTCCTAAAAGAGTTACAATATAACGATCTTTACCTTGTAAACTTACCCAATTCTCATAATCATCAAGAGTAATTGGTGTAAACTTTGCTTTAATTCCTAATTCGTATGATTTGAACAATAAATCCTTTAATACAGCAGCAGATTTTTTTCCAGATTTGATTTGAAAAAGAATACCTAAGGATAAAGTATTGTGAATGTTAGCTTGACCTATATCCAAAATTTTTGCATCATATTCAGATAAAACAGCAGTTAGTGAAGATGTTAATCCGGGTTTGTCTTGACCTGAAATATTGAGTAAAAAAATCTCGGTATCCATTGCTAAAAAAAACGATTATGCCAACTTTCACTAGCAGGAACTTCCCAAAAATCTTGTAATTCGCCAAGTGTGTTCAATAAATTATTAAATACGATAGTATTTTCTGACACTGCTTTTTCCTTAGCCATCTTTTTAAATTCGATAAGCGGTTTAAATGCTACATGATCGCCAACTTTAAAGGTAACGTTCATTTTATCTAACAAATCTACATTATATTTTTGTTCTAAATTTTGTATAAATTGTACTGAAGCATCAATTGAACAACCTGTAGCAGTTTGTACTTCTTGGTTTACCGCAATAATAATAAAACGATTGTATCGAGTTACGAAAGAAGCTTCAAGATGCTGCCCATGTGATGTCCAATTCTCCAAAAAGAATTTTAGTTCTGTTTCAATTTCTTGAATTTCTTCATCAGAGAATTTTCTATTCGATTGATATATCCAAATTTTAGATTCTTCTGGTAAGGTATCAAATGGTACGTACATGATTATTTTTTTATTATATCAGAAATAATTTTAAACGAAATAAACTTTGCTATTTTGGCATCAAAAAGTTCCATTTCATAATAAGTAACGTCAACAAGATCTTTAACTTTTAAAACTTTATCTGTTAGTAAGAAAGAATTATCAAAATTACCTAATAAAATAAATTGATTGATTTTTCCTGAGTCTTCTTTTACTTTTAAGGATAGAAATTGATCTGATTTTATTTCAACAACACTACCTGATATTGTTAATTCATTAAAATCTGCATCAGTGTTATTTTCTTCATAGTCTAACATAAATTTGAATACGGTAGGACATTTTAAACCCATTTTTTTTCCAATGTCATATCCTAATTCTTCCATTTTTTTATCGTCTGAAACGATATCTATACCATAGTGTTTTTCTACATCTTTCTCAAAAATATTAATTCCTTCCAATAAACATATTCCAAGAGTTAACTCGAAATTATCTTTTGTAATTTCTTGTTTATTTGTGCATTCGCAAGCATTATCAGATAGTTTATCGATAAGTTCTTCTTTCGTAAGATTTTGAGAATATGAAAAACTTACAAATAGTAAAACAATGATGCATATTTTTTTTTTCATTTTATTAACCTTGAGCGTTAGCAATTATTTCAGCAATATCTAACACTTTAATATCATTTTCTTTGTGTGCAAATTTTACACCATCAGTCATCATTGTGTTACAATACGGACAACCCGTAGCTATAATATTTGGAGTAGTCTCAAGAGCATCTTGTGTTCTTAAAACATTAATTTCCATATTTCCTTTTTCAGGTTCTTTAAACATTTGGGCACCACCAGCTCCACAACACAAAGCATTATTTTTACTTCGTTTCATCTCAACAATTTGAGCATTGGTTTGTGATAATATCTCTCTAGGAGCTTGATATTCATTATTAGCTCTGCCTAAATAACAGGGGTCATGAAACGTAATACGGCTTCCTTTATATGTGTCTTTATTGAAGCTTATGCGACCTTCTTTTAAAAGTTGCTGAATAAACTGAGTATGGTGAACAACTTCATAATTCCCCCCCAAACTTGGATATTCATTTTTTAAACAATTAAATGAATGCGGATCGCAGGTTACGATTTTTTTAACTTCATATGCATTAAGCAATTCAATATTCATTAAAGCTTGCATTTGAAATAAAAACTCATTTCCAGCTCTTTTTGCGACATCACCTGTACAACTTTCTTCACTTCCTAAAACAGCAAAGTTAACATTTGCTTTATTTAATATTTTAACGAAAGCTCTAGATATTTTTTTTGCTCTGTCATCGAAACTACCAGCAGAACCTACCCAAAATAAAATTTCAGGTTGTTTTCCTTCGGCCATCATTTGGGCCATTGTTGGTACAATTAAATTTTCAGACATATTATATACTATTTAAGATAGTTAATGTAAAATTATTCGTTAACCCAATTTAATCGATCCATTTGATTATAAGGCCAAGGCGCACCATTGTTTTCAATATTACTCATCATATTGTTTAATTCCATTGGAGCAGCACTTTGTTCCATTACCAAATAACGACGCATATCGATAATAATTGATAACGGACTAATATTAATTGGACATTCTTCCACACAAGCATTACAAGTTGTACAAGCCCATAATTCTTCTGTAGTAATGTAATCGTTTAATAATGATTTTCCATCATCCACAAAAACTCCTTTATTCAAATCAATATTTCTTCCAACTTCCTCTAGACGATCACGAGTATCCATCATAATCTTACGCGGCGATAATTTTTTACCTGTTTGGTTCGCTGGACAAGATGAAGTACAACGGCCACACTCGGTACAACTGTAAGCGTTTAATAACTGCACCCAATTTAAATCTTGAACATCTGAAGCACCAAACTTAGCTGGCACAGCATCAGGATTTGCTGGCGCTGCAAACGGATCTGCATTTGGATCCATCATTAATTTTACTTCGTTTGTAACGCTTTCTAAATTATTTAATTTCCCTTTCGCATTTAAATCTGCAAAGTACGTATTTGGGAAAGCTAATAAAATATGTAAATGTTTAGAGAAATATAAATAGTTTAAGAAAACTAAAATTCCGGCAATGTGTAACCACCAAGCGGCTCTTTCAATAACTACTACTAATCCTTCACTCATTCCGTTGAACATTGGTGCAATGAATTGAGAAATTGGAAAACTTCCTGCTTGATTATAATGACCTATTCCTAAATTTTGCAAATGGAAATCAGCTGCATTCATTACTAAGAATAATGTCATTAAAACAACTTCAAAATACAAAATGTAATTGGCATCGTTTCTTGGTTTACCATCTAAATCTGAACTTTCAAAACGACCTAATTTGGTTACGTTTCTTCTAATCCAAAATATGATTACTGCAACTAAAACTAAAAATGCTAAAATTTCAAATGAGCCAATTAATACATCATAAAATCCGCCCATGAACGATAAAACACGGTGTGTTCCAAAAAGTCCGTCGATAATAATTTCGATAACTTCGATATTAATAATTACGAAACCTACATAAACCACAATATGTAAAAATCCTGCAATTGGACGCTTTACCATTTTAGATTGACCTAAAGCAACCATAGTCATATTCTTCCAACGTTCAGAAGCATTATCACTTCGATTTACATCTTGACCTAATTTGATATTACGAATTAGTTTTTTTACATTAATTGCAAAATAACCAATACCCGCTCCTAAAAGCAATGCGAATAAAATATTATCTAGAAAACCCATTGTTTATAATTTATTTTTTAATTGTGTCATTAACTGGCGCTACATAAGGTTTATTTTTCTTACCAAAAAGAGAAACATTAACGTAACGTGTTGGATTTAAGCGAAGATCTTGAAGCAATAACTCTAATTCTTTCGAAGTCTTAGTAAAATTATTGTACATAGCATCATCTTTCACTAATTTACCAACGGTTCCGTTACCTTTTTCTATTTCAGACATAATTTTCTCTACACTTGCTAATGTTTTTTCTAAATTTTTAACTGTTTGACCTAAGTTAGCTTTTGCAAGTGAATCAGAAATTTTAGAAAAATTAGCAGACGTTTTATCTAAATTAGTCATTGCTGAATTGATTTTCAATTTGTTCTCAGCAAGCATTTCATTTACATTTTTAGATACTACACTGAATTCAGAAAGTGTTTTATTCAATTCAGCTATACTGTTCTTAATATTTTTCTTTGTACTAGCATCCAAAACGTCATTAATATTAGATATCATGGCATCCGCGTTATCCAATAGTTTTTGGACTTTATATTGAAGTGGTTCTAATTGTTGTGCCAAGGCATCAGTAATACCTAGTTTACTACTAGCTTTTAAATAGTCACCAGATTTAATGTAATTTTTATCTTGGAAATTTGGCTTAATAGCAATTTGCCTTCCTCCTACTAGACCAGAATCGTATATTTCAGCAATACTAGATTTTGATATGGGAAAATCAGTAGTAATTTGCATTTCAACCAATAACTTACCATCTGATTGAATATTAATTGAATTAACTTTCCCAATTGCCAATCCATTTAATGTTACTGGTGCAGAATCTACAAGCCCAGCTACATTATCATAGACAACATAAATTCTAGTACTACTACTAAATAGGTCTTTTCCTTTTAAAAAATTATATCCCCAAATAAACAATAATATCGATACGATAACGAGGATGGCGGTTTTGATTTCTCTTGTTAGTTTCAAAGCTTAATAATTTTTAACAAAATTAAACTTTTATTTTATTTAATTGCATCGGAAAGGCTTATTTTTATTCCATCTTTATAAGCAACAATAAAAGCTGTTGAGTAACCTTTTTGTTTTGCAATTTCTAGTTTCTGTTTGGCAGTATCATAACTTTTTTCTGAACCATAAAAGTATTTAAATAAACTGCCTGTTGATTCTACTGAAATTGGAGTTAAACCCTTGAAATTTGATGGAAAAGTATCTAGTTCATTAACACTAGCTGCTATTTGAATTTTAAAAATTATTCCTTTTTCTGAAATTTTTTCCACAGTTTTTTTTGGAATCTCTTTTTTGATAATTTCTATTTCTTCTTTGTTGTCTTCTGGTATATTTGATTTTACATTGTCATTATTTGAAGGATTAAAAAATTCGTTTTTATAATCCATAATGGCTCCTGCTATAGCTTCGGCCAACTGCTCTTGTCCTTCAATTGAATTCAAGAATTCTCCTTCTTCTTTATTAGATACAAAGCCCATTTCAATTAGTACTCTTGGCATTGATATTTGTCTTAAAACTAAGAATCCAGCTTGTTTAACTCCTCTGTTTTTATTTTGAGTTTTTTTCATGAAGAACTCTTGAACCCTTCCTGCTAATTCAATGCTTTGATCTAAATGTTCTTCTTGAAGAATTGAAATACCGATTACTGATTCTGGTGAATTTGGATCAAAACCATCATATTTAATTTTGTAATCCTTTTCTAAAGTAACTACTTCATTTTCGTTTTTTGCTACTTCTAAATTAGAGGTATTTCTTGTTATTCCCATAACAAAGGTTTCATTTCCAGATGCAGCAAGGTTTTTATTAGCATTACAATGTATAGAAACAAAAATATTTCCTTTCGCTTTATTTGCAATATTTGCACGCTGTTGTAATTCAATAAAAACGTCCGTTTTTCTAGTGTAAATAATTTCAATTTCAGAATCTTTTTCTAATAATGAACCTACTTGTAAAACTGTTTTTAAAGCAATATTTTTCTCGATATTTCCATGGTATACTGCACCATAATCTTTACCTCCATGACCAGCATCAAGAATTACTTTGAATTTTTGACTTTGACTATAAATCGTAAAAACATTGAATAGTGCAAGAGTAAAAAAAAATCCTTTAAACATATGAAATGAATTATTAATTTGTTACAGTTACAATAAAAGCAGATGCATATCCTTTTTTCTTAGCTTCTTCTAATTTCATTTTGCATGCATTGTAATCATTTTCTTCACCGTAAAAATATTTGTAAATTTTTCTTTCTTTTTGAACAGTTATTCCTTTCAAACCTTTAAAATTAGAGGGTTTTGTATCTATTTTATTAGGACTTGCCGAAATTTGAACCTTATAAAAAGTTTTATTTAATTTTGAGTTTTCTTGGACTTTATCAGTTGTAATTTTAGGATTATTTACAGTTCTATTTGAAATTATAGATTCTGGTTCAATAACATCATTACCATTAAAAAAATTACTTTTGTATTTTAAAATTGCATTGGTAATTGATTTCGACATTTCTTCCTTTCCTTTATCTGAATCTAAATACCTAGCTTCGTCAGGATGTGAAACAAAACCTAATTCAATCAAAACACCTGGCATAACTGTTGCATCCAAAACCCAAAGAGGTTGTTGATGAACACCTTTGTCCTTTCTATTTAATTCATCACGAAATTGATTTTGAATCAAAGTTGCTAATTCTATGCTTTGTAATAAAGATTCTTCTTGAATTATTTTTAAACCAATTAACGTTTCCGGATTATTGGGGTCAAACCCTTTATATTTTGTTTTATAGTCCGTTTCTTGAAAAATTACAGCATTTTCTGTTTTTGCAATTTCTAAATTAGTCCCTGTTCTTGACATCCCCATTACCAATGTCATGGCACCAATTGGGTTTCCAGATTTAACAGAGTTACAATGAACCGAAATGAACAAATTAGCTTTAGCTTTATTTGCTATATTTGCTCTTTCTCTTAATTCAACAAAAACATCAGTTTTTCTTGTATATACTACTTCAATCTCATTATTCTTTTCTAAGATTTTACCAATTTTTAGCACAACATCTAAAACAACATCTTTTTCTTTAACACCGTTTTTTACTGCTCCAGGATCTTTTCCTCCATGACCGGCATCTAAAACTACTTTAAATTTACTGCTATTTTGAGCAAATCCAATATTAAACGTTAAGAATAAGAGCAATAAAAATAAATAATTTGTATTTTTTGTTAATGGCATAAAACAATTGCTAGGTTTATAAGTTATAATTTTATTAAAACATTATTTTTGCAAAAAAATATATGTAAGTTTGACACTTCAAAAAGTGAGCCAAATTTTTACAAAAATACTATTAAAAGCATTGCA
>NZ_CALBSN010000157.1 GCF_937967675.1 uncultured Flavobacterium sp. | reverse complement strand
AACCACGTTTTTCAATACACAAACTCATTACGTTTCCTACGAAATCTGATTTTGTAATGATAGTTGCTTTGATATAAGGCTCTTCTACTCTATCTAATTTTGAAGGCTCTGGTAAATCCGAAGGATTGTTTACAATTAAAATCGTATCCGGTTCTTTTTTAGTAAACGCATGATACGAAACGTTAGGAACCGTAGTAATAACGGTCATATCGAACTCACGCTCTAAACGCTCTTGAATAATTTCCATGTGCAACATTCCTAAGAATCCACAACGGAAACCAAATCCTAAAGCCGCCGAACTCTCCGCTTGAAAAACTAACGAAGCATCGTTCAATTGTAATTTTTCCATCGAAGCACGCAAGTCTTCGTAATCTTCTGTATCTACTGGATAAATTCCAGCAAAAACCATTGGTTTTACATCTTCAAATCCTAAAATTGCATTTTTTGTTGGCTCTTTTGCATCGGTAATCGTATCTCCTACTTTTACTTCTTTAGCTTCTTTAATTCCCGAAACTAAATAGCCTACGTCTCCAGCAGAAATCACATTTTTAGGAACTTGATTTAATTTCAATGTACCAACTTCATCCGCATAATATTCGTTCCCAGTAGCCATGAATTTAATCTTCTGACCTTTTTTGATTTCTCCATTAAGAACACGGAAAATAACTTCAATTCCTCTAAAAGGATTGTAATGTGAATCAAAAATCAAAGCTTGAAGTGGCTCGTTTGGATCTCCTTTTGGAGCTGGAATTTTCTCAATAATAGCTGCTAAAATATTTTCAACACCAAAACCTGTTTTTCCAGAAGCGTGAATAATGTCTTCTAATTTACATCCTAATAAATCGATAATATCATCACTAACTTCTTCAGGATTAGCACTTGGTAAATCCACTTTATTTAAAACTGGAATAATTTCCAAATCATTTTCCAAAGCCAAATACAAATTCGAAATCGTTTGTGCCTGAATACTTTGCGCCGCATCCACAATCAACAAAGCACCTTCACAAGCGGCTATCGAACGCGAAACCTCGTATGAGAAATCCACGTGACCTGGAGTATCAATTAAGTTTAAGATATAATCTTCTCCTTTGTATTTGTACTCCATTTGAATGGCGTGACTTTTTATGGTAATCCCACGTTCGCGCTCTAAGTCCATGTTATCTAGCAACTGAGCTTTTTCTTCACGAGCCGAAACGGTTTGTGTAGCACTCAACAATCTGTCAGCTAACGTACTTTTCCCGTGGTCAATGTGTGCAATAATGCAGAAATTTCTAATGTGTTTCATTCTTCAAGTTCAATGTCAAGTTCAAATTTCAATAGCAATTCTTTCGAACAATTAATCTGCAAATATAAGCTAAAGTTTTGATTGTATATCAACAAAAGCAACAGCAAACACTAAAAAAGAATACAAACCAAATAGAAACATAGATTTTTAATAAAGGCTAGAGGAATTCATAGTATTTGCATTCGTACATAGGCTCCTATAATCTTGAAAACCTATGTAAACTATCTTAAAGCGAAGCTTCTATTTTTCATTCCAAATCAACTATGTTTCTATGTGGTAAAAACTTAAAAAAACAATAATTAAAAAATCTTGTCGTATTTTTGCAAAAAAATTGAAGCACCATGCCTAAAATTGGTAACATCATACTACCCGATTTTCCTTTATTATTAGCCCCAATGGAAGATGTGAGCGATCCACCATTTCGTCGTTTATGCAAATTACATGGCGCTGATTTAATGTATTCTGAATTTATTTCTTCGGAAGGATTGATTCGTGATGCCATGAAAAGCAAACAAAAATTGGATATTTTCGATTACGAACGCCCAGTTGGAATTCAGATTTTTGGTGGTGATGAAGAGGCTATGGAAATGAGTGCTAAAATTGTAGATACGGTTCAACCTGACTTAGTTGACATCAATTTTGGTTGTCCAGTAAAAAAAGTAGTTTGTAAAGGTGCTGGCGCTGGGGTTTTAAAAGATGTGGATTTGATGATTCGTTTAACAAAAGCCGTTATCAAAGGAACAAGTTTACCTGTTACTGTAAAAACGCGTTTGGGTTGGGATGAAAATTCGATTAATATTGACGAAGTTGCCGAGCGTTTGCAAGATATAGGTGTTCAGGCTTTAACCATTCACGCGAGAACTCGTGCACAGATGTACAAAGGGCATTCCGATTGGTCGCACATTCAACGTGTGAAGGAAAATCCGAGAATTACGATGCCAATTTTTGGAAATGGCGATATCGATTCTCCTGAAAAAGCTTTGGAATACAAAAACAAATACGGATTAGATGGCATGATGATTGGTCGCGCTGCGATTGGCTATCCTTGGATTTTTAATGAAATTAAACATTATTTCGCCACAGGAGAAAAATTAGCACCTCCAAGCATGAACGACCGAATTGAAGCCGCAAGAAATCACTTAATTTGGAGTATCGAATGGAAAGGCGAACGCTTAGGTATCAACGAAATGCGTCGTCATTATACCAATTATTTCAAAGGTATTCACGGTTTTAAAGAATACAAACAAAAATTGGTTACCACAGAAGGCATCAATCAATTATTAGATGTATTTACTGAGATTGAGCAAGTGTATGCGGATTATGTTTTTGAAGGGTAATTTAATGTAAGTAAACAAAAATGAAAAACATCATTGATTATCTTACTATTAAATCTACAATTAACGAATTGGTAAAAACTAAAAATGATGCTTTAGTTGACAAGCTTCTCGACATTTTAAACAACAACAAAATTCCTAAACCAGAAAAACACAATAGAAAGGAAGATATAGAAACCAATCATTACAAGATAGATTTATCAAAAAAACAATTAAACGACATAATTGATTTACTAATAGATTTAGAAGTTGAAAGTCTGACAATAGATGGAGAATCTACACCATTAACGAGTCATTTCGCGTCTTTAGTTGATAAATGGTTATCTGTAAAAGTTTAATATTATGTGATTTCTCCTTATGTCGAAATGACAAGAAAGAGATTTTCTAACCATGATACACTCTAGAAAAAACAATTTTCCCCTCTTTAATTTCTAAAACTTCAGCTACTAACATATCTGCTTCACCTGCTACTTGACGGGTGTATTCCATGAAAACTCGGTCGGTGTTAGCGGTTAATGAGGTTACTTTGTAGTGTAATGTTGGCAATCTATCAAATGCGTCTTGCCACCAAATGCGCATCGCTTCTTTTCCAATGACTAAACCATTGGTTTCAGGTTGACGAATTTTTAATTTCGGACTGAAATGTTGGGCTTCGTCTTCGTATAATTCTAATAATTTTTCTAAGTTTTTGGTATTAAAAGCATCAAACCATTTAATGGCGATTTGTTGTAGTTGATTTGGCATAAAGTTTAAATTTTAAACGCAAAGAGCGCAAAGTTTTTCGCAATCCCGATAGCTATCGGGACGCAAAGATCACTAAATAAAAAAGGTACAAAGAAAAAATACTATGTGCCTATGTATTTTGGAAAATGTTCTTAAGCATTTTTTAGGTTGATAATTTCTTGTTCCGTTAAGAATCTCCAATCGCCTCTTGGTAAATTTTTCTTAGTTAAACCTGCAAATGTTACGCGGTCTACTTTTAAAACATCATATTTTAAATGTTCGAAAATCTTACGTACTATTTTAACGTTTGACGTTTTCATTTTCAAACCAATTTCACTTTTTGGTTGGTCTTCGATATAAGAAATTTCTTCTACGTAAACACGATGTTCTTCGATAGTTAATCCTTTTTGGATGCGTTCTAAATCTTCAAACTTTAAATTTTTATCTAAAGTTACTTGATATACTTTTGACGAACGTTGGTTTGGCGCCGTGAATTTTTGAATAATTTCATTATCATTAGTAAATAACAACAAACCTGTTGTGGTTTTATCCATTCTTCCTACAGGTTGTAGTTTGGCTTTAGTAGCATTTCGAACCAAATCCAAAACATTAGCAGAACCTTTTTCTTCATCACCTGAAGTAGAGAAGTTTTTTGGTTTATTCAATAAAATATATTCTTTCTTTTCTGGCGTAATATTAACGCCATCAAATTGCACAACATCTGTCAATTTTACTTTGTAACCCATTTCGGTTACCACTTCGCCATTTACTTTTACGTTTCCACTTTGGATATAAATATCGGCATCTCTACGACTACAAACACCTGAATTTGAAATGTAACGATTCAAACGAATTTCGTCTGGATTAGATGGTTTCTTTGGAGATTTTGGTCCTTTTGCACCTGTTGGTTTTGAGGCATCTGGTTTTGAACCAAATTTAGAAGGCGCTTTACGAATTGGCGCATTTCCTCTTGAATTACTATTTTTCTTGTAACCTCCTTGTCTTCCTGAACCTGGATGACTTTTATCGCTATCTTGATGACGTGACATATTCTAAACAATTTTTGCAAAGATATAACTAATATGCTGAAATCAATTTTTTGCTATGAATTAAAACCGAAGGCTCTATTAAAACAATGCAAAAAACGCCTGAAACGATGATAAATTTCAATAAAAAGTGAAGTTTTAAATATTCGGTTTTAGAATTGGCTTTCCAGAGTAGCAAAACAAAAAATAGTAATGCCATTAAACTCAGGTAAAAATAAATATCCATGTATCCTACATCATACACTTCAATCAAAAAATAAACTGGTATTAAAGTAGAAATCGTTAAAACCGAAATAATAGATTTAGCCATTTTTTCTCCAAAAACAACCGGAATCGTTTTGTAATTAGCTATCAAATCCCCTTCGATATTTTCTAAATCTTTAATCAATTCGCGAATTAAAATCAGTAATAATAAGAAAGTTGCATGAGCAAAAATAACGTGATAAAAATTCTTGTAATACATCAAAATTCCGAAGAAAGGTAAAACCGCTAATACTGCAGCCGTGATGTTTCCAACTAAAAACATTTTTTTCAACTTGTGCGAATAAAACCAAATTAGAAAAATATAAGTCGAAAAGAACAAAACCGCTCGCCACGAAATGAAAAACATCAACAAAGCAACGATGAAATTAATTCCGAAATAAACTTTCAACTTCGTTTCTTGACTCACCAAACGGTCAATCATGGCTTTTTTAGGGCGATTGATTAAATCTTTTTTTGCATCGTAAAAATTATTGATAATATAACCCGAAGCAATGGTTAAAGTTGAAGCAAGCACGATTAAAAACAAACGCCAATCGAGAATAATATCTAAAGCGCGTTTTTCGGGAGCCAAAATGAATATAGCAGAAAGATATTGCGCTAATGCTATGACCCAAATATTATATCCTCTAATCACAGAAAAGAAGCTGAAGATTTTTGTAAGGACTAATTTGGATTTGCGTGTAAGCATTATTACGCTAATTGTCTTTTACTTGTCTATCAATAATTGTCTTTAATGTTTTTATTGGCTGAATAGAATTTATTAATTCTTCAATTTCATTGTTAGAAAGAAAAATTATTTTTGATGAAGCATTTGATGTTCTTAATGCTTCTAGATAAGTAGTTCTTTTAAAACCTGAAGTTGTTATTATAAAACCCAATCTTGCCAATTCATTGCTACCTTGCAATTTTGTTAAAAACAAAACAAACATGTTTTTATCAACATTCTCGATAATGTTCTTGCACTCTACAAAAAAATATGGCGAAAATTTTTCAAAAAATTTGTCTTCAATATCATTTCTAACTATTAAATCAATTTCATTTTGCGACTTATCAATTTTACGATAATTAATTTCTTTAAAACCAATTCTACTCCACAACATTCCAACAAACCTTTCAAACTTTTGTCCTTTTTGAAAATTATCTTCCTCATTCTTCAAGTCACTATACATTTCTTGTAAAATTTTCTGAGAAAAATCCAAATTAGAGTCAATCTCTAAAAAAATTTTACTTACTTCTCTAAATATTTTATCTTTAAAATCTTTAAAATTGTCCTTTGGGATTATTGCTGAAATCTTTCCTGTTGATAAAATTTCATTAATATCATCGTTATATTCCTCCAAATGAGCACTAATAATTATAATTTTAGAAAACGGATTAACTTCAATTATGTTTTTAATTATATCAAAACCATTAATTGAGAAATCATCCATTCTCAAATCTACAATAGCAATATCATAAAATTTATTCTTAATATAATTATTAATCGTTGGCTCGTCAAATGCAACTAAACAATCTACACTTCCCATTTCATTAATAAATGCTTTTTGAATATTTTCAGCACCTATTTTTTCATCATCAATTACTAAAACAGTTTTTCTCATTTTATTGGTAAATTAATTTTAAAAATTGTAGAAAAATTACAAAAATTACTTTCTTCTAAGGTTATTACACCTCCTATTTTACTTAGGGTATGCTTAACATGGGCTAGTCCTACTCCTGATCCTTTCTCTTTTGTTGTAAAATAGGGGTCAAATATTCTACTCTTAATTTTACTATCAATTCCTTTTCCTGTATCAAGAATTAATATTTCAAGACTATTTTCATCAATAGAATTTATTATAATCTTTATTTCATTTTCGTTTTTGTTTTCTAAAAACTCAAATGAATTAATAATCATGTTATTTAAAATTTGCAAAATGTGATGAAAAGTCTGTCTAATTACAGTATTTTTATCTACATTATAATCAATAATAAACTTTATATTGTGCTTTTTAAACAATGGACGATGTAACGAAGATAATGACGTCATTAATTCGACTAACTTAAATTCATTCTTATCAATATCGGAACTTAACAATTTAAACTCATCAAGCGAATTTCTAATATTTTCAACACAACTATTTAGTGCAATTATTTCTTCACTTGTTATAGAATTCACCTTGACATTTGCTATCAATCCATCAAGATTGTGAATTGCATTTTTAATATCATGACTCGCAAAATTTGTTAGTAATCTTACAAAATCTTGCAAAGCTCTATACTTTTGTAAACTTAATTCCTCATTTTTAATAATTTTTTGTTCTAATTCATGCGTTTTCTTAGAAAGAATTATTAAACGAGATTCCTTATTACCCTTTTTTGGAATTTTACTCATTTCTAAAAATTATAAACTACTTCTAATTTATAGTCTTTTAAAGATTTCTTGGCTTTATCTAAGTCTTGTGTAAATCCTAAAATATAACCACCACCGCCAGAACCGCATAATTTCAAATAGTAGTCGTTGGTGTCGATTCCTCTTTGCCAAACTTGGTGAAATTGCTCTGGAATCATCGGTTTGAAATTATTCAAAACTACTTTTGATAATTGTTTGGTGTTTTCTAATAACGATTTAACATCACCATGCAAGAAATTTTCCACACAAGCATCCGTATATTTTATGAATTGTGATTTTAACATATTACGGAAACCATTATCTTTTAAGTTTTCCATGAAAATAGACACCATTGGAGCTGTTTCGCCCACAATTCCTGAATCAATTAAGAAAACCGCACCTTTTCCTTGTGTACTTTGTGTTGGAATTCCGGTTGCTTCAATATTATCTTTCGAATTGATTAAAATTGGAATACTCAAATAACTATTCAACGGATCTAAACCTGAACTTTTTCCGTGGAAAAACGATTCCATTTGAGAGAAAATCATTTTTAATTGCAATAATTTTTCACGCGTTAAATTTTCTAACACTGTGATTTTATCATTGGCATATTTATCGTAAATCGCCGCTACTAAAGCACCACTGCTTCCTACTCCATATCCTTGCGGAATGCTTGAATCGAAATACATTCCATTATTTACATCATTTTGCAATGAAGCTAAATCGAAAGTTACCAACTCAGGTTGCTCTGATTGCAATTGCTCTAAATAAACAACAAATTTCTTTAAACTATCGTTTGATTTAATAGCACTTTCAGACGAATTCCCATCGTTCTTTAAAGCACCATTATAAAAATTATAAGGAATTGAAAGTCCTTTCGAATCTTGGATAATTCCATATTCTCCGAAAAGTAATATTTTTGAGTAAAAAAGTGGTCCTTTCATTTTTTAGTATTCAGTTTACAGTTTATAGTAATCAGATTTTTAGTTTCTTTGGGTTTTGTCTTGTGTCAAAAACAGCAACCACTACAATATGTTTTTCATTAAAATGATAAAAAAGTGTATTCTGTTTTGTTATCACACACTTCCTAAATTTATTCTTTTTATTTGAAATTGGAAATGATTCTGGACTTTTTGCTACAATTTTTAAAACTAAATGTAGCTTATTCACAAAATCAACTTTAACCTTCAGATTCCATTTTAACTCCAAATATTCAAAAAGCTGATTCAATTCTTTTTGAGCTCTTGGCGTTATTACAATTTCTCTCATTATTTCAAATGTGGCTTGATAAAATCATCAAAAGAAGAAAATTCTCCTCTTTCATATTCCTCCATTGATTCGTTTAGAATATTTTGTTGCTCTTCCGTTAAATCATCCCACCAATCTTTCTCTTCTTTTTGGAAAATTTTCCTAATAGCTTGTAATACCGAAGGGTTTTCTGTTTCCATCAGCAATTTCATAAGCTCTAATTTTTCCAATCGAATGTCCATTTTTATTGAAACCTATGGTAAATATACAAATTATTTTAATTGAATTGCACCATTTCCAATTTCATCGCAAATATACTGACCATTTTGACAATAGCCAACTAATTCATCTTGAATAAATTGCAATACATTTTCCTTTACATTTTCAGGACACAAAACATGAACATTGGCGCCAGCATCTAATGTAAAACAGACTGGAATTTGCGTTTCATTTCTGAACTTCCAAATTTTATTGATGATTTCCAATGTATTGGGTTTCATTAAGATAAAATACGGCATTGAAGTCATCATCATAGCGTGTAAAGTCAAGGCTTCACTTTCTACAATTTTGATGAATTCTTCCACATTTCCTGACGACAAAATCGCTTTTATTTGAGATAAATTTTCGTGTGCTTGTGCAAAACGTCTTTCGGCATACGGATGATTGTGCATTAAATCGTGTCCAACCGTACTCGAAACTTGCTTTTCTCCTTTATCCACTAATAAGATAGTGTCTTGATAATTTTTAAAGTTAGAATGAATTTCTGAAAACTCAACTCCGAATAAATCCGAACTTCCGTGAATTTCAGCGTGACTTCCCCAAACTACTACTTCACCTTTGATGCTTCTGCAAGCACTTCCGCTTCCTAATCGGGCTAAAAATGATGCTTTGGAATAGAAATAATCATCCGAAATTGTTGGATTAATTGCTTGTTCCAAACTCATGATGTTCATGGCTAAAGCTGCCATTCCAGAGGCTGAAGAAGCAATTCCTGAACTATGAGGAAAGGTGTTTTGGGTATCAATTTTAAAATGATATTCTTTTAAAAACGGACAATATTTTTCGATTCTTTCAAAGAATTTTTGAATTTTTGGTTTGAAATCTTCTTTTGGTTTTCCTTCAAAAAGCAAATCAAATGAAAAATTATTGTTTTCCGATTTTTTCACCACTTCCAACTTCGTAATTGTCTTACAATTGTTTAACGTAAAACTTATGGAAGGGTTTGCTGGAATTTGGTTTTCTTTCTTGCCCCAATATTTTACTAAGGCAATATTACTTGGTGCGCTCCATTCGAAACTAGCCGATTCAATGGAATTATATGAGTTTGCAATAAAATCTTTTTCGGTAAGCATAGCTTAAAATTTTGACAAAAATACCGATTTTGATTGATTTGTTTCCTTGATATTTCGTTAATTTGCCTATAAAATTGAAAATATGAACAAATATCTTAAAATAACATATTGTGTTGCCATTTGTTTGGCTGTCGGCTATTTATCTAGTAAGGTAACACAATCGAACATTAGTACTTGGTATCCTTTAATAAAAAAACCGAGTTTTAATCCGCCTAACTGGGTTTTTGCACCGGTTTGGACGATGCTTTTCATTATGATGGGAATTGCTGCAGGAATGGTTTGGAATAAGTTAGAATCGAACAAAGAATTGGTAAAAAAAGGATTGTTGTTTTTTACCGTTCAACTTCTTTTGAATGCTTTATGGTCGTATTTATTCTTTGGATTGAATAATATTTTGTTGGCGTTAATCGAAATTATTTTGCTTTGGTTAATTATTTATGAAACGTATTACATTTTCAAACAAATAGACAAAAGAGCAGGATATTTATTAATTCCGTATTTAGCTTGGGTTGCTTTCGCTACTATTTTAACAGGAAGCATTTATTGGTTGAATCGATAATCAACATTAATAAAATAAAAAAGGCGACTTCAAAATTGAAATCGCCTTTTTTATAGTTCGAAGAGGATTATTTATTTCCCATTTCTTCCATTTCTTTGTAGAAAGTTTCTTTGAATTTTTCGTAGTTGTAATCCACTTTCAAACGATCATCAGCAGAAATTCTATTGTTTAAAGTATTTAATAATGCTGAATTATTTAATTCAATTGCAATATAGGTTTTGTATTTACCAGTTGCCGTTTTTGTTAATTCTTCACAAATAGTTTTAGTACCAGAGATTGATTGATTGATTACCTCACGGCTTAACCCTTCATATTTTGCAATGTATTCTTGTTTTCCACCTGAATTCACATCGTTAAAATAATTATCGATAACTGCTTTTAAAGTAACTTCAATTTGACCTGCTAGTTCTAAACGGGCATTACTTAATGCCATTCTTTTAGAGTTTGCTTGATCTGGACTTTCGCCTACACTATTTGCTCTAAAGAAATCTTTATCAGTAAAGTATTTTGGTCCACTACAAAGTACTTCTACTTTTACTTCTCCTTTAGGAGCATCAACTGGTTTTTCTTCTTTTTTACTTCTACAAGAAGCAGCACTAAGCACTAATAAACCTACTAAAATTGTATTTCTCATGTTTGTAATTTTTTTCATATTCTAAAAATAATTTAATTAATTCTGTTTTTGGTATCAATTTTGAAAGATTTGTCAATATTAACAAAAAAAACAACTCAAAAAAACGTTTGTTTGTTATTTTTGTTTTAAAATTGTCAATTGAACTTTAACACATTTTACAAAATACGTGCCAATTTATGAAATTGAAAAATACTCCAAAATATTTTATTGCATTACTTCTACTTATTACCTTTTCTTGTAGTGTAAAAAACGCTACCTTAAAAAAAGGTGCTGAAATGGAAAAATTAGGCAACTTCAAACAAGCTTCTGAATTGTATTTAGGTGTTTTATACAGAAAACCAAATCTTCCAGAAATTGAAAATGCATTAAGAAGAAGTGCACAATTATATATTTCTGAATCTGCTTTTTCAATAGCTAACAAAAACGAAAAAGGAGACAAGGAAGGTGTTGTAAATGAATATTATAACTTAAATAACTTTGTAAATCAAGTAAATGCTTTTACTAAGAATTTGGATATTGATCAACAAACAAAAGCCATTTACAATAAAAACTTAGACCAATATTTAGTTGGACAATATGATTTAGGAATCAAGTATCTTTCAGAACAAAAATTTAGAGAAGCTGAAGATGTTTTTAAAGATATTTCCCGATTTAACCCTGACTATAAAGACTCGCAAAAGCAACTTAGCACTGCGGTTAATGAACCTGTTTATTTAAAAGGAGTACAATTATTTGGTGAAAAAAAATATATTTCAGCTCATGAAAAATGGAATGAAATATACAATAGAGAACCTAACTACAAGGACGTAAAAAATAAATTACAACAAGCTTTAAATGAACGTTATAAAGAAGGTAGTTACTATTTAATGCAAGAAAACTTTAAAGAGGCTGAGTTGGCTTTTGAACAAGTTAAAAATATAAACAACAATTATTTAGACGTAAAAAATCTTTACAAAGAAGCGGCTAGCGAACCTATTTATCGTAAAGCAATTAAAGACTTAAAAAAAGGAAAATGTAGAACGGCTTATTTAGAATTAGATGAAATTATTAAAAGATTTGATGCTTATAAAAATTCAGATGAATTAAAATCAGAAGCTTTAGTTTGTGCTGAATACCCAATTATTGTTGAATCATTTAAAATCAGAAATTCTAATGGTTTTGAAAACAACATTCAAAATGCAGTAATTGAAGATATTTTAGCAAGTAAAAATCCTTTTGTAAAAATAATAAAAGGAAGTAATGATATTTCTTCGCCTTATTATAATATTTCTGAAACCAGCAAGAATAATTTACAAGCAAAACGTTACATTCAGAATTCTTATTTTAACACAAACGCAAAAGCCGTTTTAACCATACATATTAACCAATATCAACTACAAGAAAATCCTGTAAGAGCCTACGATGTTAATGGAATTGAAGTTAATAAAATTAAATCGAGAAGTGGCAAAGATTCACTTATAGAAAAATCGGTAGTATATAAAGAATATGAAAAAAGAACCACTATCCAAGCAAATATTACCTATCGTTTAGTTGAAATAGGAACTGGTAAAATTTTGATGCAAAAAACCATTCAAAAGAATGATGAAAAGCAAATAAGATATGCACGAAATAATAATTCAAACTATAAGTTAATCTACCCAATTCGAACAATTGCCGACCGAATTATGAGAGACGAATCGAACTACAAAAACTTACAAACCCTTTTTCAAACAAGTGATCAAATAAACAATCAATCATTAGTTGATATTGTTTTGTCAGATTTTAGAAAACAAATTGTGAACGAAATTTTGCGTTTTAATCCCGAAGAATAATGTTGAAATCTATTGTTTTATTTTTAAGTTTCTTGGTTCTTTTTTCTTGTGGAAGTTCTAAAACCAACACAGCAATCCCAGAAAACGCTCCAGAATGGGTTTCAAAAACTCCTTTGAGTAATTTCAATTATATCGGAATTGGAATGGCACCAAAATCATCATCTGATTATAGAGAAAAAGCACAAAAAATGGCGCTAACTGAAATTTCAAATAGTATTTCGGTTACCGTTTCTAGTAACAATTCTCTTAATGTTTTTCAATATGATGATACTTTTAATGAGTTTTATCGCATGAACAGCATGGTTTCTAGTGCTGCTTTTTTAGAAGGATATGATGTTGTTGATGTTTTTGAGACAGAATATTATTATTACACTTATCTGAGTTTATCAAAACAAAAACACCAACAATTAAGAAAAGCCCGAATTAACAAAGCATTAGAAGCTTCGATTTTCAAATTTGATTACGCAAAAAAACTGACTGCTGAAAAAGATTTTTCTGAAGCCATCAAACAACAAATTTTGGCATTAGAAGACATTAGTGAGTTTTTAAACGAAGATTTACGTTACACCGAAAATCAGGTAGAAAAACCTTATGTAAGTCTTTTAATGAACACGATTTTTTCTAATTTAAATCAAATTGAAATATCATTTCCCGTAAAACAACTGAGCATCAAACATGCTTCTGATGCTAAAGATATTTACATTCAACCTATTACTATTCAAACCCAAAACAAAGCTTTGAGTAATATTCCAATTTCTATTTTTTATTCTTGGCAACCTGGACAAAGTTTGGATTTAATTTCAGAAAGTAATGGCGCTATTTCATTGGTAATTCCAAGAAATTGCAGTAAAAATAATTCAGAAAAAATCACAGCAATTTTAGACACTTACTCTTTAGTTAAGAATTTAAGTCAAAATCGAGTAGTTCAAAAAATATTCGAAAATTATCAATCTAAAAAATTCGAATTACCGATTTCTAAACAATTGCCAACAATTGAATTTGAAATTTATTTAATGGAAAATTCTAATAAAAATTTAAATGCCTTAGAAGACGAGTTGTTTCAGCTTTTTTCTGCTGATTATTTTACCTTAGCTTCAAGAAAAGCTAAAAAAAATTTTACGATTACCATTGAATGTAAAAAGATTGAAAACTTAGAAGTAAATGGTAAAATTTCTACGAAACTAGAAAGCCGTATAAAGATTAGTAATGTAAATAATCACATTGTGTATCAAGAAACGCTTCACAACATTATCGGGATTGGCTCAAGTAAAGAATTAGCAGAGCAAGATGCTTTACAATCGCTAGTAGATAAAATTAAAATAGTGAATTACAGCGCTATGGTTCAATCGATGTTATAGCATTTGCAACTATAAATCCGCCAGTCCAAGCATTTTGAAAATTAAAACCACCTGTAATAGCATCTATATTAAGAATTTCACCTGCAAAAAATAGATTCTGTAGAATTTTGCTTTCCATGGTTTTGAAATTCACTTCTTTTAAGTCGATTCCGCCAGCAGTAACGAATTCTTCTTTAAATGTACTCTTTCCGTTAACTTGAAATTCGCCATTGGTTAATTGTTCGGCTAGCGTATTCAATTGTTTTTTACTCACATCTGCCCATTTGGTTTCTTCTGAAATCCCAGCTGCTTTTACTAAGTTTTCCCAAAGTCGTTTTGGCAATTCGAAATGCGCATACTTTGCTACTAATTTTTTAGAATTCTCCTCTTTGATATTTTTCAACAAATCCATGGCTTCTTCAAAATCCGTTTCATTTAACCAATTCACTTGAATAGCAAATTGATATTTTTTATCTGCTAATTCTCTTGCTCCCCAAGCCGAAAGACGTAAAATTCCAGGTCCACTCATTCCCCAATGAGTAATTAACAAAGGTCCAGATGCTTGTAATTTTGATTTTTTTACTTTCACCGAAGCAACCGTGGAAAGCCCCATTAAATCTTTGATTCGAACATCTTTGATATTGAAAGTAAACAATGATGGAACGGGCTCAACAATTGTATGTCCCAAATTTTGTAACAATTCCCAAATTTTTGGATTACTACCTGTTGTCATTACCACTTTTTGGCAACTAAAAACCTCTTGATTGGTAGAAATTTTCCAGTAATCATCACCTTGATACAATTCCTGAACACTATGTCCAGTTAAAATGTCAATTTTTAGTTTTTGAGTCGCTTTTAAAAAACAATCGATTATGGTTTGAGACGAATTAGAAACGGGAAACATTCTACCATCATCTTCAATCTTGAGTTCTACTCCATGTTTTTCAAACCATTCAATAGTATCTCCAGAGCAAAATTGATGAAAAGGTCCTCTGAGTTCTTTTTCACCTCTTGGATAAAATTTCACTAAATCATTCGGCACAAAACACGCATGGGTAACATTACAACGACCCCCACCAGAAATACGCACTTTTTCTAAAACGCTTTTTCCACGTTCTAAAACAGCTACTTTTAATTTCGAATTTTTCTCAACAATATTAATTGCAGTGAAAAATCCGGCAGCACCTCCGCCGATTATAATGATGTCGTATTTTGAGTTCAAATGATTTGTTTTTGCAAATATCGGTAATTTCAAAATAAAAAATCCTATCGACTTGCAATAGGACTTTAAGTATTGTTTTATAAGGATTCTTAATTGTTTAATATGAAATATTGAAAAGGTTGTAGCGTGATGACTTCGTTATCTTTTAAACTCATTGGCTTTCCCGTCATGTAATTAGTAAAATCACCTTTAATCGCTACTTTTGAATTAATCGGTTTGTTTGAAAAATTGGCAATATAAACTACTTTTTTACCGTTTTTCTCACGAATAAAAGCTAAAATATTGGTTTCGTCGTCTGTTTTAATTTTAGAATATTTCGCTTTATTTTTCCCTCCGTTTAACGCAGGATTTTCAGCTTTAAGCTTTCCTAATTTTGCTCTTAATTCCCATTCTTTTCCTTTAGTTTTTGGAATAGAATCTTTTTCAAAAAATTTCAAACTGTGATTCAAACCGTACTCGTTTCCGCTATAAATTAATGGCATTCCTGGCATTACATATGATAAAGCAGTCATGGCTTCCTCTGCTTTTCCTAATCTTCCTTTAATGGTTCCGTTCCAAGAATTCTCATCGTGATTGTCAACAAAACTCATTAAAATATCATTTGATTCATACTTTTTAGCGTTTTCTTCCATTAACTTATCCCAATCTTTTACTGTATTTTTACCTTGAGCGATTCTATTCATGGTGTGGTGAACTTCCCAACCGTACGCCATATCAAACAAACCGTCTTTTAACAATTCAGGTTCCCAAGCTTCTGCCAACATGAAAATATTTTTCTCTCTTCTTAATTGAGGAATAGCTTGTTGCCAAAAATCTAAAGGTACATTTCCTGCCACATCACAACGGAAACCATCGATATTTTCGTTCTTTATCCAATGCAACATATCAGAAGTCATTTCTTTGCGAAGTTCTTTATTATCATAATTCAAATCAGCAACATCCGACCAACCCCAAGATTTACCCGTTTCTGGATTGATTGGATCGATGATTTCACCTTTAGCATTTTTAGTATAAAATTCTGGATGTTCTTTAATCCAAACGTGATCCCAACCTGTGTGATTTGGTACCCAATCCAAAATCACATACATTCCATTGTCATGAGCTGTTTTTACTAAATTTCTAAAATCTTCAATTGTTCCAAACTCCGGATTTACTTTTTTGAAATCAGAAACCGCATAGTAACTTCCTAAGTATTTATGTTGCTCTTCTTTTGGCATTTCTGAAGCAAACTTACTATCATCACCACCTGTTGCTTTTCTTTTCGTTTGTGAAATAGGGAAAATTGGCATCACCCAAATGATTTTTACTCCCAATTCTTTTAACTGTGGAATGTCTTTAGTAAAGGCATTAAAAGTTCCTTCAGGAGAATATTGGCGGATATTAACTTCATAAATTACCGAACTTTCTTCTACATCTGAAGAAAATTTTGCGATTTCAGTTTTTGAATTTTCTGGTGTTTTTTCTGTTTCATTTTTACAACTAAATAATGTTAAAACAGCTAAAGCAGTAATGAGTGATTTTTTCATTTTTTTATAATTTTATTTTCCAAACATAAATTCTAACGGAATGTGGATTCTCTTTTGCCAAGATGCTTCGGAATGGTTTTCGCCTTCAAACTTTAAATTTTGAGAATCTACTTCTGTATATCCTTTTGCTTTTAAAATTTCATCAACTCGATATTCGTATTTTAAGTAGAAAGCATCCAAAGTTTCCGTTCCGTAATCAAAATATATTTTGTGGTGTTTAGCTTCTGGTAATTTCTTTTCCATATACGCAAAAAAAGATTCTGGAATGGGATTGTTATCAAATTCTCTAAATCCAATCCAATGCGTTGACAAACAAGCTGCTTTTCCAAAAATAGTTGGGTATTCACACAAAGCATACATCGAAATCAAGCCACCCATGCTTGAACCCATAATGGCTGTGTGATTAGCAGTAGTAAAAACCGAATACTTTTTATCAATGTAAGGCTTCAATTCTTCGTCAATAAATTTCAAATAATTATCCGAGTTTATTTTGCTGTCATCAAATGGAAATTGCGATTTTTTAGCTTCGATTTGAATTTTCTCTTTTAACTCATTCGAAAGTGATTCATAAGGCTTTTTTGGATACAAATCCATGTGACGCAAATTTGGGATATTCCAAATAGCCACTACGATGAAATCTCTTACCTTATCTTCTTTCATTAATTGCGATGCCACTTCATCAACCTTCCATTCTTGTTTGTTCCAAGTTTTAGTTGAATCAAAAAGCATTTGTCCATCGTGCATATACAAAACACTATACTTTTTTGTTTTAGAATAATTTTTCGGCAACCAAACATCAACCGTTCTTGGCACAATATATTTTGATGGAAAACTATCTACTCTTTCAATATTTCCTTCAAATTTTCCTGAATTTTCAAGAACATAGGAAGTTATTTTACTTTGAGAAAAAGTAAAACAAGAGCATAATAAAAAGAGTAATAGTTGTTTCATTATTTCAATTCTAAAATCATAGACGTTTTACCTTCAATCGATAATTCGTTTTTCAAATCGATGTTCTTTCCTGAAAGAATATCATTTCCAGAAGTAAACGATTTGATGTTTTCCTGAAAACGAGAAAGATTCAATTTCTGAGTATCAGGAGCATTATTGATGACCACCACAACTGTTTCTTTGTCATTGTGACGGAAATATACATATACATTATTTTCAGGAATGTAATGCGTTAATTTACCTGTGTGAATCACTTCTTTATTTTTTCTCCAATTCAATACTTTCTTAGAAAAATCGAAATATTTTGCTTGCTCTGCTGTTCTTCCACTAGCAGAAAATGCATTGTTTGAATCGCCTTTCCAACCACCAGGAAAATCTTGACGAATATCGGCATCACCTTTTCCTTTGTCTCCCGCCATTCCAATTTCAGAACCATAGTACAATTGTGGAATTCCTCGCATAGTGGCCATAATCGTCATTCCTAATTGGTATTTTTTGAAATCGTTTTGATAGATTTGATTGAAACGTCCTGTATCGTGATTCTCTAAGAAAATCAATAGATTATTTGGGTCGGCATACAAGAAATCATTCACGAAATTCTCATAAAATTTAATCATTCCATTACTCCAATCGGCTCTATCTTCATTGAAAACATTTCCAAAAACATCGTGTAATGTAAAATCCATTACACTTGGTAAGTAGGAATTATAACTTTGAATTTTAGCAATTGGGCTGTCTTTTTGCCAATACGAAATTTGGGCTTGATCGTGCATCCAAACTTCACCTACAATATTGAAATATGGGTATTCATCTGTAATCGCTTTTGTCCATTTTGCAATTCCTTCTTTATCATTATACGAATAAGTATCTACTCGAAAACCATCTAAATCAGCATATTCAATCCACCAAATCGCATTTTGTATTAAATAATTCAACACCAAAGGATTCGACTGATTTAAATCGGGCATACTTGGCACAAACCAACCATCCATACATAATTTAGCATCTATTTTTGAACCATTTGTATCGTATTGTGTGGTCATGCGATAGTTACTTTGTTTGTAACCTGGAAATTGATGAAACCAATCGTAGGTTGGCATATCTTTAAACATCCAATGTTCGGCACCCCAATGGTTCGTAACGTAATCTTTGATTAATTTCATGCCGCGTTTGTGCATTTCATCGGCTAACTTTTTATATTCTTCATTAGTTCCATAACGCGGGTCAATTCTATAAACATCTGATTGACCGTATGTATGATACGAATATCCTTTGTCGTTATCTTCACACATTGGTGTACTCCAAATTGCCGTTGCACCTAACTCTTTGATGTAATCCAAATTATTGATGATGCCTTGAATGTCTCCACCATGTCGTCCGCCTGGCAAACTTCTGTTCGCTTTTTCTTGTAGTTCTGGTGACGAATCATTATTTGGATTTCCGTTTGCAAATCTGTCTGGCATCAATAAATACATCACATCAGAAGCATCAAAACTTTTACGAAGCGCCGAATTGGGTCTTCTTTTTTTGATTTCGAAATTTCTTTTGAATAATTTTTTACCATTGGTAAACGTAAATTGTAATTCTTGCGCTTTTACATTTTTGGTATCAATTGTAACGAAAAGATAGTTCGGATTTTCGGTTTTGGTTACATTCGTAATTACAACATTACTAGAAACTTGTACCGAATTTTGAGCGATATTCTTTCCGTAAAACAATACTTGAACTTCGCTTTTATTCATGCCTTCGTACCAAAAAGGTGGTTCCATTCGGTCAATTTGTGCCGAAAGCGAAAGTGTGAATAAAGTAATTAGTGAGAAAATTATTTTTTTCATTTTTTTTATTTTAATTAACCCTGTCAGAGTTTTGAACTCTGAAAGGGTTATAGACAGAATTATATTATTTAACCTCAACAATACTAATAGCGTAGCCACCGCCAGCTGCCGTTCTTAATTTCAATTTAGTTTTATTGGTTACTTTTTGTTTTGAAATTTTGTATGCTTGTGGATTGGTTTTGTAATCCGCATCGGCAGCATCAGCGTAAATAATGGCTTCGTATTTTTTCCCTTTTTCTAAAAAATCTAATGTAATGGTTGATGTTCTAGCATTATAACCGTTTGAATTCCCAACAAACCAGTTGTTTGAATTTTTATCTTTTCGAGCAATCGTGATATAATAACCTGGCTCAGCTTCCAAATATTTTGAAGTTGACCATTCTACCGGAACATCTTTTATAAATTGGAACGCATCTAAGAATCGATTGTAGTTTTCTGGTAAATCGGCAGCCATTTGAAGTGGAGAATACATGACCACATACAATCCTAATTGATTCGCCAAAGTTGTATTCACATGTGAATTGTTGTTTGGATTTAATTTGGCAATATCCATTTCAAAAACTCCTGGTGTGTAATCCATTGGACCACCAAGTAATCTCGTGAAGGGCAATAAAGTAGTATGATTTGCTTTTGAACCACCAAACGCTTGAAATTCTGTACCACGAGCTGATTCGTTACCAATCATGTTTGGATACGTTCTACAAATTCCTGTTGGACGAACCGCTTCATGCGCATTAATCATGATTTTATAATCGACTGCTTTTTCAATCACATATTGATAATGATTTAAAATCGATTGACTATAATGATGTTCGCCTAAAGGTAAAATGTTACCTACATAACCCGTTTTAGCAGCATCATATCCATTATCATTCATAAATTGAAATGCTTTGTCTAAATGACGCTCATAATTTCTTGTTGAACCAGAAGTTTCGTGATGCATAATCATTTTCACACCTTTAGATTTCGCATATTCTTGAATTCCTTTTACATCAAAATCAGGGTAAGGAGTAACGAAATCGAATACATAATCTTTTTCGTGACCGAACCAGTCTTCCCAACCTTCGTTCCAACCTTCTACTAAAACCGCATCGAAACCATGTTTAGCAGCAAAATCGATATATTCTTTTACGTGTTTGGTATTTGCTGCGTGTTTACCATTTGGTTTAGCTTTGGTGAAATCCGTTACTCCTAATTGTACGGATGGAATTTCATCGGTGTATGCCCAAGAGCTTTTTCCGGTAATCATTTCCCACCAAACTCCAATATATTTTACAGGTTTAATCCAAGACGTATCTTCGATTTTACAAGGCTCGTTTAAGTTTAATGTCATACGAGAAGCCAATATATCGCGAGCATCTGCACTTGCAATAATGGTTCTCCATGGCGAAACACAAGGTGCTTGTAAATGTCCTTTATTTCCTTTAGCATCTGGAGTTAAATGCGATTGAAAAACTAAATTTTTATCGTCAAGATTCAAATGCATGCAAGAATAATTGATTAATGCCGCTTCGTGAATGTTGATGTAAATTCCGTCCGCAGTTTTTAACATCAAAGAAGTTTGTACTCCTGTATCTGAAAATTGTTTTTGAGATGCATTTTCAGACACAGCACCACGGAATAACTTTCTAATTTCGGTTAATTTACTTTCTGTGAAATCGTATTCTTGTGTATCGTAGTCGCCTGGAATCCAAAATGCGGTGTGATCACCTGTCATGGCGAACTCGGTGCGTTCTTCTTTTACAACAAAATACGTTAGGTTCTTTTGTTCTGGAAATTCGTAACGAAAACCTAAACCATCATTGAATAATCGAAAACGAATGATTACTTGTCGTTCCGTTTCATTTTGTTTCAGAGTTAATGCTAATTCGTTGTAATGGTTGCGGATTTCGGTTTCTTCACCCCAAACGGTTTTCCAAGTTTCATCGAAAGTGTTACGAACTTCGTTTACCAATTTAAAGTCATTTAATAACGACTTTTTATCTTTTTGAAGTTCTAAACCCAACTTACTTTTTTTGATGATTTCTTTGTTTTTCATGAAAAGTTGGTACGTTGGTGTACCATCATTTTCTAAAGCGAAAATCATCTTGAAATTCCCATTTGGCGATTTTAATTCTTGAGCATTCATCCCAAAAATTGAAAAAACCATCACAAATACTGAAACAAAATATTTTTTCATGTTTTAATTTTTAATTAGTTGCGATTCACCATTTACAAACACTTCCACATCCGAATTTCCTTCAATGGAAATGTTTGTTCCTTCTTGTTTTACTTCTACTTTAACTATAGCATTTCTGAAATTTACTTTGAAAGAATACCCTTTCCATTGCGCAGGAATTTTTGGTTCAAAATGCAATTGGTTATTTCTAACACGCATTCCACCAAAACCTTCTACGATACTCATCCAAGTTCCCGCCATAGAAGTTATGTGTAATCCTTCTTCCACTTCTTTGTTATAATCGTCTAAGTCCAAACGTGAAGTTCTTAAATAAAACGTATACGCTTGTTCCATTCTTCCCAAAACAGCCGCTTGAATCGAGTGTACACATGGTGAAAGTGAACTTTCGTGAACCGTAAATGGTTCGTAAAAATCGAAATGTTTTTCTAATTGTTCTTTGGTAAAATGATCTTCGAAGAAATAGAATCCTTGTAAAGTATCGGCTTGTTTGATGTAAGGCGAACGTAAAATTCTATCCCAAGACCATTTTTGATTGATTGGACGTTGCGCTTTATCTAAATCGGCAACAGTAATTAATTCTTTATCTAAGAAACCATCTTGTTGTAAATATACGCCATGTTCTTCTGAATAAGGGAAATACATATTATCTGCCACTTTTTTCATTGCTGAAATTTCGGCTTGTGATAATTTCACTTTATTCATGATTCGGGTATAATCCGATGGATATTCGTTTTCAATTTTATTGATTTGTTCAACAGTGTAATCAATACACCATTTTGCTATATAATTTGTGTACCAATTGTTGTTTACGTTGTTTTCGTATTCATTTGGCCCCGTAACACCAAGAATTACATATTGATTTCTGTACGTTGAGAAAGTAGCTCTTTGATGCCAAAAACGCGCAATTCCGATTAAAACTTCTAAGCCTTTTTCTGGAATATAAGAATAATCGCCTGTAAATCGGTAATAGTTATAAATAGCGAAAGCGATGGCACCATTTCTGTGAATTTCCTCGAAAGTAATTTCCCATTCGTTGTGACATTCTTCACCATTCATGGTTACCATTGGATACAGTGCAGCTCCATTTTTGAAACCTAATTTTTCTGCATTTTCGATGGCTTTATCCAATTGGTTGTATCGATAAGCTAATAGATTTCTAGCAACTTGTTGGTCTTTGGTGGCCATATAAAAAGGAATACAATAGGCTTCGGTGTCCCAATATGTAGAACCTCCGTATTTTTCACCTGTAAATCCTTTTGGACCAATATTTAATCTGGAATCTTTTCCTAAGTAGGTTTGATTCAATTGGAAAATATTGAAACGAATTCCTTGTTGGGCTTTTACATCGCCATCAATAGTAATATCGCTCATTTCCCAAATTTTAGCCCAAGCTTGTTTTTGGTTTTCAGTTAATTGAGCAACTCCAATTTCTAATGCTTTTGCAATGCTTTTTTTAGCAGCTAAAATCGTGTCCTCATGATTCATTGAAACGGTGTAACCCCCAATTTTTTGAATGGTAGTCGACTGCCCTTTTGTAACCGCAACTTGATAGCAAAATTGAATCTTTTCTTTCGTTTCTTCAACACTCACTGGAGCTACACTCAAATTTGAACCTTCTAACAAAATACTATTTTGCATAAAAGTTGTAGCTGTAAAATGCGTTTTGAACGTTCTAGCCGTTACGAAAGCTTCATTACCTGAATGCTTTACGCTTATTGGTTCCCAAAATTTTTCTTCCCAATTGGCATCTTCGTTATGAACTCCAGCGTCAACATAAGGTTTGAAAACAATTTTTGCATCAGAATTTAATGCGGTGATTTCGTAATTGATAACGCCAACTTCGTCCAAATCTAAAGATAAGAAACGTTGTACCTTAACAGCAATTTCAGTTCCGTTTGCTAAAGTTGCTTCGAAAGAACGGTAATAAATTCCTTCCTTCATGTTCAATTCACGACGGAAATTAGAAACTGCCTGACATTTGGCTAAATCTAAATTTTCGCCATTAATTTCGATGTCAATTCCTATCCAATTTGGCGCGTTTAATACTTTAGCGAAATATTCAGGATAACCGTTTTTCCACCAACCTACTTTTGTTTTATCGGGATAATAAATTCCGGCAATGTAGCTTCCTTGAAACGTTTTACCTGAATAGTGTTCTTCAAAATTAGCGCGTTGCCCCATAGCACCGTTCCCGATACTAAATAAACTTTCAGAAGATTTAACTCGCTCTGCATCAAATCCTTCTTCAATAATCGACCAATTGTCGGGTTGTATATAATCTTGATTCATTTTTGTAATATGTCAATTTTGTTAATGTGTCAATTAGTCAATTTCTTAACCAATTAATTGCGATAAAAAGGCTTCATCAATAAAAGTGAAATCTTTAAAATTGTACTTTGCTTCATGTAAGACGGTAGCATCACCGATTCCTACACTTATCATGTTGGCAATGTTTGCCGCTTGAATTCCCGCTACCGAATCTTCAAAAACGATAGCATTTTCATTGGAAACTCCTACCAATTCTGCTGCTCTTAAAAACACTTCTGGATCAGGTTTTGCGTTTGAAACGTCATTCCCGTCAACAATAGCATCAAAAAAGTGGATGATATTGGTTTTTTCTAAAATAGGTCGCGCGTTTTTACTTGCCGAACCCAAAGCAATGAATTGGTTTTTACTTTTCAGATATTCCAATACTTTTAGTACACCTGGAAGAATTTCACTTTCGTCCATGTCTACTAAATAGGAAAGGTATTCTTCATTTTTTTGAACCAACCATTTGTTTTTATCTTCTTGGGAAGCTTGAACATTTCCCAATTCTAAAATAATGTCTAACGAACGAACACGGCTTACACCTTTTAAACCTTCGTTATGCTCGTGCGTAAATTCGATTCCTAATTGGTTGGCCAACTTTTGCCAAGCTAAAAAATGATATTTAGCCGTGTCAACAATTACGCCGTCAAGGTCGAATATGAATGCTTTTTTCATGTTCTAAATATCTTTTTGATCTTTAACTTTTAATACCAAAAGGGCAGCCAACAGGAAACTTACACCACTCATCACGATAGCATAAATAGCATGATCGTTATAAACGTATTTCACTAAAGGACCACCAATTAAAGCATTAATAATTTGTGGAATTACAATAAAGAAGTTGAAAATTCCCATGTAAACACCCATTTTTTTAGGTTGAATGGAGCCCGCCAAAATAGCGTAAGGCATAGCCAAAATGCTTGCCCAAGCGAATCCGACTAAAACCATTGAGAAGATTAATGCTTCTTTATTTGGCATAAAATACATCGAGATTAATCCGATTCCACCTAAAACTAAAGAAAGTGCGTGTGTTTTTCTTCGTCCAATTTGTTTTGCAATGTAAGGCAACGCAAATGCTACTACAGCAGAAACTGCATTATAAACTCCGAAAATAATTCCTACCCAATCTCCAGCAGATTGAAATTCTGGACTTTTCGTATCATCAATAGACAAACCATAAATGTGCTGAGCAATTGCTGGAGTTGTAAAAACCCACATTCCAAACAATCCAAACCAAGAAAAGAATTGCACCCAACTTAATTGGCGCATCGTTTCTGGCATTTTAGCAAAATCTGAAAAAACATCTGAAAGTTTGGCTTCTTTGGTTTCACCAATAGCTTCTTTATGCTCTTTTTCGTCTCTAAATTGTTCTAATTCTTCTGGAGAATATTCTTTAGTTGTGAAAATGGTAACTAAAATGGAAGCGACTAAAATAATTGCTCCAATGATAAAAGAATAAATTAAGTTTAGTGGAACAGCAGAAGTTTCCGAAGGTTGGTTACTGATTCCAAACCAATTGGTTAAAACATAAGGTAACCATGATCCTACCACGGCACCTATTCCAATTAAAGCAGTTTGAACACTGAAACCTAATGTATGTTGGTCTGCTCTTAAATTATCTCCTACTAAAGCACGGAAAGGTTCCATTGCTATGTTAAAAGAAGCATCCATAATCATTAACATTCCAGCACCCACCCAAAGAGCAGGCATGAAGGCAATAAAAATTTCAGCTTGAGGCATTAAAATTAAACCAACTGATGCTAAAATAGCTCCTGTTAAGAAATAAGGTTTTCTTCTTCCAAATCTTGACCAAGTATTATCACTATAATGTCCAATTATAGGCTGCACAATTAAACCCATTAAAGGAGCAATTATCCAAAACCATGATAATTCATGCACATCGGCACCAAAAAGTTGAAGAATTCTACTTGCGTTTGCATTTTGTAGGGCAAAACCCATTTGGATTCCCAAAAAACCGAAACTCATGTTCCAAATTTCCCAGAAACCTAATTTACGCTTTTCCATTATCGTAATTTATTGATTAATAAATCGATAAGCGTTCTATGTGCTTATCAAAACTTATGATTTAGAAGTGAAGATATAAGCTTTGATTTTGTAAATTTAGAAATATTATTTTTAATAAAACAAAAAATAGTAAAAAAAATCACCTTATTTATTCAGATTGTTTTTTTTATAATATTTTGTATATCAGCAGTTTAAAACAAACTATTTCGTTGTAGTAGATTCTCTAACAATTAAGTTTGTTTCAATAATTTCGGTTTTGTACTGTTCGTCTTCATCGTCTTCTAGTTCTAGTCGATCGATTAACATTTGAGCTGCTTTTCTTCCCATTTTTATACCATTTTGACTAACTGTCGAGATGCTTGGGGTTGAAAATTGTGAAATAATACCATCGGTAAAACCAATTACCGAAAGATCCTCTGGAACTTTTAAATTATTTTTGGCTGCTATTTTAATCGCAGTTACTGCAAATAATTCGTTAACGGCAAAAATTGCATCGCATTTTATATTAGATAACAGATTTTCAATTTTAATTGAACAATTTTCAATATCCTCAATCTTTACAATTAAATCTTCATCAATTGGAATATTATTGGCCACGAGAGCTTTTTTATATCCATCAGTTCTTAATTTCCCTACACTTACATAATCTACAGTGGTAATAAGACCAATTTTTTTAAATCCGTTATCAATAAAAAACTGAACTGCATTAAAGGCGGCTTCTTGATCGTCAATTATTACCTTATCACAAAAAACATCGTTTGTAACTCTATCAAACATCACAACTGGCATTCCCTGACTAATTATTTCCTGAATGTGATGAAAATCCTTTTTTTGTTGGGTTTCTTTAGACAAAGACATAATAAAACCGTCTGTACTACCATTTGCTAGTAATTCCATATTAATTACTTCTTTATCAAAAGATTCATCTGATAAACAAACAATTACATTATATCCTTTTTCGTTAGCTACTTGTTCAATACCACTAATAACTGTTGCAAAAAAATGGTGAACAATTTCGGGAATAATAATTCCAATGGTTTTGGTTTTTTTATTTTTTAAACTAAGTGCAATATTATTGGGCTTATAATTATAAAGTTTAGCAAATGCTTGCACTTTTAAGCGGGTATCTTCACTTATCTCATGGCTGTCTCGTAATGATTTTGAAACGGTTGAAATCGAAACATCTAATTCTTTTGCAATTTGCTTTAAAGTAACTTTTTTTCTCATTATTAATTATACAAAAATATTAATATGTTTTAAAAGTAGTATTTTTTTTCCAAGTATTGCAATTTTTATACAATTTAGCTATCAAAACAATAAAGTTTTCAACACGAAAACGTTTTCGAGGCGCTTTTCGCAAGCGGTGGTTTTTTTTTATTCAATTTTTACATAAATTTAACATTAGAAGTGAATTTATAAGCAATTAAAAAACAACCTAATCTAAACAATTTGTATGAAAACACTGCAAAAAAAGTTTTTCCTTTTGCTATTGATGTTACCACTTGGCTTACTGGCTCAAAACACTCTTAAAGGAGTTGTTTTAGAAGGTTCTTCGAACCAACCATTGCCTGGAGTAAACGTATTGGTAGCAGGCACAGCAAACGGGACTACAACCGACTTTGATGGAAATTTTACTTTGTCAAACATCAAGAAGGGAGACAAAATTTTATTTTCATATATTGGTTTCAAAGAAGAAACCTTTATTTATGATGAACAAAAAAGCATAACTATTACCTTACAAGAAGATCAAAAAGAACTAAAAGATGTTGTAGTAATTGGTTATGGAACAACAACAAAAAAAGATGCCACCGGATCTTTGCAATCAATTACAACTAAAGATTTCAATAAAGGTGCTATTATTTCTGCAGACCAATTACTTGTAGGAAAGTCACCAGGTGTTAGAATTACAAATAATGGGGGTCAACCAGACTCTTCACCTAACATCCGAATTAGAGGTGGTGCATCATTAAACGCAAATAGTAGTCCTTTAATAGTAATAGATGGGATACCTGTAGACAATACAACTCCAGCTGGTGTTAGTAACCCATTAAACTTAATCAATCCAAACGACATTGAAAGTTTTACAATTTTAAAAGATGCTTCTGCAACAGCAATTTATGGATCAAGAGCTTCTAATGGTGTAATTATAATTACAACTAAAAAAGGGACTAATGGAACACCAGAATTTAACTATTCATCTAATGTTACGATTGGGAAAGTAGGTAAAAAAATTGATGTAATGAATGGAGAACAATTTAAAAACTTCATTCAAACTTATCACCCATCGTACACAAATTTCCTTGGAATTGACGATCCTACAACTACAGCTACTGATGACCCTAGTACTCCTGAAATTGAAGGAAGAATACTTTACAACACGGATTGGCAAGATGCTATCTACAGAACTGCTATTTCGACTGATCACAACTTCAGTGCAAAAGCTAATTTATATGGCAAAATTCCATTCAGAGCTTCAATTGGATATACTAAAAATGAAGGTTTAGTTAAAACCAATGACTATGAAAGATTGAGTTATTCCTTGAAAATGACTCCTAAACTATTTAGCGATCATTTGAAAATTGATGCTAATGCAAAAGGTATTTTTACAAATAAAAATGCTATTGATGAAGGAGGTGCTTTAGGAGGCGCTATCAATATGGATCCTACAAAACCTATTCGTGATAATTCATCAACTAATAGATTTGGAGGATACTATCAAGATTTCGTTCTTGACGGAAGTGGAAATCCAACTAATACATTAAGTGGTCAATATAATCCAGTAGCTTTATTAATGCAAAGAACAAGACCAGAAAAAGCGGTACGTTTTTTAGGGAATATTGAATTTGACTACAAAATGCACTTTTTACCAGAATTAAGAGCTGTTGTTAACTTAGGACTAGATGCTTCAAGAGCACGAATAAGAGAAAACTTTAGTGACAATTCACTAGCCACATACAGAGTAATAAATAGTGGCGCAAATTATGTTTTCAATTCGGGTAAAAATTATAGTGAAAACCAAACAATGACAAACACTACTCTAGATTCTTATCTTGCCTATACGAAAACTTTCGATGGTTTCTTTAAAAAATTTGATATTCAAGGAGGTTACTCATATCAAAATTTCAAAAATGATGGTAACAAAGAAATATACAGATACAATGAAACTACAGGTATAAGAGAAGTTTTACCTAATGACAATAATCCGAATAATAGATATTATAATGTATTAAATTTACAATCTTTCTTTGGAAGAGCTAACTTTGATTTTGATAATAAATATTTATTAACATTGTCATTAAGAGCTGATGGATCTTCTTTATTTAGAGAAGAAAACAGATGGGGTTACTTCCCTTCTGCTGCGTTAGCATGGAAACTAAAAGAAGAAAGTTTTATGAAAAATGTAAATTTCATAAACGACATTAAAGTTAGATTAGGAGTTGGTAAAACAGGACAACAAGATATTACTGGAACTGTTGGTTTTTACCCATCAACCCCTCTATTTACAGTAGGTAGTAACACCAGTCAATATCTTGACAATTCTAACTTATACTCAGCAATTGCTTACAATGAGGATTTAACTTGGGAAAAAACAACTACTTATAATTTAGGTGTTGATTTTGATTTATTTAAAAACAATTTTGTTTCAGGAAGCTTTGATATTTATAAAAGAGAAACAAATGATTTATTAGCTAGAGTACCTCTTCCTCCAGGGCAAGGCCTTTCAGATACTTTTATCAAAAACGTAGGAAGTACTGAAAGTAAAGGTTTTGAATTAGGATTAAACTTTAAATTAATTCAAACAGAAAATTTCACTTTTGAAATTCCAACAAACATTGCTTATACTCACGCAAAAGTAACTGATTTAAAAGATGTTGAAAAAATTTCTGCTGGTGGAAGTTTGCCAACTGGAACTAATGTGAATATTGCAGAACATGCCGTAGGTTTTCAACCTTATTCTTTTTGGGTTTTCCAACAATTGTATAATGAAAATGGTGAAGCAATACCAGGTGCTTTTGTTGATAGAAATGCAGATGGTGTAATTACTAATGATGATAGATATTATAAAGCAGTTATTCCTAATTGGACTTTTGGCTTTGGAATTAACTTCACTTACAAAAAATGGGATTTCAGTTCTAGTTTTAGAGGACAATTTGGTGGGCAAATATATAACGCAAGAAAATTGACATCTGGATGGACAAATAGAGCTATTCCAACTAATTCTAGCAGTTTATCAAATGTTCTTGATTTTTACAATGGTGAAGCAGATATTCAATTTCAAAACTACAATGGAAACGCAACTTTTTCTGATTATTTCTTAGAAGATGCAACTTTCTTACGTTGTGAGAATATTGTAATTGGATATCGATTTAATAAATTCTATAAAAACTCTACTATGAGGGTTTATGGAGCAGTAAACAATCCTTTTATTTTAACTAAATATACAGGACAAGACCCTGAAAACTTTGGCGCTATCGATAATAATTTTTATCCAAGACCTACTAGTTTCACATTTGGTTTAAACTTTGACTTTTAATAAAAAGAAATATGAAAAGAATTAAATTATATGGTTTAAGTATATTGTTACTTGCTTCTATATTCGCTTGTACAGACGACTTAAATACAAAACCTAAAGTTGAATTGTCATTAGAACAATTGCTACAACAAGACCCAAATGCCATTACAGGTATTATGTCAAAATTATATGGCTCATTTGCACTTTCAGGACCAAACGGCCCAGGAAGTTCGGATATTAGTGATGACCCAGGAGAATCTCCATTCTTAAGAGGAATTATCAATCTTCAAGAATTTACAGCTGATGGAATGAAAAACCGTTGGGGAGACAATGGTTTAGACCAATTAACAACAGCTTCAAATTGGGATGAAAACAACAAATTTTTCAGATATTTATATAATCGTGTGTACTATACTGTTCCACAATGTAATAACTTGTTATTAGTCTTAAACAATGTAGATGTACCTAATAAACAATCTGTAATAAGTGAAGTTCGTTTTTTACGATCTTTAGCATATTATTACATGATAGATTGTTTTGGAAAAGGAGTTTTAGTAACGGAAGCAAACGTAGGTCAATCTGCTCCACTTCCAGAAGCTTCAAGACAACAATTATTTGATTTTGTTGAATCGGAATTATTAGCTATTGAAAATTCAATCGCTACTTCTAACGATTACGGAAGAGCAAACAAAGCAGTCGTAAGAATGTTATTAGCTAAACTTTACTTGAACGCAGAAGTGTATACAGGAACTGCTCACTATACAGAAGCATTAACTTATACTAAAAAGGTAATTGATGAAGGTGGATATACACTTGCTACAAATTTTGTAAGTAACTTTTCAGGAGACAATAGAACTTCTCCAGAAATCATCTATCCTTTAATTGCTGATGCATTAGTAAGCCAAAGCTATGGTAACACTACCTATATTGTTAATGGTAGTATGAATAGTGCAACCATGAATACAATTCCTTTTGGAAATCCTGGCGGAAATGACGCATGGGGAGGACATAGAGCAACAAAAGCATGGTATGGCCTATTTGGAGATTTAAATACTTCAACTGATGATAGAGCAGAATTATTTTGGACATCTGGTCATCAATATGAAATGGTAGACTATAAAGAATGGACACATGGTTATCCATCTGTTAAATTTAGAAATAGTAATTATTTTTCAGCATCAACCCCTACTGTATTCTCTGGAACAGATTTCCCTTTATTCAGATTAGCTGATGCCTACTTAATGTTTGCAGAATGCGTTGTAAGAGGAGCTTCTGGAGGAACTATTAATCAAGCAACTGATTATGTTAATGCAGTTAGAACTAGAGCAAATGCATCAACAATAACTCCTGGTCAATTAACTCTAGATTTTTTAATTGACGAAAGAGCTAGAGAACTTAACTTAGAAGGACACAGAAGAAGTGATCTAATCCGTTTTGGTAAATTTACTGGAGGATCTTACTTATGGCCTTGGAAAGGTAATACACAAAATGGTACAGCAATTCCAAGTACTTATAATTTATTCCCAATTCCATTGCCTGCTTTACAAGCAAACCCTAACTTAACTCAAAATCCTGGTTATTAATCCTAAAAATTGTAACAAAATGAAAAATTTATTAAAAATATCAACTCTTGCATTATTGTTTTTTGCTGGGGTTTCATGTGAAAATGATGATCAAACTATTGCTACTCCAAGCGGGGGACCTCAATTATTAACTCCATTAGACGGAAGCTCTTATGTTTTACTTCCTGAAAATGCAACAAATGAAGCAACTACATTAGTTTGGAATCATGCAGATTATGATGTACAAACAGAAGTTAACTATGATGTTGAAGTAGCTCTATCTGGAACTAATTTTGCAACTATAATTCCTGCAGGTAGTACAAACAATAGATTTGTTGTTTGGACAGTTGAAGCTTTAAATGGTGTAGCGTTACAAGCGGGATTAGTTCCTTACACTGCTGGTGATTTAGATATTAGAATAAAATCTTCTTTGGGTTCAAATGAAGATATGGTAGCTTATTCAAACATTATTAAACTTACTATTACACCTTTTACAACAGACTTACCACAACTTGCAGTACCAGGAAACCACCAAGGATGGAGCCCAGGAACAGCACCAAGAATTGCAGCTTCAGGATTTGGACAAACTGATTATGAAGGTTATGTTTGGCTTGATGGTGAATTCAAATTTGTTGCACCTAACGGTTCAGGAGTTTATGACTGGGGTAATACAGATTGGGGTGATAATGGAGATTTTACAGGAATATTAGTTGAAACGGGAGAATCTAACTGTACTGCAGTTACAGGCTATTATAGAGTTAAAGCTAATACATCAACTTTAACTTACTCAACAACTGCAGTTAGTTGGGGAATTATTGGATCTGCCACACCAACAGGATGGGATTCTGACACCGATTTTACTTATAACCCAACTACTAAAAAATTAGAAATTGCTAGTATTGCATTAGTTCCAGGAGCGTTTAAGTTTAGAGGAAACAACGCATGGAGTAATGGTTTCGATTTAGGAACAGTAAATGCTGATGGATTCTTAGTTGATGGAGGTGATTTAACATTCTCAGGAGCAGCTGGAAACTATAAAGTAATTTTAGACTTGTCAAATCCAAGAAGATATACTTATGAGTTAATAGCTCTTTAATTAAAAACTTACAAAGGGCTGCCTTTAAGCAGCCCTTTTTTCAATTTATAGCTATGAAAAAAATATTATTTATATTACTAACATTATGCAATACATTTTATGCAAATGCTCAAGTAACCATTAACCCAAGCAGTTTTAATGTTAATGATCAAATAACAATTACTGTTTCAACAGCAAGTCAAACTTGTAACCTTATAGGAACGACCCCTTCAAAAGTATATATGCATGCAGGAATCGGGGATGACAATAATGCTTTTGGATTTTCGGTTATTGGAAACTGGGGACAAGATGACAATGTGGGCTTAATGACTAACAATGGAAATGGAACTTGGAGTATTACTCTAACACCTAGTGTGTATTTTGGATTAAATGGCACTCAACAAGCTAATGCCACAAAACTTGGAATGGTTTTCAGAAATGCTAATGGAAGTCAAACTTTAAAACTACCTCCATCTTGTGGAGATTTCATCTTTAATGTAGGTACTTTTCAAGTAAACTTAACTGCTCCTACTAATAATAGTGCTACTATTATTAACTCAGGAGGTAACCTAAACATTACTGCAACCAATACGGGTGGAAATGCTTTTTACAACTTAAAAGCAAATGGAACTAGCATTAATACAAGTACAACATCAAGCTACACGTTTAATCATACCAATATAACAACAAATACTAGTTATGAGTTAGAAGTAACTCTAGGAGTTTCTACAATTACAAGAAGATTTTCAGCAATTATTAATCCTGGAAGTACTTTACAAGCCATTCCCGCAAATTTAGTTAATGGAATCAACTATAACACTTCAGACAATACTAGAGCCACCTTAGTTTTAGAAGCACCTGGTAAGGATTTTGTCTATGTTGCTGGTAGTTTTAACAACTACAATCCAAATTCTAGTTATGCAATGAAAAAAGATCCTATAACTGGTAAATTTTGGTTAGAACTTACAGGTTTAACTCCTGGAGTTAATAATACCTATCAATATTGGGTTGTAGATCAAACTCCTATTGCAAATTCCCCATCATTTGTAAAAGTTGCAGATCCATGCTCTACATTAGTATTATCTCCTTATGATGATACAGGGATTTCAAATTCAACTTTTCCAAATTTACCTACATATCCATCTGGACAGGAAAGAGAAGTAACTTGGTTTAAAACTGGAGCAACTCCGTACAACTGGCAAGTAACTAACTTTATAAAACCTAACAAAGATAAGTTAGTGGTTTACGAACTATTAATTCGTGATTTTGATGCTGATAGAAATTTTCAAGATGTAATTGATAAAATTCAGTATTTTAAAGATTTAGGGATTAATGCCATTGAGCTAATGCCTATTATGGAATTTGAAGGAAATGAAAGTTGGGGTTATAATACCGCTTTTCATATGGCTTTAGATAAATTCTACGGTACTCCAGAAAAATTCAAAGAATTAGTAGATTTATGTCATCAAAATGGAATTGCTGTAATTTTAGACATTGCATTTAACCATGCATTTGGAAGAAATCCAATGATAAGAATGTGGATGAATGATCCTGATGGTGATGGCTGGGGCGGGCCAGCAAGTGATAATCCCTATTTTAATACAACAGCGAAACACAGTTATAGTGTTGGTGAAGATTTTAATCATTCCTCTACCCTAACAAAAAATTATGTAAAACAAACTATAAAACATTGGATAACTGAATACAAAATAGACGGATTTCGTTGGGATTTAACCAAAGGATTCACTCAAAATTGTAATTCTGGAGACGATGGTTGTACCAATGCATACCAACAAGATCGTGTTGATGTACTAAAAGAATATGCAGATTATTCTTGGAGTTTAGATAATGACCATTATGTGATTTTTGAACATTTAGGAACAGATAATGAAGAACAACAATGGGCAAATTACCGATTAGGTGAAGGAAAAGGGATTATGATGTGGGGAGAAATGTTTACCCAATATAAAGAATTGGCAATGGGGTATTCTACTCAAAATATTTCTAGAATGGGACATGATAGTCGTGGTTTTGCCGGTAAAAGATTGATAGGATATCCAGAAAGTCATGACAAAGATCGCTTAATGTATGAAACAGTAACTTATGGTAACGGTGGTGGAACTGCCCCAGTAAATGGAAATCTTACCAATGCCTTGGCTCGAATGGGCGCTATAGGAGCAATGAGCATATTAGTTCCTGGACCAAAAATGATATGGCATTTTGCCGAATTAGGAAATAATCAATCTATTTACACTTGTAGTAATGGAACTATTAATGATGAGGGATCATTTTTCCCAGGCGATTGCAAATTAGATACCAAAGAACAAGTACAATGGACACAAAACTGGCTTGCCGATACAAGAAGAACTGCTATTTTAAGTGATTGGTCTAAATTAATTAAATTAAAAACAAATGAACCAATTTTTAGTGCCGATTTTACAATAAATCCAGATGGCAGTAATATTCGTCAAAGATTGTATGTTTATAACAATTCAAATCCTACCACTCAATTACGCAATGTTGTTGTTATTGCAAATTTTTCAGTTGGAAATCAAAACATTAATCCAAATTTCCCAACAGATGCTTATACTTATCCTATGACATGGTACAATTTGATAGACAATACTCCTATTACTATAACTAGTCCTACAGCAACAATAGCATTAACTCCTGGGCAATTTAGAGTGTATGGAAATAAGCCTTCAACTTTATCCACAGACGAATTAGAATTAAATAAAACAAACATTGACTTATATCCAAATCCAACTAAAAATAGTTTTGTAATTTCTGCCGATGCGACTCAAGTAGAAATTTACAATATAACTGGACAATTAATTAAATCGTTCTCTAATGTAATTTCTAATCAACAATTAGATATCACAAACTTAGAAACTGGAATGTATTTAATAAAAATAACAGACGTTAACGGTACAAGCCAAGCAAAAAAAATAATAAAAGAATAAATTTAAAAGTTAGTTAATAAAAAGCCGCTATATTAATCTAGCGGCTTTTTTTTAATATTACATTTTATAAAATTAAAAAGCTCTAACTTTCGCTAGAGCTTTGAGTGCGGGTAAAAGGACTCGAACCTTCACACCTTGCGGCACCAGATCCTAAGTCTG
>NZ_CALBSN010000156.1 GCF_937967675.1 uncultured Flavobacterium sp. | reverse complement strand
TTTTCATCTTTTACCAATTCTTCCATTCGGGTTTTATCGCCCAAAATACTTCCGTGACTGATAGACGAACTCGGGTCAACCGCCAAAACAGCTACTTTCTTTCCGATAGAAGTTAAATATTTTCCAAAAGCTTCAATGAATGTACTTTTTCCAACACCTGGAACTCCCGTAATTCCTATACGAACCGAGTTATTTGCATGTGGCAAACAACCTTTTATCACTTCATTCGCTTTGGCTAAATGTTCAGGATTCGTACTTTCAACCAAAGTAATAGCGCGACTCAATGCGGTTTTGTCTCCTTTTAAAATTCCAGCAATCAATTCCTCAGCCGAAGGTTGTTTTCTTCGGAATTGTTGAATTTGAGTCGCTACAACCGTACTCAATGTTTCGGGTTGTTCTACGCCGTGAATTTCGGAAAGTGCCGATTTTTTATTTGGTTTTTTCAAAAGAGTTTTGCTTTGTGTAAAAATACAAAAAATGTAGGAATATGAAACATCGAAATCTCAAGGTTTATTACCTTTGTATTCTCGATTTTCGACACATGGAAAACATCATTCTTTTATTTTTATGTTTGATTTTAGGAGTTACGCTTCAAAAAGTACCGCAATTTCCTAAAAACGCTTATCAGAGTTTGAATCAATACGTGATTTACGTTTCGCTTCCAGCTATGGCATTGTATTACATTCCGAAAATTACGATTTCATTGGCTCTGCTTTATCCTTTAGGAATTGCGTGGTTAGGTTTCGGATTATCGTTTGTGTTTTTCTATGCTTTGGGAACCTATTTCAAATGGTCGAAAAAGTTAATTGGCTGTTTGATTTTGACTGGTGGATTGAGCAATACTTCGTTCGTAGGATTTCCAATTATCGAAGCTTTGTATGGTGCAGATGGATTAAAAACCGCCATTATCGTTGACCAACCTGGTTCATTCGTAGTGGTAACTACTTTGGGAATTTTAGTTGCCGCGAGTTTTTCAAGAGGTAATTTAAGTACTTCTGAAATCTTGTTGAAAATCATCAAATTTCCACCATTTATCGCTTTTACAATTGCTTTATTTTGTACGCTTTTTACTTTAGAATTTCCTGAAGCGTTGCAAAACTCCTTCTTACGAATCGGAAATACCGTAACACCTGTCGCACTAGTAGCCGTTGGTTTGCAATTAAAAATTGATACGCGAAGCAAACATTGGTCGTTTTTAACCTTAGGATTACTTTTCAAATTAATTCTAATGCCTGCATTTTTCTTCTTGCTTTACAAAATTGCATTAGACGGAAAAGGATTAGAAATTGATGTTTCCATCATGGAATCTGCAATGGCACCGATGATTACGGGAGCAATTTTAGCCTCTAACTATGGATTAAAACCAAAGTTAAGTAGCATGATGATTGGGATTGGAATTCCGTTGTCGTTGATTACTATTGCTATTTGGTATTGGGTTTTAAGTAGTTTTTAATATCTTTACTTTTCAATTTTACACTATGAATCCTGAAATAATACTGGCACTTGAAAACATTGTAGGTTCTGCTTATATTTTTACTGATGAAGCTACTCGAAAAACGTATGGACATGATGAAACGGAAGATTTGAGTTTTCCGCCTCATGTAGTGGTGAAACCTGCTAATACCGAAGAAGTTGCGCAAATTTTAAAAGTTTCCAACACTTATAAAATTCCGACAACGCCGATTGGTGCACGTACGGGTTTGAGTGGTGGTGCTTTATCGATTTATGGTGGCATTGCGATTTCAATGGAACGCTTTAATAAAATCATTGAAATTGATGAGAAAAACCTTCAAGTTACTACCGAACCTGGAGTAATTACGCAAGTGTTAAGAGAAGCTGTTGCTGAAAAAGGCTTGTTTTATCCTGTTGATCCAAGTAGTATGGGAAGTTGTTTTATAGGTGGCAATATTGCCGAAAACTCTGGTGGTGCGAGGGCTTTGAAATATGGTGTTACCAAAGATTATGTATTAAATTTAGAAGTCGTTTTACCAACAGGCGATATCATTTGGACAGGCGCTAATACCTTGAAAAATTCTACTGGTTACAATTTAACGCAATTGATGGTGGGTAGTGAAGGAACTTTAGGAATCGTGACTAAAATTGTATTGAAATTATTACCTCAAAACAAACATAACGTATTGCTTTTGGTTCCGTTTTATAAAGCGGAACAAGCGTGTGAGGCGGTTTCAGCAATTTTTAGAGCGGGAATTATCCCAAGTGCTTTAGAGTTTATGGAACGTGATGCTATTGATTGGACTTTGAAATTTGTCGAGGATTTGAATGTGGAAGTAAAAGACAACGTTCAAGCCCATTTATTGATTGAAGTGGATGGGAATTACCCAGAAATTTTGATGCAAGAAGCTGAACAAATTTTGGCTGTGGTTGAACAATTTGAAATCGATGAAGTATTGTTTGCCGACACCGAAGAACAAAAAAATGCCCTTTGGAAAATGCGTCGCTCTGTAGCAGAAGCAGTAAAAGCGAATTCCATTTATAAAGAAGAAGATACCGTTGTTCCAAGATATGAATTACCAAAACTATTAAAAGGCATCAAAGAAATTGGAGTAAAATATGGTTTTCATTCCGTTTGTTATGGTCATGCGGGCGATGGTAATTTACACGTCAACATCATCAAAGGCAACATGACCGATGACAATTGGAAAACGGAAGTCCCAAAGGGGATTCGTGAAATTTTTGAATTGACAGTTGGTTTAAAAGGGACTTTATCAGGTGAACACGGCATTGGATTGGTACAAAAAAACTACATGGATATAGCGTTTTCAAAAGTACATCTGGAATTAATGGAGCGCATAAAAGCCATTTTTGACCCGAATAATGTGCTGAATCCTGGAAAAATTTTTCCTGATGGGGAATGATTAATCTAATGTTTTTGCGAACTTTTTAAAAATTACAAATCCAATTAAACTTCCGATTAAAAAAGAAACAATGAAATTTGTTAAATTTGGTTCTGGATGTCCATTGCTAGCGGATGACGCACTAAAGAATAAACCCATAAAATAATTCATTTCATGTGAATGATAATAACAAGGGTCAGGAATTAGAAAATCGTACAACCAAGTAAAACAAAAAACATGAAATACAATTCCACCAATAATTATAAATAACCATTTATTAAACTTTGTATTTTTCATTTTTACTTTGAATTCAAAAACTCCACCAAATTTGCATCTGCATTTTTAAACGTTGGCGGTTGCTCGATAATACTGGCTACGCGCTTTTTATTTAATTTCATGGTGATATCGGCTTCGGTAGTAAACAATAAAGCAGATAAAAACGGATTGTTGATGTGCGGAATTAACTCGGATTCTAAATCATCTAATTTGCAGATTTTTACCAATTCTTGCTTTACAGTAGTGTAAATCTTATACGTCATCGACAATTTTAAGATGTTGTTTTCTACGATAGTTTTTACGTAAATGTTTTGTAATTCGGGTTTTCCAACGGTTTTAGCAAGGGTTAATTTAGCAAAAGTTCCATCTGCAATACTAGCTCTAACTTGGTTGAAAAATTCGGTATAGGTGATGTTATTTTCGTTCATATTACAATCCTAAAGCTTTTAAATTTTTTGCATCAAATAACATTGAAAACATCTTGTTCTCTTTGTCTTTATTTAAAAATTTCCATTGGTTTTTAGTCAAATCATCCGCAACTGCGATTAATGTAGAACGCATTTCGATACGGAATGTATTAGTAAGTTTATCATACGTTACTTTATCTGCTTCCATTGATGATTTAAAAATATCCGTCATTGATTCTGCATCATCCATCGGTTCTTTAAATTTAATTGTCATTACGTTATTGTAATTCACCATACAAAACGATTTTCCTTCAATTTTCTTGATTTCACCAAATGAAAAATTAGGCTCTACTTCCACTAACTTTATTGAAAATTGCTCGTTTTCCATCATTTGACCAAACATTTTTTTCATTTGGTCTTGCGGAATAATATCAAACACTTTTGGATAGGTAGTAGCGAAAATATCGTCAAAATTCATATTTACACTCGCTTTGTATGATTTTAAAGCTTCCGTTTTTAACGAAGCCATATCTTGTGCTAAGATGGTGATGGTTTGAAAAAGAAAGAATGCGAAGAATAGAATTTTGGTTTTCATTTTGTTTGATTTTAATTTTATCAAAGATAAAAAATCCCCAACTACTTTTAGTAATTGAGGATTAGTTTATTTCTGTGATTTTAGATTATTCGTTTACCAAAACCCATTCACCAGAAGCTAACATGCTTTCTGCTTTTTTGTATTTCATGGTTTCGCTTTTTCCACTCATTACGTGTTTGATAGTAACGGTGTCATTACGATTGATTTTTGGCATTTCTCTAGTAATCGTTTCTGTAACTTGAGGTCTTTGACTTGCCATTTCGCCTGCTTTTTTTGCTTCTGAAGCTGGTGCATCTAAATCCTCTTTAGTCTCAGTGTATTTTTCTTGACGAGTTTCTTGTCTTGCCTCCTGAATGTTTTCATTACGATGTGGTAAATCTCCTTTGAACAAGAACGAAATTACTTCTTTATTCACATCGTCAATCATTTTCTTGAACAAGTTGAATGCTTCAAATTTGTAAATCAATAATGGATCTTTTTGTTCGTGAACCGCTAACTGAACCGATTGTTTCAATTCGTCCATTTTACGTAAGTGTTTTTTCCAAGCTTCATCCACAATTGCTAACGTGATGTTTTTCTCGAAATCTGCTACTAACGAACGACCTTCAGTTGTATACGCTTTTTCTAAATCAGTAACTACGTTTAAAGATTTAATTCCATCTGTGAAAGGAACAATAATTCTTTGGTACTGACCATTATTGTTTTCGTAAACATTTTTGATAATTGGATACGCTTCACGTGCATCTCTAGCAATTTTCTCCTCATAATGAGCTAAAACTGCTTTGTATGTTTTTCCAGTAATTTCTCTTGCTGATAATTTTGCAAATTCCGCTGGTGTAACTGGTGCACTGATTGAGAAGTAACGAATCAATTCAAACTCGAAGTTTTTGAAATCTTCTGCTAGTTTGTTTTGTTCTACTACTAATTCGCAAGTATCGTACATCATGTTTGCAATATCCACTTTCAAACGTTCTCCGTGTAAAGCGTGACGTCTTCTTTTGTATACTACTTCTCTTTGTGCATTCATTACGTCGTCATATTCTAACAAGCGTTTACGAACCCCAAAGTTGTTTTCTTCTACTTTTTTCTGTGCTCTTTCGATAGATTTTGTCATCATCGAATGTTGAATTACTTCACCTTCTTTTAGACCAATTCTATCCATAACTTTCGCTACTCTTTCTGAACCGAATAAACGCATTAAGTTATCTTCCAAAGACACGTAGAATTGTGAACTACCCACATCTCCTTGACGACCCGCACGACCTCTTAACTGACGGTCAACACGACGCGAATCGTGACGTTCCGTTCCGATAATTGCTAAACCACCTGCTTTTTTCACTTCGTCAGATAATTTAATATCGGTACCACGACCTGCCATATTCGTTGCAATCGTAACTACTCCAGGCTTACCTGCTTCCGCTACAATTTCCGCCTCACTTTTGTGCATTTTAGCATTCAATACGTTGTGTTGAATACCTCTTAATTTCAACATTCGGCTTAATAATTCCGAAATCTCTACTGATGTTGTTCCAATCAATACCGGTCTTCCTGCATTTGATAATTGCACTACATCTTCGATTACGGCGTTGAATTTCTCACGAACCGTTCTATAAATTAAATCGTCTTTATCCTTACGAGCAATTGGACGATTCGTTGGAATTTCTACTACGTCTAATTTGTAGATTTCCCAGAACTCTCCTGCTTCGGTTGAAGCTGTTCCCGTCATACCTCCCAACTTATTATACATACGGAAATAATTCTGTAAGGTAATAGTTGCGAAAGTTTGAGTTGCCGCTTCGATTTTTACGTTTTCTTTAGCTTCGATTGCCTGGTGTAAACCATCCGAGTAACGACGACCATCCATGATACGTCCTGTTTGCTCATCTACAATCATTACTTTATTATCCATGATAACGTATTCCGTATCTTTTTCGAATAAAGTATACGCTTTTAATAACTGCGTTAACGTGTGAATACGCTCTGATTTTACAGAGAAATCACGGAATAATTCTTCTTTTTTCTCAGCTGCTTCTTCTGGAGATAAATTTTCTCTCTCGATTTGGGCAATTCCTGTTCCAATATCTGGTAAAACGAAGAATTGAGAATCCGTATCTGTTGATAAAAACTGAATTCCGTTATCTGTTAATTCAACCTGATTGTTCTTTTCTTCGATAACAAAGTACAATGCTTCATCAATTTTTGGCATTTCTCTGTTGTTATCTTGCATGTAGTAATTCTCTGTTTTTTGAAGTAATTGTTTTACTCCTTCTTCCGATAAGAATTTGATTAACGCTTTACTTTTTGGTAATGCTCTATGTGAGCGTAATAAATAGAAACCAGCGTCTTTTGAATTTCCTTCTTTGAATAAACGTTTTGCTTCTGTTAAACAATCTGTAGCTAATTTACGTTGTAGCGTAACTAAGTTTTCAACTTTTGGTTTTAATTCTAAGAACTCGTGACGATCTCCTTGCGGCACCGGACCAGAAATAATCAATGGCGTTCTAGCGTCATCAATTAAAACCGAGTCAACCTCATCGACAATAGCATAATTGTGTTTGCGTTGTACCAAATCTTCAGGAGCATGCGCCATGTTATCACGAAGGTAGTCGAAACCAAATTCGTTGTTTGTTCCGTATGTAATATCAGCATTATAGGCTTTTCTTCTTTCTGGAGAGTTTGGTTGATGATTATCAATACAATCAACTGTCATTCCGTGGAATTCGAACAAAGGAGCTTTCCAAGTACTATCACGACGCGCTAAGTAGTCATTCACGGTTACTAAGTGAACTCCGTTTCCTGTTAACGCATTCAAGTATAAAGGAAGTGTTGCTACTAAAGTTTTTCCTTCTCCCGTTTGCATTTCGGCAATTTTACCTTGATGCAACACGACTCCACCAATCAACTGAACGTCGTAGTGAATCATATCCCAAGTGATGGCTTTTCCTGCAGCATCCCAAGAGTTTGCCCAAGTAGCATTATCACCTTCAATATTAATATATGGTTTTGTAGCCGATAACTCTCTATCTTTTGGAGTAGCGGTTACAGTAATCGTTGTATTGTCTTTGAAACGACGAGCAGTTTCTTTCACTACTGCAAACGCTTCTGGAAGAATTTCGTTTAATACTTTCTCAGAAATTTCATAAGCTTCTTTTTCAATTTTATCGATTTCAGCATAAATATCTTCACGAGCATCGATATCTTGTGTTTGCTCAGCATCTTGCTTTAAAGAAGCAATTTTTGCGTCTTTTTCAGCGCGAGCATTTTGAATTTTAGCTTTGAATTCGGCTGTTTTAGCTCGTAATTCATCATGAGATAATGCTTGTAAAGCACTCTCAAAAGATTTTACTTTGTTAATAAGTGGTTGAATCGCTTTTACATCTTTCTCCGATTTGTCTCCCACAAAAGCTTTCAATATGGAATTTATGATACTCATAATTTTTTATTTTCTAAATAGGTTTGCAAATATAACCACAAAAAAAGTCTCAGTAAAGAGACTTGTTTCTGTTGTGTTTATTTATTTTTAATATTCATCCTCATTCCAAAGATAATCTTCGTCAGTAGGATAATCAGGCCAAATCTCTTCCATTGATTCATAGATTTCTCCTTCGTCTTCTATAGATTGTAAGTTTTCCACTACTTCTAATGGAGCTCCAGTTCTGATAGCATAGTCGATAAGTTCATCTTTGGTTGCTGGCCAAGGCGCATCACTTAAGTATGACGCTAATTCTAATGTCCAATACATCTTTTATCGATTTAAGTTTATGCAAAAATAAATTTATTACCCAATAAGGCAAGTTTTTTTTTACTTTTTTTATTAAAATTTAAGAACGTTTTTTTTTAAGTACTCAAAACATGACTTTTCATCACTGTTTTCAAGCATTATAAACACTTAAAACTGATTACTGAACACTATTTTCTAGGAATCCATTGTATTTCGTCAGCGTTCAAATCATGAGACAACTTTCGTGCCAACACAAAAAGATAGTCAGAAAGTCGGTTTAGGTACTTAATTACGCGTTCATCTGTGGGTTCTATGTCATTCAAATGTACCGCTAAACGCTCGGCTCTACGGCATACGCAGCGTGCAATATGACAATATGACACGGTTGTGTGTCCGCCTGGCAAAACAAAATGTGTCATTGGCGGTAACGCTTCTTCCATTCTATCGATTTCGTTTTCTAAAAATTCGATATCAGATTCCACAATTCCAAGATTTTGCAAGCGTGGTTGACCGTTTTTCATAGTCTCTTTTTCTGGTGGTGTTGCTAAAATGGCACCAACGGTAAACAATCGGTCTTGAACTTCAATTAGGACATTTTTGTATAAATCACTCATGTCTTGGTCACGAATTAATCCGATATGTGAATTTAATTCATCTACCGTTCCATAACTTTCGATTCGGATATGATGTTTGGGTACACGTGTTCCACCAAATAATGCTGTGGTTCCGGTGTCGCCTGTTTTTGTGTATACTTTCATTATACTTTGTAATTTTAAAATTAGATAAGACAAGTCGTGACTTGTCTCTACATTTTTTTTAATTGTGTTCTATACTCTTCAATATTCGCTTTTACTTTTGGATCTAATTCGGGTTCGGTGATATCGGTTAATTTTTCCATTTCTTCCCAAATGGTTTTGGCAACAATATATCTCGCCACACCTTTATCGTCAGCGGGAATAATATACCAAGGCGCAAAATCAGTTGATGTTTTATTAATTGCCTCTTCGTAATATTTCATATAATCGTCCCAACGTTCACGTTCTTTTAAATCGCCTGTTGAGAATTTCCAATTATCTTCTGGATTTTCTAATCGCTTTAGTAAACGTTCACGTTGTTCGTCTTTACTCATATGAAAATAAAACTTCAGAATTTTTGTTCCATTTTGCGAAATGTGTTTTTCGAAATTCACGATTTGTTCCATTCGGTTCTCCCAAAATTGAGGTGTGATGTCTTCCACTTTTTCAATTCCTGGTAAGTTTTCAAACAAAATATATTCGGGATGCACTCGCGTTACCAATACATTCTCATAGTGCGTGCGATTGAAAACAGCAAATTTTCCTTTTTCGGGCAAAGCCAAATAATGTCGCCATAAATAATCGTGCTCTAATTCGGTAGAATTAGGCGTTTTAAAACTATGCACCACTACGCCACGTGGATTAAATTCCTTGAAAACCTCACGAATTAAACTGTCTTTTCCGCTGGTATCCATTCCTTGTAAGCAAATTAAGAACGCATGACGATTGTGCGCGTACATGGCATCTTGCTTTTTAGAAAGTTTCTGTTGGATTTTATCTAAAGCTAATTCTTCTTGTTCTTTCTCGGTATCAATAGGAAGTTTGGTTAGAAAATCATCTAACTTAATTTTACCTTTCACTTTAAAATCTTCAATATTGATATTTTCCATCGTTGTTGGTTTTAAATCTCTGTAAAAATAGTACTTTTAGAGGCTAATTTGCGCTAAAATTTGTTAACTCTTTTGTAAAAATATGGAAAATTTTAAACTTACTAACTTCTTCACAATAAAAGGTATTTCGGCTGCATCAGGATTGGTGTATTCCCAAAATGTTTTATTTGTAATTTCCGATTCCAGTAGTTTTTTGTACCAATACGACATCGATAAAAAACTTTTGCTCAAATTTCCATTGGTAAAAGAGGCAAAAGAGAACATAGAAAAAGCTAAAAAACTAGATTTAGAAAGCATCACGCAACATGGAAATCAGTTAATAATGTTGGGTTCAGGTTCAACCCAAAAACATAATACAATGTTCTCTTTAGATTTGGGTTCAGACACTTTACAAACGCAAGATTTAACCGCATTATACCAAAATTTAAAAACCGTTGGTTCGTTTTCGGATGACCAATTGAATATTGAAGGTGCCATTTATGCGCATCAAACGATGTTGTTGTTTCAAAGAGGCAATTCAAAAAACAGTCGAAATGGTATTTTTATTATTCCAAACAACCAAGAAGATGGCATTCGATTTGTGCCGATTTTACTTCCAACTTTAGATGATGTTGAAACCACTTTTACTGATGCGATTTTGGTTAACGATAAAATTTATTTCTTGGCTTGCGCCGAAAACACCGAATCTACTTATGAAGATGGTGAAGTTTTAGGAACCATTTTAGGCATCATGCACGCACCGACATTTGAAATTATTGATGTGCAATTATTATCGGAACATCAGAAATTTGAAGGTATTACGCTTTACAAGGAATCAGAAAATGAATTAGAATTTTTATTGTGCGAAGACAATGATACGGAAACTACTGAAGCCGAGATTTATAAATTAACGTTGAAAACTGAAAACTAATTTCTGAACACTGAAAACTTTTTTAACTTCTTCCCAACCTTTTACCAACTTTTATGCTCTATATAAAAAAGCGAAGTCAAGTTCAAGTTCAATGTCAAGTTCAAGTACAAAAAGCTAAAACAAATTGAACATTGAATTTGCACTTGAACTTGATTTTTGAAAATAAAAACATTTTATGGATGTAAAACACATACAAGGCTGCCGAAAACAAAACCGCGAAGCACAACGCTTGGTGTATGAAATTATGGCACCCAAACTCTATCGTTTGTGCAAACGGTATTTAAAAAAGGAGGAAGAAATAGAAGAAGTATTGGCCGATGCTTTTTTTACCCTATTTACAAAAATTGAACAATTAAAAGAAGATTTAGCTTTTGAAGCTTGGGCACGAAAAATAACGGTAAATAATTGCCTTTTACAAATAAAAAAGAATATCAATTTTAATTTGTATTTGGAAGATGTAAGTTATAATTCGCAACCTTTAGCTGATGAAGTCACTGATTTAGAAGAAGAAGATTTACTCAATTTACTCCAATATATACCCGATGGCTGCCAAACGATTTTTAATTTGTTTGTGATTGAAGGTTATTCGCACAAAGAAATTGCCGAACAATTGGGAATAAGTGAAGGAACATCGAAATCGCAATTGAATGCAGCGAAAAGTAAATTAAAAGAATTGGTAAGAACTTTTTATTATCAAAAAGCAAAATAGTCATGGGAACAGAAGAAAAATTATATAAAAAAATACAACAAGCTGCCGAAAACGCCGAGCAAAAAGACTTTCCAAGCATGGAAAAGATTTGGGCACGAGTGGAAGACAAAATGGAAACCCAAACGCTTCAAAAAGAGAAACATTTGTGGAAAAAA
>NZ_CALBSN010000155.1 GCF_937967675.1 uncultured Flavobacterium sp. | reverse complement strand
AAATGTCCTACGAATTAGCGGTAATCAAAATTGGTGATGTGGTGAACGAATGGACGTATTTGTTGCAAAACCGCAATCGTGTGGTATTGAAAAACATTGGCGAGATTTCGGTGAACAATGAAATGAATTGGGTTTTTGAACCAGCGAATACAGTAAATTATTTAACAGATTCTTTTGGATTAACTCCTTTTGTTTCTCCAGAAATTACAAGAGAAGTTTTAAAACAAGAAGTAGAAGCTTTGGAAGAAAAGGCTCCTATTATTTTTACTCCTGAAAGAAAAAGAGATTACTCGTATTTGAAATATGCTGCTATTTTTGTGGTGATGTTGGGCGCTGGTGGTTTTGGATATAAAACGTATTACGATCAACAAATTGAGACTAAAACTTTAGCGGTTCAGAAAAACGTACAAGAAAAAGTACAACAACAAATTCAAGAAGCGACTTTTGTAATTAGCGCTCCGGTTGAAGCCGTTGAATTAAGTGTAGCGGCTCCGGTTGAAGAAAAAATGCCTTATCATTTAGTTGCTGGTGCTTATAGAAGTGAAGTGAATGCTAACAAAGCTATTGCCGAATTAAAAGCAGCAGGTTTTGAAAATGCTAAGATGCTTCCTATAAACAAACACAATTTATATCCTGTGGTTTATGGAAGTTTCAAAAACTTAAACGAGGCTCAAACGGAAAGAAAAAACATTCAAAAATCGCACAATGCAGAGGCTTGGTTATTAATCGAATAAATTTTTAACATTTTGTATAAAAATTATTGAAATCCCAATTTTGGGATTTTTTTTTGCATTTAATTATCAAATTCCTCTTTATCTTTGCAAAAAAAACAATGCAACCAAAATTTCCTTCAGAATCGGTAACTACTTTAACCGACTTAGTTTTACCAGGTGAAACGAATCCTTTAAACAATTTATTTGGTGGTGAATTACTAGCGCGTATGGATAGAGCAGCGAGTATTACTGCAAGAAGACACTCCCGTAGAATTTGTGTAACGGCATCTGTGAATCACGTGGCGTTTAACAGAGCTATTCCTTTAGGAAGTGTAGTAACTGTCGAGTCTAAAGTTTCAAGAACATTCAACACTTCTATGGAAATTTTTATTGATGTTTGGATTGAAGACAGAGAATCAGGAATTAAAAACAAAGCCAACGAAGCGATTTATACTTTTGTTGCCGTTGATGAAACTGGAAGACCAATTCCAGTTCCACCAATTGTTCCAGAAACCGATTTAGAAAAAGAACGATTTGCCGCAGCATTAAGAAGAAAACAACTAAGCTTAGTCTTAGCTGGAAAAATGAAACCAAGCGAAGCAACTGAATTAAAAGCGTTGTTTGTGGAATAAATTGAGAACCTTCGGGTTCTTTTTTTTATTTTTGTAAAAAATAAAATCACATGTCATCATTTTATAAATTAAGCATTAAAGAAATCATCAAAGAAACGGCCGATGCGGTTTCGATTCTTTTTAATGTTCCCGACGAATTAAAATCGTATTACCAATTCGTTGCTGGACAATACGTAAACTTAAAAATTACGCTTGACGGACAAGAAATTAGAAGAGCATATTCCATTTGCTCTTCTCCAAAAAGTGGCGAGTTATGCATTGCTGTGAAAGCTATCCAAAACGGTTTCTTCTCAAAATTTGCCAATGAAAAATTAGCGGTTGGAAATGTAATCGAAGTAGGAACTCCAGAAGGGAAATTTACTTTCGAACCTAAAGCAGAACGTCAGAAAAACTATGCGGCTTTCGTGGCTGGTAGTGGAATTACACCCGTTTACTCGATTTTAAAATCGGTTTTAGAAGAAGAACCAAACAGTACTTTTGTATTGGTTTACGGAAATAAATCGGAAAAAGATACCATTTTCCACAACCAATTACACGATTTACAATTGCAATATGTTGGGCGTTTATTTGTGCAATACGTTTACAGTCAATCTACTGCTGATAATGCTTTGTTTGGTCGAATTGATAAATCAACGGTAAATTTTATCTTGAAAAACAAACATGCCGAAATGGAATTCTCAAAATTCTATTTATGCGGACCAGAAGAGATGATCAATTTGGTTTCGGATACATTGAAAGAAAATAATATTTCCGATTCAGATATTAAATTCGAATTGTTCTCTACTTCTTCAAGCGAAGGAGAAACCGTTGCAAGCGCTGATGGGCACACTAAAATTTCTATTTTAGTTGATGATGAAGAAACAACTTTCGAAATGAGTCAAAAACAAACCTTATTAGAAGCGGCTTTAAAACAAGGTTTAGATGTACCGTATTCTTGTCAAGGTGGAATTTGCAGCAGTTGTATTTGTAGAATTACAGAAGGTGAAGCGGTCTTGAAAAAGAACCAAATTTTAACCGATGCCGAAATTGCAGAAGGATTAACATTGGCTTGTCAAGCACATCCAACAACAGCTACGATTAAGATTGATTTTGATGATGTTTAATAGATTTTACATTACATTCTTTCTGACTTTTACTTTATTTTCTTGTAATCTTAATTTAGGACAAAATTTTAATAAATCTCAAATTAAAATCTTATTTGAGAAATTTAATAAACAAACTCAAACTCCTTTTAGTTATAAAATTTTAGAAGATTTTTTAAAGGATATTAAAATTGAAGATTTAAAAAAAGGTAAAGAGTTTGAAAAAGAAGTTCTATTTGAAAATTTTGATTGTGAATGCATGGATGTAATGAAAATTTCGTTCGATAAAACGTCTAAGACTTTTATTTTAAAGATCAATGAAGCTTCTTTTGTAAAAGACTTAGATTGGTGTCCTGAACATTCATATATTGGATCTTTTGAAATTAAAGAGAATAAAATTGTTAATACTGAATTTAATCTTGTTGCTGGTTAATAAGAAAGGAGCTAATTCAGCTCCTTTTCTATTTTTTCTATAATTGTATTAGGCAAAATCGTTCGCATCACATCTTCATAACCTTCTACCTTTTTGTTTCCATAAATGGAAGTTGGCAATAATGGATACTGAGTTCTATCCGAAGTCAAACAAAAATCATCGGGTTGATTAAACGGTTTAAAACCAGCATAAGGATGCGTTGCTCCCCAAAGTGTAATGACTTTTATGCCTAACATAGCTGCAATGTGCGCATTTCCTGAATCCATAGAAAGCATGACATCTAAATTGGAAATAACTTCTAATTCTTGCTTGAATTTTAGTTTTCCGGCTAAAACGATTACATTTTCATGTTGATTTTGTAATTGATTTAGCAACTGAATTTCTTTCTCGCCACCGCCAAATAAGAAGGTTTTATTGTTTTTATTTTCAGCTAAACCATCAATTACTTCTTGCATTAAATCCAAAGAATACACTTTACTTTCGTATTGTGCAAAAGGTGCAATTCCTATCCAATTTTGATTTTTAGCTCCTGTTATTGAAAGGATTTCTTCTGATAAAATCGCTTTTTCTGGAAATAATGGATTCGTCAAATCAATTGAAAATCCAAGTTGTTTGAAAGTATCAACATGTCTTTCAACCATTGGCTTCACTGGAGCAAAAACTTTGTTGGCTAAACTAGTTAATGCTTTCTTTTCAGCTCTTCCTTTATCGGTTGCAGCTACTTTTTTTCCGTTTAAAACGAATAAGGTTCGAACAACTTTAGAACGAAGTACATTGTGTAAATCGGCAACAAAATCAATTTTTAATTTTCGTAAATCGGAAAATAATCGAAGTAAGCCGATGAATCCTTTGTGTCGTTTATTCAAATCCACACCAAAGAAATTCACATTTGGAATTCCGTCAAAAAAAGGTTGAAAAAAAGGTCGGGAAACTACTGTGATTTTTACTTCAGGGTATTGCAAAACTAAGGCTCTCAACACAGGAACTGTCATTGCAACATCACCCATGGCTGAGAGCCTTATTACCAATATGTGTTTTGGTTTAGACATCAAATGATGACTATTTTTTATTTTGATACAACACTGGATTTAACTCCTCATCGTTGTACATTTTCATTTGTTTGTAGACTTTCATGTATTTGTCACCTGCTTCAATATCTTCAATTAACTGACTGATTGAAGTAAACATATCGTTCTTTTGGTCTAACAATACATTTAATTTTTCTTGACATTTTGCTCTGTGTTCAGCTGTAGCTTCTGCACGAGTTGCCTCTTCGTTCATGTGGTAAATCTTCAATGCTAAAATCGACAAACGGTCAATTGCCCAAGCTGGACTTTCCGTGTTGATTTTTGCATTTGGTTTTACTTGAACGTCTTTGTATTTATCTAAGAAATAACTATCGATGTATTCTACCATATCTGTACGAACTTGGTTGGAAGCATCAATTTTACGTTTTAAATCTAAAGCTGCAACCGGGTCAATATTTGGATCACGAACGATATCTTCATAATGCCATTGCACCGTATCTACCCAGTTTTTTGCAAACAACAAATACTCAATAGTTCCTTTTTCATAAGGATTTACAACGGGTTGATACACATCATCAATAATGTGATACGTTTTGATACTTTGTTCAAAAATGGGAAATGCAAATTCAGCAAACATAATTATCTCTTTTAAATTGCTACAAAAATAGCGATTTTTTGTACTTTTATCCTGAATTACAAAAAATAAAATCGATGCACATTCATTATATCTCCGAACAAAACAGTATTCTTAATCATTTTTTGGCGCAAATTCGCGATGTTACCATACAAAAAGACAGCATGCGTTTTCGAAAAAATATTGAACGTATTGGAGAAATAATGGCATATGAATTAAGCAAAACGCTTGATTACAAAAATATCGATGTGCAAACGCCTCTTGGCATCAAACACACTACTACTATTGCCGAACCTGTAGTTTTATGTTCGATTTTACGCGCTGGTTTAGCACTACATCAAGGCTTTATGAGCTTTTTCGATAATGCAGAAAACGGATTTGTTTCGGCTTATCGTAATCATTATGACAACGATGATAAGTTTGAAATTTTAGTGGAATATCAAGCTGCGCCGTCTTTCGAAGGGAAAAATTTAATTTTAATTGATCCCATGTTAGCTACTGGACAATCGTTGGTAGCCGTTTTACACAAATTACATTTGGAACAAAAACCTAAAGAAATTCATATTGCTGTTGTTATTGCAACTCCAGAAGGAATTGAATATTTAGAAAAAAACGTTCCTGAAAATTGTCACTTATGGGTAGCGGCTTTAGATGAAAAACTAAACGAACACAACTACATTGTTCCAGGTTTAGGTGATGCTGGAGATTTGGCTTACGGAATCAAATTATAATTGCATTATAAAGAAGAAAATTCCCAAACCTAATAAGGCATACACCACAATTTCTTTCACCCAATTGTTTTCAATTTTCTCTATAAAATTGGCTCCAATTATAGCTAAAGGTCCGAAACAGAACGCTAAACATCCGTTGTTTTTATTGGCAGAAAGTAAATAAATTCCAACTCCAAGAATAAAAGAAAACAAAATCGTTTTGTGAGACGATTGCATGTTCAGAGCTTTATTTGGTAAATCAAAAACATGCGTTACAAAGAAAAACAAACTTATTGAGGTAAATAAGGCCAAAGCAATTCGTTGGTAAACATTTTCGAAATAATAAAAATCAAAACTGATATACGTTTTATCTAACAGTGTACTCAATAGTGTATTGTCTAAAATACTATTCGCTAGAAAGAACAAAATGGTTACGGCAAATAAAGCGATGAAAGGAATAATCCAATTTCGGTAATCTTTTGAAACGTGAAGGATAATAGCAATGAACACCAAAACAATGTAAAAAATACTCCAAAAATGAAATAAAGCCGCTAGGAAAATCCAAAACGAAGCATCAAAAATTTTCTCTTTTGTTTGCAATAAAGATTTCAAGGAAATTAATCTTCTTAATGCCAAAAGCAATAAAAAGTTAGAAATAATGATGTTTTTATTCTGGAAAATAGAGGAAAAGAACAAAAGAAAAACAAAGAATAAAAATAACGCATAATTGTTTCCTTTGGTTAATCCGTTCTTAAGGGTAATGAAATTTAAAATGAATAATGACCCAAAAAGTAACAGATACAAACCAAATTCTTCAGCATAATAAATCCAATTAGCGTTAGGTTGTGCTAACGCAATTATCTTTACAGAAAAGAAAAAAAGCGATAGAATACCTACTACTAAATAATTAAATGGTCTTGTTTTACTAAAAATGCTTGCTAACATCCGAATATTTTATATTTTTGTGGTGTAAATATAATACTTTATCAAAATGAAATCAT